>JBGPYQ010000009.1:0-33537 GCA_041493345.1 Gammaproteobacteria bacterium | reverse complement strand
GTGCTTTGCCACGCGCGCGCCGGCGGCAGCGGCGACGAAGATGGCCGCGGTCGAAATGTTGAAGGTGTGCGCGCCGTCGCCGCCGGTGCCGACGATGTCCACCAGGTTGTCGGGATCCTTCACCGTGACCCGGGTGGCCAGCTCGCGCATCACCTGCGCCGCGGCGGTGATCTCGCCTATGGTTTCCTTCTTCACGCGCAGGCCGGTGATGACGGCGGCGATCATCACCGGCGACATCTGCCCGCTCATGATCTGGCGCATCAGGTCGAGCATTTCATCGTGGAAAATCTCGCGGTGCTCGATGGTCCGCAGCAGCGCTTCCTGGGGCGAGAAGCTCATGGTGCCTCCTGTTGCGTGAAATTCCTCAGCAGCGCGTGACCGTGCTCGGTGAGGAAGGATTCGGGGTGGAACTGCACGCCCTCCACCGGCAGCTCGCGGTGGCGCACGCCCATGATCTCGCCGTCTTCGGCCTCGGCGGTGATCTCCAGGCAAGCGGGCAGTGTCGAGCGCCGGATCGCGAGCGAATGATAGCGGGTCGCGGCGAACGGGCTCGGCAGCCCGCGGAACACGCCGCGTCCGTCGTGGCTGATCATCGAGGTCTTGCCGTGAACGACCCGGGCCGCGTGCACGATCTCGCCGCCAAAGGCCTGGCCGATCGCCTGGTGGCCGAGGCACACTCCCAGGATGGGGACCTTGTCCGCGTACCCGCGGATCGCGGCGAGCGAAATCCCGGCCCGGTCGGGCGCGCAGGGGCCGGGGGAGATGACGATGCCGGCCGGCTTCATCGCGGCGATATCGGCTGCAGCGATCTCGTCATTGCGCACCACCCTGACCTCTGCCCCCAGCTCGCCCAGGTACTGCACCAGATTCCAGGTAAAGGAGTCGTAGTTATCGATCATCAGGATCATGGGGCTGCCTCCCGCATGTCCATGCCATCGAGGGCGATCTCGGCGGCGCGCAGGACGGCGCGCGCCTTGGCGCGCGTTTCCTGCCATTCGTTCTCGGGCACCGAGTCGGCGACGATTCCGGCGCCGGCCTGCACGTGCAGACGGCCCTCCTTCACCAGCGCCGTGCGGATGGCGATGGCGAGGTCCATGTCGCCGTTGAATCCCAGGTAGCCGACCGCGCCGGCGTAAATGCCGCGCTTCTCGGGCTCCAGCTCGTCGATGATCTCCATGGCGCGCACCTTGGGCGCGCCGCTCACCGTGCCTGCGGGAAACGCCGCGCGCAGCACGTCGAGGCAGTCCAGCCCCTCGCGCAGCCGGCCCTCGACGTTGGAGACGATGTGCATCACGTGGGAGTAGCGCTCGACGGTCATGCTTTCGGTGAGCCGCACCGTTCCGGTCGCGGCCACGCGCCCGACGTCGTTGCGGCCGAGATCGACCAGCATCACGTGCTCGGCGCGCTCCTTGGGATCGGCGAGCAGCTCGCGCTCGAGCGACTGGTCCTCGTCGCGCGTCGCGCCGCGGCGCCGCGTGCCGGCGATGGGCCGCACGGTCACCGTGCCGCGCTCCAGCCGCACCAGGATCTCGGGCGAGGCGCCGACCACCTGGAAGTCGCCGAAATCGAAATAGAACATGTAGGGCGAGGGATTGATCGAGCGCAGCGCCCGATACAGGGACAGCGGCGACCCGGCATAGGGGCGCGACAGGCGCTGCGAGAGCACGACCTGCATGACGTCGCCGTCGTGGATGTAGCGGATCGCGCGGCCGACCGCGGCGCGGAACGCGTCGCCGCCGAAATTGGAGTCGATCGCCGCTTGCGCCTCGCGCGGCTCGGGCGGTTCGGGCGGCAGCGCGAGCGGGAGCTTGAGCGCGCCCAGCAGCTCGCGCAGACGCGCCTGCGCGAGCTGCCAGGCGCGCGGCTTCGCCGGGTCGGCATAGACGACCAGGTAGAGCTTGCCGGAGAGATTGTCGATCACCGCCAGCTCCTCGGAGACGAGCAACAGCATGTCGGGGCAGCCGAGCGGATCGGGCTTCCCCCAGCCGCCTGAGAGCCGCGGCTCGATCCAGCGCACCGCGTCGTAGCCGAAATAGCCGACGAGCCCTCCGCAGAACCGCGGTAGGTCCGGCAATTCGGCGGCGCGGTAACGCGCAAGAAACTCGCGCACGAAGCCGAGCGGGTCGGCTTTCTCGGATTTTTCCGCGACTGTGTCGCCGTGCGTCACGGTGACCAGAGGGCCGACCGCGCGAATACGCACCGAAGCCGCCAGCCCGATGAACGAGTAGCGCCCGAAGCGTTCGCCGCCCACCACCGATTCGAGAAGGTAGGTATTGGAGCGGTGGGCGAGTCTGAGATAGAGCGAGAGCGGCGTGTCGAGATCAGCGAAGGTCTCGGCGACGACGGGAACGCGGTTGTAGCCCTGGGCGGCGAGCCGCTGGAATTCTGCTTCAGTCATCTACTGCTCCACGAAAACGCTGCGGGGTACTACGGAGGTACTGCGGCGGATGCGCGCCGCCGCTTGTGCAATATGCGGCGAAATGCGGCGCGCGCGTACGACGGCGGCCTAGCGCCACCAGCGCCGGCTACGCCATTGCATCCGTTTCCCGATGTTTTCGAAGAGCACGACTGATTCTGTATTAAAGCTCGTTGAGGAGCCGCTACTGTATAACAGCGTTCGGCGGATTGTCCAGCGCGCCCGACGCGGGCGAGCTCAGAGCACCTTGCCCGGATTCATGATGCCAAGCGGGTCGAGCGTGCGCTTGATCCTGCGCATCAGCTCAAGCTCCAGCGGTTGCTTGTAGCGCAGGATTTCCTCGCGCTTCGCCTGCCCCAGCCCGTGCTCGGCGCTGATCGAGCCGGCGAAGCGCGCGACGCTGTCGTGGACGATGCGGTTGATCGGAGCCGTATGCCGCATGAAATCGTCCGAGGTGACGCCCTCGGGCGGGGACACGTTGTAATGCAGATTGCCGTCGCCCAGGTGTCCGAAGGTGACATTGCGCACGCCCGGGTGGGCACGGGCGAGTTCGGCGTCGGTCGCGGCAATGAATTCGGCGATGCGGGAGATCGGAATCGAGACGTCGTGCTTGATGTTCGGCCCCTCGCGGCTCTGCGCCTCGGAAATGAGCTCGCGCAGCGCCCGGAAGGCGCGCGCCTGCGCCTCGCTTTGCGCGAGCGCTGCGTCGAGGATGAGCTTCTTCTCGAGAGCCTGTTCGAGCATGGCCCCGGCCAGGGTTTTTGCGCCTTCGCCCGGCTGGGTGTCGGACAGTTCGAGCAGCACGTACTGCGGATGGCCGCGCGCAAAAGGCGCGGCCGTGTCCTTGAAATGCCTGCGCACGAGCCCGAGACAGAAACCGGAAAACAGCTCGAATCCCGTGAGCCGCTCGCCGCAGGCGCCCAGCGCCAGCTCAAGCAGGGCAAGCGCCTGTTCCGGACTTCCCAGCGCCGCGATTGCGGTCGCGCGCGACCGGGGCAGCGGAAAGAGCTTCAGCACCGCCGCCGTGATCACGCCGAGCGTGCCTTCGGCGCCGATGAAGAGCTGCTTCAGGTCGTAGCCGGTATTGTCCTTGCGCAGGCCGCGCAGGCCTTCCCAGATTTCCCCGGATGGGAGCACCACTTCGAGCCCCAGGACCAGCTCGCGCGCATTGCCGTAACGCAGCACCGCGGTGCCGCCCGCGTTGGTGGAAAGATTGCCGCCGATCTCGCAGCTGCCTTCGGCCGCGAGGCTCAGGGGAAACAGCCGTCCCGATTCTTCCGCCGAGCGCTGCAGGCCGGCGAGCACGCAGCCCGCCTCGGCGGTCATGGTGTTGTTGCGCGTGTCGATATCGCGCACGCGGTTCATGCGCGAGAGGTTCAATACGATCTGCGTGCCGCTCGCATCCGGCGTCGCCGCCCCGCACAAGCCGGTGTTGCCGCCCTGCGGCACGATCGCGGTGCGCGTTTCGGCGCACGCACGCACAACCCGCGCGACCTCCGCGGTGGAGGCCGGCTTCACCACCGCGAGCGGCTTGCCGAAGTAGCGCTTGCGCCAGTCGGTGGCGTAGGGCGCGAAGTCCTGCGGCGCGGTGATCAGCCCCGCGGGGCCGACGACGGCCCGGATTATGTCGATGAGCGCGCTCATAGGGCTGTCGCGGCGCGGCTCCGAAGAGCGCGCGCGCTAGCCGACGGACTTGAGCGCCTCGCGCATCTGCGCGATGGTCGCCCGGTAGTCCTTCGAGCCGAAGATGGCCGAGCCGGCGACGAAGGTATCCGCCCCGGCGCGGGCGATCGCGGCGATGTTCCCGGCATTCACGCCGCCGTCCACTTCCAGCATGATGGCGCGTCCCGCGGCCTGGATCTCGCCGTCGATGCGCTGCCTCGCCAGCCGCAGCTTGTCCATCGCGTGGGGGATGAACTGCTGTCCGCCGAATCCCGGATTGACCGACATGACGAGCACGAGATCGAGCTTGTGCAGGATGTGATCGAGACAGGACAGCGGCGTCGCGGGATTGAGCACCAGGCCCGCCTTGCAGCCGGAATCGCGGATCAGGCCGACGGTGCGATCGACGTGCTCGCTCGCTTCGGGGTGGAAGCTGATGATGTTGGCGCCCGCGCGCGCGAAATCCGGGATGATGCGGTCGACCGGCTTCACCATGAGGTGCACGTCGATTGCGATTTCCGTGAGCGGCCGTATGGCCTCGCATACCAGCGGCCCGACGGTGAGGTTGGGCACGAAATGGTTGTCCATCACGTCGACATGCACCATGTCGGCGCCGGCGGCGATGACCGCCTTCACTTCCTCGCCGAGGCGCGCGAAATTGGCCGACAAAATGCTCGGGGCTATGCGGAAGGTGCGTGCGGCCATTGCCGAAATTCTACTTGGATTCGCGCCGCGCCGCATGAAACGACGCTTGTCGGCGCATTTTGGAAATGGTTCGCCCTTGTCAGTGCGCGCGAATTCGTGTGGAATAGCCGCATGGGCGCGGAAAAAAAATATGAAGTTTCGGTTTTCTCGCAGACAAAGTACGTCCCGGAGCAGTCCGACGAGCACAGCGACCGCTTCGTGTTCGCCTACACCATTACCCTCCGCAACACCGGCAGCGTGCCCGCGCAGCTCATCTCCCGGCACTGGATCATCACCGATGCCCGCAACCAGGTGCAGGAAGTGCGGGGCCTGGGCGTGGTCGGCGCCCAGCCGCTGCTCAAGCCGGGCGAGAGCTTCGAGTATACGAGCGGAACCGCGCTTGCCACGCCGGTCGGCACCATGCGCGGCAGCTACCAGATGGCGGCCGAAGACGGCACCCAGTTCGACGCGCCGATTCCGGAATTCACGCTTTCCGTGCCGCGCGTGCTGCACTAGAGAATTCTACCTCACCCCAACCCACAACCGAAGGGAGGGGGAGAATCACCCATCTCCCCACCGGAGAAGGGCCGGGGATGAGGGAAGACGACGATACGGCATATTTTTGAGATAACCTCTGGACTGATGAGACGATTACACCCGCTGATTTTTCTCGCGCTGGCGCTGGTCGGATGCGTCACGCCGCCCCCGGCGCGCGTGAACGTGCTCGAGGCGGTGGATTTCGGCGCCCTGCCGGGCTGGAGGGAAGGCGAGCAGGCGGCGGCATGGAGCGCGCTGCTCGCTTCCTGCCAAGCGCTGCGGGCGCGCGAGGCGTGGCGCGGCGCGTGCGCGCAGGCCGCGGAACTGCGCGCGCCCGGCAATGAAGAGGCCCGGCGCTTCTTCGAGAACAATTTCGTTCCGTGGCGAGTGGCCAACCCCGACGGCTCGCTCGAAGGGACCGTCACCGGCTACTACGAGCCGCTCCTGCGCGGCAGCCGCACCCGGGCCGCGCCCTATCTCTACCCGCTGTACGCGCCGCCCGAAGATCTGCTCAGCATCGACTTGGGCGCAGTGAACCCGGAGCTGCGCAACCTGCGTCTGCGCGGGCGCCTGGAGGGAAGGAAGGTGGTGCCGTATTACTCGCGCGCCGAAATCGAGCGCGGCTCGGCGCCGGTCGCGGGAAAGGAAATCGTCTGGGTGGACGATCCGCTCGAGGCCTTTTTCCTGCAGATCCAGGGCTCGGGGCGCGTGCAGCTGGCGAACGGCGAGGTGTTTCGCGTCGGCTACGCGGACCAGAACGGCCATGCCTTTCAGTCGATCGGGCGCTATCTCGTCGAGCGCGGCGAGCTGAAGCTGGGCGAAGCGTCGATGCAGTCCATCAAGGCGTGGGCGGCGGCGAATCCGCAGCGGCTCGAAGAATTGCTCAACCAGAACCCGAGCTATGTGTTTTTCCGCGAACTGCCCGCGGGCGATCCGGAGAGCGGGCCGATCGGTGCGCTGGGCGTAGCGCTCACCTCCGGCCGTTCGATCGCCGTCGATCCGCGCCACGTTCCGCTCGGGGCCCCGGTGTTTCTCGCCACGACGTTTCCCTTGAGCACTACGCCGCTCTCGCGCCTGATGCTTGCCCAGGATACCGGCGGGGCGATCCGCGGCCCGGTGCGCGCGGATTTCTTTTGGGGATTCGGTGCGGATTCCGCGTCGCTCGCCGGCCGCATGCGGCAATCGGGACGGATGTGGGTCCTTCTGCCTAAGGACATGAAACCGGGCTCGCCCGGGCTCGCCCTGCCTTGAGCGGAGCTCCGGGAGAAGCCCCGGGGACGACGGGCCTTTACTTCGCGGCCTGGTCAAGGCCCTTGACCACTTCCGCGAGCCGCGCGCCCACGATTCGCTGGCCATCGGCCAGGAAGGTGGTCGGCGTTCCGCTGACGTGCAGGCGCTTGCCAAGCGCAAGATTTTTTTCCAGCGGCGTATCGCAATCCTTCGGCGTCGGCAAGGCTCCCTTGAGCATCATGTCAAGCCAGGCCTTGCTCGGGTCCTTCGCGCACCAGATGTGGCGCGAGATTTCCGCGGAATCCGGAGCGATCACCGGATAAAGAAGCGTGTAGATGGTGACATCGTTCAGCTTTGCAAGCCCCTGCTCGAACTGCTTGCAGAAACCGCAGCGCGGATCGGCGAAAACGACAAACGCGCGCTTTCCGTTTCCGCGCACCGTCTTGATGGCCTGATCAAGCGGCAACTCCTCGAACTTGATCGCGGACAGTTTCTGCTGCCGCTCCTCGGTGAGATTGCGCCGTGTCCTGGCCTCTAGAACAGAGCCGCTGAAAATATAGTTGACCTTCTCGTCGGTATAAATGATTTCGTCGCCGATCACGACCTCGTAGAGATCGAGATACGGGGTCTTGGCGACGCTGTCCACCTTCATGCCGCCGAAGCGCGACTCTATGCCGCGCTTGACCGCGGCCTCGTCGGCGAACACCGTCGCCGAAAACATCGCCGCGGCCAGCAAGGCAGGCCAATGAAGACTCATGATCGCTCCCTGGAAAGAAGTCCGCCGCCGACCGCGATGGCGCGGCGCGCGAGCAAGGTCTTTACGACCGGAATGGAGTCCGTAAGGTTCAAACCGAGATTCCGTATCCGGGCCGCGATGAGATTTTTCGCACCAAACAGCCGGAATAACCCGTCCGTGACCCAGCGTATCGCGAGAATATCCTCGGCGCGCATGCGCTCAAAGCGCCGCAGAAGAAGATAATCGCCGGCGTCGCCGACCGCCGCCGCCCCGAGCAGCCCTGCGAGAGCGTGAGCGTCGCCGAATCCGAGGTTGACCCCCTGCCCGGCAAGCGGATGCACCACATGCGCGGCGTCGCCGATGAGGGCAATCCCCGGAAGCACCCTGTGCTCGACGGACATCCGGCCGAGCGGGAACGCGGCGGGCGGCGTGAGCGGTTCGAGCGCGCCCAACTCGCCGGCGCCCGCATCGGCCGCCCGCCTGCAAAGCTCCGCGGGCGGCAGCGCGAGGAGTTCGCGGGCATGCGGGTCGGGCGTGGACCATACAATCGAGACCCGTTTCCCCGGCAACGGAAGGTAGGCCAGCACGCCGTCGCGGCGGAACCATTGAAACGCGGTGCCGCGGTGCTCGCGCTCGCAGGCGAAGTTGGCGACGACGCCGTGCTGCCCGTAACTCGCTTCGGACGCCGCTATGCCCGCCGCGCGCCGCAGCCAGGAATTCGCGCCGTCGGCGCCGACGGCGAGTTTCGCGACCACCGCGTCGCCGCCCTCGAGACGAATCTCGACGCGGCCCGCATCGCGAACCAGCTGCGAAGGCACCGCCGGGCACAACAGGGCAAGGTTGCGCTGCCGCTCAAGCCCCTGCCACAGCGCGTGCTGCAGGCGGCCCGACTCGACCGTCGCAGCGAGCGCGAGCACGCCGGTTTCATACGCGGAAAACGATAGCCGCGACCGGCCATCGTCGCCGTAGATCCGCATGGCGTGAATGGCGGTCACGCGCCCCTTGTCCACGCGCCCCCACGCGCCGATGCCGTCGAGAAACGCGACGCTGGCCGGTGTCAGCGAGTAGACGCGCGAGTCCCAGCCCGCACCCGGCGGCTGCAGCGGCGCACGCTCGATCAGCGCGAGCTTGAGCCCGCTGTCCGCGAGCGCCGAGGCAAGACTTGCGCCGACCAGCCCCGCGCCGACAATCACGACATCCACGTCCATTCGCGGATTGTACCTTCGAGTGGCGTTTTCCTTGACAACTATCGGACAGGAAAAGGATAATTCGCGGCTTCCCGCGGCGAATTAGCTCAGCTGGTTAGAGCGACGGAATCATAATCCGCAGGTCCGGGGTTCGAATCCCTGATTCGCCACCATTTCTTCGCGAGCGACCATGATCTCACGCCGCGCCCCGTACTTGCTGTTCCTCCCGGCCATGCTGCTGGCCGCGTCGGCGCTCGCGCAGACCCGGCCCATACCGGACGAGGCCCGGCGCGGGCATATCCGGCACGACCAGGAAATGGCCGTGACAGTGAACGAAAATCCAATGCGGCTTGCGCCGGGCGCCGTAATCCGCGACCGGATGAACCTGATCGTCGTGCCCGCGGCGATGCCGCGCGAGGGCGCCTGGGCCGATTACACTCTGGACAATAACGGACAGATCTTCCGCGTCTGGCTGCTGACGCCTGAGGAAATGACGAGGCCCAAGAATCGGGCCGGCGGTCGCTAGCATGGCGAAGAAGCTCTACATCCGCACCTTCGGCTGCCAGATGAACGAATATGACTCGGACAGGATGGCGGACGTGCTGCGCGCGGCGGAAGGATTCGAGACCGCCGGGCGGCCCGAGGACGCGGACCTGATCTTGTTCAATACCTGCTCGGTGCGGGAAAAGGCGCAGGAGAAAGTGTTCCACGAGCTGGGGCGCGTGAGGCACCTGAAGCGCCTCAATCCGGACCTGCTCATAGGCGTGGGCGGATGCGTCGCGAGCCAGGAAGGAGCGGCGATCGTCGAGCGGGTGCCCTACGTCGATGTGGTATTCGGCCCGCAGACACTGCACCGGCTGCCGGCATTGCTCGCGGCGCGGCGCAAAAGCGGCAGGCCGCAGGTGGACGTCTCTTTCCCGGAAATGGAAAAATTCGACGCTCTGCCGCCCGCGCGAATCAAAGGGCCGAGCGCCTTTGTCTCCATCATGGAAGGCTGCAGCAAGTACTGCAGCTTCTGCGTCGTCCCCTACACCCGCGGCGAGGAGATGTCCCGCCCGCTCGAGGACGTGCTCACCGATATCGCGGATGCTGCGGACCAGGGCGTGCGCGAAGTGACGCTGCTCGGGCAGAACGTCAACGCCTGGCGCGGAGCGGCATCGGAGGGGGACCGAGCCGGAGGCGAGCGTGCCCTCGCCAAGGGCGAGCGTGAAACCGCCGATTTCGCGCTGCTGCTCGAGTACCTCGCCGAGATCCCCGGCATCGAGCGCATCCGCTACACGACCTCGCACCCGAAGGAATTCACGCAGCGCCTCATCGACGCCCACGCGAGGCTGGAGAAGCTCGCGCCGCATGTGCACCTGCCGGTGCAGTCGGGATCGGACCGCGTGCTCGCGGCGATGAAGCGCGGCTACACCGCGCTCGAATACAAGTCGATCGTGCGCAAGCTGCGCGCCGCGCGCCCCGGCATCAGCATCTCCTCGGATTTCATCGTCGGCTTTCCGGGGGAGACCGAGCGCGACTTCGAGGCGACATTGAAGCTGATCGACGAGCTTGGGTTCGACGACTCGTTCTCGTTCGTCTACAGCCGGCGTCCCGGCACGCCCGCCGCGGAGCTGCCCGACGATACTTCCGGGGAGGAAAAGCTCGCGCGGCTCGCGCGGCTGCAGGCGCGCATCGACGCGCACGCGAAGGCAATCAGCGAGGACATGGTGGGCACGCGCCAGCGCATTCTCGTCGAGGGCGCCTCGCGCAGGGACGCGCGCGAGATGGCGGGCCGCACGGACAACAACCGTACGGTCAATTTCCCCGGCCACGAAAGCCTGGCGGGCCAGTTCATAGACGTGACCATCACCGCGGCCTTGTCGCATACCCTGCGCGGCGAAATCCGCGCCCCGGCCCAGGCCCGCTAGCCCGTGCCGGATGTCCGCAGATTCCCCGGCCGCGTTTCCGTTCTGAGCCCATTGAAGACCCGGCCCCTCGAGCTGGTCCTCTCCCCGGTCGACAACCAGCGGCTCGCCAACCTCTGCGGCGCGCTGGACGAGAACCTGAGGCAAATCGAGGCCGCGCTCGACGTCTCGATCGCGCGCCGCGGGGAGCGCTTTTCCGTGCGCGGCGCGCAGGCGGCGCGCGCGGCCGAGGCGCTGCAGAAGTTCTACGGCGGCGCCAGGCACAGCCTCACCGTGGACGACGTCCAGCTGGGGCTGATCGAGTTCCGTTCCGGCCGGCGGCCCGAAGCCGGCGAGGAGCCGCCGCTCATGACGCGGCGCTCGGACCTGCGCGGCCGCACGCCGCGGCAGCGCCAGTACATCCAACACATCGTCGAGCACGACATCACCTTCGCGATCGGCCCGGCCGGCACGGGCAAGACCTACCTCGCGGTGGCGTGCGCAGTGGACGCGCTCGAGCGCGACACCGTCAAGCGCATCGTGCTGGTGCGCCCGGCGGTGGAGGCGGGCGAGCGCCTGGGATTCCTGCCCGGGGACCTCGCGCAGAAGGTCGATCCGTACCTGCGGCCGCTCTACGACGCGCTCTACGACCTGCTGGGCTTCGACAAGGTAGGCAAGCTCTTCGAGCGCGGCGCAATCGAGCTGGCGCCGCTTGCCTACATGCGCGGCCGCACGCTCAACCATTCGTTCGTGATACTGGACGAGGCGCAGAACACGACGCCCGAGCAGATGAAGATGTTCCTGACCCGCATCGGCTTCGGCTCGAAGGCCGTGGTTACCGGCGACGTGACCCAGATCGACCTCGCGCGCGGGCAGAAAAGCGGCCTGATCGTATCGCGGAAGATCCTCGCCCGCGTGCGCGGCATCGCCTTCATCACGTTCCAGAGCGACGACGTGGTGCGTCATCCGCTGGTGCAGCGCATCGTGGACGCCTACGAGCGCGAGCGCTGACGCGGTTTCGCGCCGCGGGACGAACGACGGGCCGGCGCCGACGGCGATCAGTTCTTGCGCGTCGCGTCGATCAGGAAATCCTCGAGCGACCGCATCGGAGCAGGGTCGTCGTAGAGCAAGTGCCGGGACGCCTCGATGCGCGCGCGGATTTCATTCCGGTGGCCGGAATCCCGCGCGAACCTGACCGCCAGCGCGACGTAGTCTTCATCCGAGGCCGCCACCAGTTCCGGCAGCCCCATACGCCTGAGTATACCGGACGCAAATCGGCCCCGCATAAAGCGGCCTTCCCTCGTGACGATGGGCAGACCGCACTCGACCGCCTGCATCGCGGTATTGAATCCGGAAAAGCCGATGGTGTCGAGGAACACGTCGGCTCGCTGCATCAGGCCATGGAACGCCGGCCGGGGTTGCGGCGGAATGAAGACGACGTGGCGGTCGAAGTCCAGTTGCGCGCGGGCGAACTCGTTTCTGAGCCGCTGCCCGAGTTTTTCCGACAGGTTCCTCGGTCCGAGAGCGAAGAAAACGAACCGGCATCTCCCCAGCCTGCGGGCAATCTCCGTGAATATCCAGTCGTGACCGGGCGCATATTTGAACGGTACGCCGGGGCAAAGGAAAAGCGGACCGTCCATGTCGATTCCCAGGGCGGCGAGATCCGGATCGACGCCTGCCGCGGAAAGCGGCTGATAGCTGCAGCCAAGATTCGGCAATGCAAGCAGCCGCTCGGTGTAATGCTGCTGCGCATCGGCGGGCTCGAACAATTCCGCCGAGAGATAGCAGTCCATCGTCGGCAATCCGGTCGTCTCCGGGTGCCCCCAGGCGGCCAGCTGAACCGGCGCAAGCCGCAGGGCGGCCAGTTTCACCGTTACGGGGTCCATGCCGATCTCCGGATAAATGAGGGCGTCGAGCTGCTGGGCCAGGATCGCTTCCACCCATTGGCGCAATCCCCTGGGCCCGTGCTCGAAGTGCGTCGCTTGCAATCTGGCGAAATCGGTCTCCCCGTCCTGCTTGGCGCCGACATGGAACACCCGCAGATCGAAGCGCTCGCGGTTCAGGTGCCGCAGCCAGCCCTTGACAATGGCGTTCCAGACCGAATGGTCGTGGACATGCGCCGAGACGATTCCGACGCGGATTGCGCCTGCGGCTGCGCGCGGGACCGGCCGAAACCGCTGCTGATCCCGCCAGCGTTGCATCAATCTGCTGCACAGCCTCCCGTATTCGGCGAGCAGATCGCGGTGGTTTCCGTCCCGGTACGCGAGATAAAACGGCTGCAGCGCGCCAACAGCCTTGAAGCCGTCGTCTGCGCAATTCGCATCCATCCAGTCGCCGAGCTTGCGGATCTCCGCAATTCCCGCGCTTTCACCGCCGCGGTCCGGCTCGGCGCCCTCCAGCGACGGCAGCCGGGATATCGTCAGCGCCCAGAGCGCCTCGGCATGATCCGGCTTGAGCGTGAACGCCCGACGGAAGCTCTGCTGCGCGTCCTCCAGCCGGCCGAGATCGTGGAGAACATTTCCAAGGCTGTAATGCACGTCGGCCGAATCGGGCTTGAGCGCCAGCGTCTTGCGGAAGCTCTGCTCAGCCTCTTCCGGCCGCCCGAATTCCTTCAGCACGGTTCCGAGATTATTGTGCGCCTCGGCAAATTCGGGACTGATCGCAAGCGCCTGCCGATAGCATTGCTCGGCTTCCTTCGGCCGCGCCAGGTCCTGGAGCACGTGCCCCAGATTGACGAGCGCATCCACCATGCCTGGCTGAAGCGCCAGCGCCCGGCGATAGCTGCTCTCGGCCTTCTCCGGCCGCCCGAGACTATCCAGCGCATTTCCGAGGTTGAAATGCGCTTCGGGATATTCCGGATGGAGCGCCAGCGCGCGGCTGTAGCACTGCACGGCTTCCTCGGTCTGGCCAAGCGCCGCGAGCACCGCGCCGAAATTGTTGTGCGCTTCAGCGTAATCGGGCTTGAGCGCGAGCGCCTTGCCGAAGCACTTCCGCGCCTCGCGCAGGCGATGCGATCCGAAATAGGCCTTGCCCAGGCTGTTCAGGGATATCGGGTGCGGGGGCTGCGCCCGGTGCGCCCGCTCGATCAGCTCGACGGCGGTTTCGTTCATTCCCTGCTCGTGCGCGATCACGCCCAGAAGATGCAGGGCGTCGGCGTTGTCCGGCTCGGATTGCAGCACCTGCCGATAGAGCCTCTCCGCTTCCGCCAATCGGCCGGCCTGGTGATGTTCGACGGCGGTCTGGAGTGTTTGCGGCGTGATCACAGTGGGATTCGACGTTTGGTCGCCGCTCATGTGGCCTTGCGACGTGAGCGGCAGCTAGGGAAGGAAAGTTTACCGCATCGCCGCCGGCCGGTAACATGTGCGCCGATGTGCGTGCTTCTTGCAGTGGAGGCTCGCCGCCTGCAGATCGCGCCGAGCGATTCGGCCTGAGCCGGCATGCCCGCCCAGGACTCGTCCCACTCGCGCTCGGAGCTACGGGCGGCCCGTCCGCGCCGCCCGCTTGCGCTGGCACTGCAGGTCACCACGCGCGGCACTCAAGTCCCGGGCACGGCGAAGGTCCGGCGGTGGCTGGGAGCGGCGCTCGCCAAGCCGGCTGAAATTACCGTGCGCATCGTCGGGACGGCAGAGGCGCGGCGGCTGAACCGACGCTATCGCGGCCGCGATCATGCCGCCAACGTCCTGAGTTTTCCCTACGGCACATCGCGCGGCACGCTGCGGGGCGACATCGTGCTGTGCGCGCCGGTGATTCGACGCGAGGCGCGCGCTCAGGGCAAGTCGATCGAAGCACATTTCGCCCATTTGACGGTGCATGGCCTGCTGCACCTGCAGGGCCACGAGCACGACATACCGCGCGACGCTGCGCGCATGGAAGCGCTGGAAACGAGGCTGGTGATCAAACTCGGTTATCCTGATCCCTACAAAGCAACCTGAATCCAGGAGCGAGGGGCAAGGGCGCGACCGAATTCCCGAACTCCTGGCGACGCGCCATGAACGAGACCACCAAACCTTCCCTGCTGAAGCGGCTTTCGGCGCTGCTCCTGCGCGAGCCCCGGAACCGCGAGCACCTGTTGAAGCTGCTGCACTCGGCGTTCGAGCGCAACCTGCTCGAGGGCGATGCCTTGTCCATGATCGAGGGCGTGCTGCAGGTTTCGGAGGTGCCGGTGCGCAACATCATGGTTCCGCGCACGCAGATGGACGTGATCGACGTCAACGAGACCCCCGACAGGTTCATCCCGCATGTCATCGCCACCGCGCATTCGCGCTTTCCGGTCATCGACCAGAACCGCGACGACGTGATCGGCATCCTGCTCGCCAAGGACCTGCTGCGCTACTACGCCGGCGAGGAGAAATTCAACGCGCGCGACATGCTCAGGCCGGCGGTGTTCGTGCCCGAATCGAAGCGCCTGAATGTGCTCCTGCGCGAGTTCCGCGCCAACCGCAACCACATGGCGATCATCGTCGACGAGTACGGCGGCGTGGCGGGCCTCGTGACCATCGAGGACGTGCTCGAGCAGATCGTCGGCGACATCGAGGACGAGTACGATTTCGACGAGTCCGAGGACAATATCGTGCGAGAGCAGAGCGGGCACTACCGGGTCAAGGCGCAGACCGAGATCGCCGCCTTCAACCAGGCGTTCGGCACCGAGATCACGGACGCGGATTTCGACACCGTGGGTGGCCTCGTGCTTCAGCGCTTCGGGCGGCTCCCGAAGCGCGGCGAGGCGATCACGATCGGCGGGCTGCGCATCCAGGTGCTGCGCGCCGACAGCCGGCGGCTGCATACTCTGCAAGTGCAGCGATTGCCGGGCAGGACTTGAAACCCATCCTCGCCTCGCGTCGCGCCGCTCCCGCCCTCGCCTTCGCGGCCGGCGCCCTGACCGTCGCCGGCCACGCGCCGCTTGGGGTTTTCCCGCTCCCTTTCCTAACGCTCGCGGCTTTGATGCTGCTCTTGCAGCGCGCAGAAAATCCGCGCGGCGCGTTCCGTACCGGATTTGCCTTCGGCGCCGGCCTTTTTGGCGCAGGGGTGTCCTGGGTGTACGTCAGCCTGCACGACTTCGGTCTCATGCCGGCGCCGGTTGCGGCAATTGCAACCCTCCTGTTCTGCGCCATCCTCGCGCTCTATCCCGCCGCGGCAGGCTGGTGCTTCGCGCGCCTGCGGCAAAACCGCAGCGTCGCGGTCCTGATCGCTTTCCCGGCGCTGTGGACGCTGTCCGAATGGTTGCGCAGCTGGATTTTTACCGGCTTTCCCTGGCTCAGCGTCGGCTACTCCCAGACGGACACGCCGCTCGCCGGCTTCGCGCCCGTGCTGGGGGTGTACGGCGTATCGTTCATGACCGCGTTCGGCGCGGGCCTGGTCTGCCTCGCGCTTTCAGGATCCGGGCGCGCCCGAATTGAAAGCGCGGCGGCGTTCGCGCTGGTGCTGGGTATCGGCTACGTGCTGCAGCAGATTTCATGGACCTCGCCGCTCGGCAATTCCGTCCGGGTGGCGCTGCTCCAGGGAAACGTTCCCCAGGACTTCAAGTTCCAGGCGGAACGGTACGCGGCGACGCTCGCCACCTACCGGCGCCTGATCGCCGGCGCCGACGCGCAGCTCATTGTGCTGCCCGAGACGGCGATTCCGCGCTTTCTCGATACGGTCGACCCGCGCTACCTGCAGGAAATCGCGCAGATCGCGGGTGAGCGAGGAGCCGATCTCATTGTCGGCGTTCCTGTTCGAGACGGCGAAGGACGTTTTTTCAACAGTGTGGTGAGCATGGGCGCTTCGCCGGCACAGCGTTACGACAAGTCGCACCTGGTTCCCTTCGGCGAATTCGTGCCGCCGGGTTTCGGCTGGATCGTGAAGGTGCTCTCGATCCCGCTTTCCGATTTTTCGCCGGGGCCCCAGAATCCGAAGCCGCTCGCGCTCTCCGGCCAGCTCGTCGCGCCCGACATCTGCTACGAGGATGCGTTTGGCGAGGAGATCATCCGCCAATTGCCGCAGGCGACGCTGCTCGTCAATGTCTCGAACGTCGCCTGGTTCGGCGATTCGCTCGCGCCGGCCCAGCACTTGCAAATGTCACGCATGCGCGCGCTCGATACCGGCCGCACCATGCTGCGCGCAACCAACACCGGCGTCACCGCGATCATCGACCCGCGCGGCAAGGTCGTCGCGAGCCTGCCGCAATTCACCGAAGGGGTGCTTCAAGGCGAAGTGCGGGGTTACGGAGGTGCTTCGCCTTACGTCCGCTACGGCAACTATCCCATCGTGCTCGCCTGTATCGCTTTTCTCGCCGTGCTCGCGTTTTACAGGCGCCGCGCCGTTGGTGCAGCGAGCGAAAGCCGGTAAAATCCGTCGCACGCATGGTCACCTTCCAGGAATTGATTCTGAAGCTGCAAAGTTACTGGAGCGGCAAGGGCTGCGTGCTGCTGCAGCCTTACGACATGGAGATGGGTGCGGGAACGTTTCACACTGCGACCTTCCTTCGCGCCATCGGCCCCGAGCCCTGGAAGGCGGCCTATGTGCAGCCTTCACGCCGGCCCAAGGACGGACGCTACGGCGACAATCCGAACCGCCTGCAGCATTACTACCAATACCAGGTGGTGCTGAAGCCCTCGCCCAAGGATATTCAGGAGCTCTATCTCAACTCGCTGAAGAAGGCGCTCGGCATCGATCCGCGCAAGAACGACATCCGCTTCGTGGAAGACGATTGGGAATCGCCGACGCTTGGCGCGTCGGGATTGGGCTGGGAAGTCTGGCTCAACGGCATGGAAATAACGCAGTTCACCTACTTCCAGCAGGTCGGGGGGATCGAATGCAAGCCGGTGCTCGGCGAGATCACTTACGGTCTCGAGCGGCTCGCCCTGTATCTTCAGGGCAAGGAAAGCGTGTTTGATCTTGTGTGGACGCAAGGCATCACCTACGGTGATGTCTACCACCAGAACGAGGTGGAGCAATCAAAGTACAACTTCGAGCTCGCCAACACCGAGATGCTGTTGCAGCATTTCGGCCAGTTCGAAGCCGAGGCCAAACGCCTGATCGCGGCGCAGTGCGTTCTGCCGGCGTACGAGATGGTGCTCAAATGCTCGCATTCCTTCAACCTGCTCGACGCGCGCGGCGCGATCTCGGTGACCGAGCGCGCTGCCTACATCGCACGCGTGCGTGCCCTCGCGCGCCTCGTGGCCCAGGCCTACTACGAATCGCGCGAGCGGCTCGGGTTCCCCATGATGAAGCAGCCGCAAACAACCAAGAAGAAAGCGCGCGCCTGAGAGATGGCCACCAAGAAGTCCAAGATTGGGGGGACAGAAACTCTGCTGGTCGAGCTATTGACCGAGGAGTTGCCGCCCAAGACGCTGCGTGCGTTGAGCGAGGCGTTCGGAGCAACACTTGCTGAAGATCTTAGGCAGGATGATTTCCTCGAGCCAGAGAGCGAAGCCCGGGTCTTTGCCACGCCGCGGCGGCTGGCGGTGCAGATCACGTGCGTACGCGGGCAAGCACCCGACAAGCCCGTCGAGCTTTCAGGGCCAAGCGTCAAGGTCGGTCTCGATGCAAGCGGGAATCCAACACCGGCCCTGCTCGGCTTTGCGCGGAAGTATGGTGTTGATGTCGCCAAACTCGTTCGCCGCCAGACCCCCAAGGGAGAATTCTTCTTCCATCGCGACCTCGCGAAAGGTGGTCATCTCGACACCAATCTCGAAGTCAAGGTCCAGGCTGCCTTAAACGATTTACCAGTCCCCAAGATCATGCGCTGGGGCGAGGGAAATGCCGAGTTCGTGCGCCCAGTGCACGGATTGGTGATGCTGCACGGCTCCCATGTCGTTCCCGGCGAGGTTCTCGGTCGCGAGAGCACTAATCAAACTTCTGGCCACCGATTTCTGGGCGCCACGCCGATCAAGCTCAAGCATGCCGATGACTACGAGCGCGTATTGCGTGGGAAAGGCAATGTCATCGCAAGCTTTACCGCGCGCCGGGACGATATCTCGAAACAGCTCGCCGATGCCGCCGGCGATGCAGCGCTTGTCGCCGACGATGCGTTGCTGGATGAGATCACCGCGCTGGTGGAAGCGCCTGCTGTCTACGCCGGAGAATTCAGCACCGAGTTCCTCGCGGTGCCAGAAGAATGCCTCATCCTGTCGATGCAGCAGCACCAGAAATACGTGCCGCTGCGCGACAAGGTGAACGGAAACCTGCTGCCGCGCTTTCTGTTCGTCGCGAACCTGAGCGTCAAAGATCCTTCCAGCATCGTTCAAGGCAACGAGCGCGTGCTTCGCGCGCGACTGGCTGACGCCAAGTTCTTTTACGATCAGGACCGCAAGCAACGGCTCGAAGCGCGTGTTCCGCGACTAGCCCAGGTGGTCTATCACAACAAGCTCGGCAGCCAGCTTGAGCGCGTCGAACGCATTCAGTTACTCGCGGGACGGATCGCGCGTGACCTCGGCGCTGATCCGCTGCTCGCCGAGCGCGCAGCGTGGCTTTCAAAGGCCGACTTGCTCACCGGGATGGTGGGCGAATTCCCCGAGCTGCAGGGAATCATGGGCGCCTACTATGCGTCGCATGACAGTGAGGATGCCGCGGTGGTTGAAGCAATACGCGACCAGTACCGCACCAAACGCGACGACGCCGACCCCGAAAACCTAGTGAGCGTGTCACTTTATCTCTCTGACCGCATCGAGGCTTTAATCGGACTGTTCGGCATCGGCGAGGCGCCAACGGGCGAAAAAGATCCTTTCGGGCTGCGCCGCGCGGCACTGGGCACCATCAGAGCGTTCGAGTTAATTGGAGCCATGGGCAAGCTCACGGATAAAGATATTCCAGATGTCCGGGACTTTTTGATGTATGGAGCGTCCCTGTTCCCTGCTGGCCTGCTGTCGCCCAAAGTCATCGACCAAGTTCACGACTTCATTCTCGAGCGCTATTGGAACAATCTGGCAACAGTATTTCGTATGGACAAAAGCGCGGTTGATGCTGTCATTAGCCAACGGCCCAAACTCATGGAAGTCAAAGCCCGCGTTGATGCCGTGCAGATGTTTCGACTCCTTCCCGAAGCCGAAAGCCTCGCGACAGCCAACAAGCGCATCCGCAACATCCTTAAGAAATCGGACGCGGCCCAAGGTGGACTCGATGAGATGCTCCTGAAGGAATCCGCAGAAAAGGCTTTATACGATTCGATGAAAAAAATCGAACCTCAAGCCGAGTCGTACATTCAACAGCGCGACTACGCCCGAGCGCTCACGACGCTTGCGGCAATACGCGGGGCCGTCGACAGGTTCTTCAACGATGTCTTGGTTAACACCGAGGATTCTCAGCTTCGCGCGAACCGACATGCCCTGCTGCGCAGGTTGGACGCGCTGATGAATCAGGTCGCCGACATCTCCAAGCTCGCCGTCGAAAAATGAAACTCGTCATCCTCGACCGCGACGGCGTCATCAACTACGACAGCGAGGAGTTCATCAAGCAACCCGACGAATGGCGCCCGATTCCGGGCAGCCTGGAAGCGATCGCGAAACTTACCCAGGACGGCTGGCGGATCGTGGTCGCGACCAACCAGTCCGGAATCGGCCGCGGCCTCTTCGACATGGCGGCATTGAACGCGATCCACGCGAAGATGCACAAGGCGGTCAATCAGGCGGGGGGACGCATCGAGGCGGTGTTCTACTGTCCCGATACGGCCGAGTCGAATTCTCCCTGCCGCAAGCCCAATCCGGGAATGTTCCGCGCTATCGGCGAACGCTTCAACGTGCCGCTCGAACGCGTGCCGGCGGTCGGCGACAGCCTGCGCGACCTGCAGGCCGCCGCCGCGGTAAAGGCGAAACCGATCCTCGTGCTGACGGGCAAGGGCAAGAAGACGCGTTCCGGCGGCAACCTGCCGGAAGCGACGATCATCTATCCAGACCTCGCCGCGGTGGCGCAGGCACTGTCTCAATGATCTTTTTGCGCTCGCT
The DNA here is from genome assembly GCA_041493345.1 of Gammaproteobacteria bacterium. Classification (GTDB taxonomy): domain Bacteria; phylum Pseudomonadota; class Gammaproteobacteria; order Burkholderiales; family SG8-39; genus VBDM01. The sequence continues at coordinate 13,279 of JBGPYQ010000009.1, read as the reverse complement.
CGCCTTCGCGCTCGCCCAGATCCTCATCACGCCGCCCTACGCGGTCGCCGTACTCGCCACCTTCCCGCTGCCGCCGCTTGCGCGCTATCGAATCATCTCCGGCTGGGCATGCGCAATGCTCTGGCTCGCGAAGACGCTGCTCGGGATCCGTTATCGCGTGGTCGGGCTGGAGAATCTGCCGCGGACCCCGTCGGTCATCCTCTCCAAGCACCAGTCGGCGTGGGAAACCCTCGCGTTCCAGATAATCTTTCCGCCGCAAGTGCAGGTGCTGAAGCGTGAGCTGCTCTGGATCCCGTTTTTCGGCTGGGGACTCGCGCTGATGAGCCCGATCGCCATCGACCGCAGCCGCGGCGTCCAGGCGTTGAAGCGCATGGCGGAGCTGGGCAGGCGGCGGCTTGCGCAAGGTTTCTGGATCGCGATCTTCCCCGAGGGCACGCGGACGAAACCGGGCGAGCGCCGCAAGTATCAAGGGGGCGGGGCCTGGCTCGCGGTGCAATGCGGCGCTCAAGTGGTACCGGTCGCGCACAACGCCGGTTTGCTCTGGGGCCGTAATGCATTTCTCAAGCGTCCCGGTATGGTGACGGTAGAGATCGGCGCGCCGCTCGATTCGCGCACCTTCACGCCGGAATCGCTGAACGCGACGGTCGAGGATTGGATCGAGGCTCGCATGGCCGCGTTATGTCCCGGGCCCTGAGACAGCTGCAGCTTGCGTTCGATGGTCCGCCGTTGCCGGAAAACCCCGGGCGAGCGCGCCGGATACGGCTGGAGAGCGGAATTCTCGGCTACCAGCTCGTGCGCGCGAAGCGCCGCACGATTGCGCTATTCGTCGACGGCGACGGCGTCGAAGCGCGCGCGCCGCGTTACGCGACGGTCGCCGAAATCGAGGCTTTCATCCGCGAAAAGGAAGGCTGGATCCGCAGGCGTCTCGCCGAGCCGAGCCGGCGGCCGTTCGTGTGGGAAGCCGGAGCACGCCTGCCGTGGATGGGAGGCACGCTGACGCTGGCGCTGGCGCCCGGCGAAAGCCGCGTCCGGCTCTCGGACGGGCGGCTCGAGGTCGGGCTCGCCGACGGGGCCGGCTTGCGCGAGCGGGTGCTCGGCTGGATCCGTGAGCGAGCACTCGCGCTCTTCCAGGAGCGCGTCGCCACCCTGTCTCGCCCGCTGGGGCTGGCGGCGACCGGGGTCGGCCTCTCGAGCGCGCGGACCCAGTGGGGCAGTTGCAGCGCCGGCGGTCGGGTGTTGCTCAACTGGCGTCTTATGCAGCTTCCCCCGCGCCTTATAGACTACGTGGTGGCCCACGAACTTGCCCACCGCCGGGAGCTCAACCACTCGGGGCGATTCTGGAACGTTGTTGCCACCCTGTATCCTGACCATCGCGCGGCGCGGCGCGAGTTGAACGCACTCGCAAGGACTTTGCCCGAACTGTAGGAAAATCAATATGCGGATTCTTCACACCATGCTGCGCGTCGGCGACCTCGAGCGCTCGCTGCGCTTCTACACCGGAGTGCTCGGCATGCGGCTTCTGCGCCGCAACGACTACCCTGACGGGAAATTCACGCTCGCCTTCGTCGGTTACGGCGATGAGTCGGAAACGGCGGTGCTCGAGCTCACCTACAACTGGGGCGTTGACAGGTACGAGCCGGGCAATGCCTACGGCCACGTCGCGATCGCCGTCGATGACGCCCGCAAGGCTTGCGATGAAGTGAAGCGGCGCGGCGGCAAGGTCACGCGCGAGGCCGGGCCGATGAAGCACGGAACGACCGTGATCGCCTTCGTCGAGGACCCGGACGGCTACAAGATAGAGTTGATCGAACGCGCCTGATGACTGCGGCGCGCCTCGCGCCGCGAGGCGGCGCGACCGGATCCTACCGGGCGACGCCCACCACCGCGCGGTACTTGCTGAAATTGTTCGGCTGACCGATGAGCGTGTGCGCAAGGTCCTCGAGCACATCGTTGTTTACCACCGGCGCGGGAACCACCAGCTGCTCCGCTCCCAGGCCAAACAGGTTCTTGGCGTCGAAAAGAAGCTGGCCCTTGTCGTGGTCCGCCAGGACGGTGACGTCGGTCACAACCGCCACCGGTATCGTAAACTTGGCCCCGATGACGAAGCCCTTGTTGCTTTTCTTTTCTTCCTCGGTGAACTTCACTCTGCTGATCCAGAGCGACTCCCGGGCCCTCTGGGCGCCTGCAGCATCGTCCCGATCGATCACCACCGTGTTGCCTGAGGCCCACTTGATGAAAAAGTGGATGGTGTCAAAGTACTCCTTGTCGTTGATGCGCTTGCGCCGGTAATCGATGAAGGAATCGGCAACGGCAAGGCCCACAAAGTTGGCAACGCCCGGGATCGAGTACATCAGCGGGCTCGTCGGCTTCAGAATTTCCAGCTGCTTGAGCAGCTCGTTCACGTACTGGAACGTCTGCTTCATCTTATCTTCGACCAGCCTGAGCCTGTCGGCCTGCAGATGCTGCTGTTGTATCTGCTGAGTCTTGATCAGGTCGGCCTGTTTTTTCAGGTCGTCCAGTAAGCCCATTGCAATCTCCCGGTTTCAGGTCACGCCAGTATCGGGCATTTTGCCAGTTGCCGTTCGCAGGGTCTAGCGCCCGATGATGCGGTTGGCAATCGCAACGAAAGCGGAAACAGGCAGGGCTTCGGCGCGCAGCCCCGCGTCAATGCCGATATCGGCGAGATCCGCCGCGGAGATGAAGCCGGACAGGGTGTTCCTGAGGGTCTTTCTTCTCATGGAAAACGCTTTCGCGATGACTTGGCCGAAAACGGACTCATCCGCGGCCTGGAGTTCCTGCACCGGGTGAGGCACCATTCGCGCGACCGCCGAATGGACCTTCGGCGGCGGCCGGAACGCTTCGGGTGCGACCGTAAACAGACGCTCCATCCGGAAACGGTACTGGAGCGTGACCGAAAGGCGCCCGTACTGCGGCGTTGAAGGCATCGCGACCATCCGGTCCACCACCTCCTTCTGCAGCATGAAGTGCAGATCCGTGCAACGCGATACCGTGCCGGCAAGATGAAAAAGAAGCGGCGTCGAGATGTTGTACGGCAGATTGCCCACCACCCGCAGTGGCGAGGGCAGCGCTGCGAATTCGAAGCGCAGGGCGTCTCCCTCGTGCACCGTCAACCGGTCCGGAGGGTAGCTGCGCCGCAGGCCCGCGCTCAAATCGCGGTCGAGTTCGACGACATGCAGGTGATCGATGCGCTCGAGCAGCGGACCGGTCAGCGCGCCGAGCCCCGGTCCGATCTCGACCATATGGTCGCCGGGTCGCGGATCGATCGCAAGGATAATGCGTTCGATCACCCTCCGATCGGCAAGAAAATGCTGGCCGAACCGCTTTCGCGCGACATGAGAACCCGGGGCCATCGCGGCTCAGCGCGGGCTCTGCACAGCGGCATTCGCCATCCCGATCGCCGCCTCGACCGCCGCGATCATGCTGCCGGGATCGGCCTTGCCGCTGCCGGCAAGCTCGAGCGCCGTGCCGTGATCGACCGAGGTGCGGATGATCGGCAATCCGAGTGTGATGTTGATTCCCCTGCCGAAGCTCGCGTACTTGAGCACGGGCAGGCCCTGGTCGTGGTACATCGCCAGCACGCAGTCGGCATTGGCAAGCAGCGCCGGGGTAAACAGCGTGTCCGCCGGCAGCGGCCCCGTGAGCCGAAATCCTTCCGCGCGCAGTTTGTCCAGGACCGGGCCGATGACCTCGATTTCCTCTCGTCCGAAATAACCGCCTTCGCCGCCGTGCGGATTGAGCCCGGCAACCAGCACCCGCGGCGCGGCGAGGCCGAAGAGACGGCTCAATCCGGAGCACAGCACCCGCACGGTCTCTTCCAGGCCCTCCCGAGTCAGCGTGCCCGGCACGTCCTTCAGCGCCAGGTGCGTCGTGGCGAGCGCCACGCGCAAGCCGCCTCCCGCGAGCATCATCACGGCCCGCGCGGCGCCGGTGCGCTCGGCCAGAAACTCCGTATGGCCGACAAACGGAATCCCGGCGTCGTTGATGATGCCCTTGTGCACCGGCGCGGTCGCCATTGCGGCGAATTCACCGTTCCTGCAGCCCGCGATCGCCCGCTCGAGCAGCGCAATCACGTAGGCGCCGTTGCGCGGATCCGGCACTCCGGCCACGCAGGGAACCACAAGAGGGATGTGAATGATTGCCAGCGAATCCGGCGCCGCTGCTCCGGCAGCGCGCAGTCGCACACCACCCATCCCTATCTGGCGCGCGCGGTCCTCGAGCAGCGCGCGGTCGGCAAGGACGACGATGCGCGCGGCGAACGCGTGCTGCGCCAAAGCAAGACAGATGTCCGGACCGATGCCGGCCGGCTCGCCCGAGGTGACCGCGATGACCGGGGCGGCATGGCGCCGATCCTGCGCATGCGGCAATCGATTCGCACCCGGTATCGATGCGGCTCTCAAATCCCTTTCCTCCCAGTCGGATGCGGAAGGGGCCCAACCCTTCGTTTAAACGGTGCGGAAGGGGCCCAACCCTTCCTCAGCGTTCCTCGATCCGGTGCTCGACGAAGGCGCGGTCACGCAGCTGGCGCAGCCATTCCTGGTAGGCCTCGTCGCTCTTGCGCTCGAGCAGCGCCTTGCGCGCATCGAGCCGTCTGCGGTCCGAAGACACGTCCGCTTTGCGCCGCTCAAGAACCTGGATGAGGTGCCACCCGAACGGCGTTTTTACGGGCTGGCTCACTTCCATCGGGCCGAGCTCGGAGAACGCGCGCTCGAACTCCGGCACGGTATCGCCGGGATAGATCCAGCCCAGGTCTCCGCCGCGCGCCGCCGAGCCGTCATCGGACTGCAGGCGCGCAAGCTCGGCGAAATCGACGCCGTTGACGATGCGCTCGCGCAGCTGCAGCAATTTGCGCTTCGCGTCGTCCTCGGACACGATTTCATTGGTGCGCACCAGGATGTGACGGATGTGCGTCTGATCGACAAGCAGCGGCGCTCCGGCCCCGCGACGGTCAACAAGTCTCAGCACGTGGAATCCGGCGGGGCTGCGCAGCACGTCGCTCACCTCCCCCGGCTTGAGCTTTACAACCGTCCCGGCGAACAGCTCCGGCAGGCGTTCCTGGCTGCGCCAGCCCATGACGCCGCCCTGGAGCGCGTCCGGCGCGTCCGAATAAGTGGCCGCGACCTGTGCGAAATCCGCACCGTCCTTGAGCCGCTTGACGGCCTCCATGGCGCGCGCGCGCCGGCTTTCCAGCTGCTCCGGACTGGCCTGCTCCGGCACCCGCACGAGAATGTGGGCGACGTTGTACTCGGCGGCGGCCTCCTTTTTTTCACTCTGCTCGGCGAGAAAATTGTCGATCTCGCTCTCGCCAACCGTTATCTTGCTGTTAACCTCGCGTTCGCGAAGTCGAGAGATGAGGATTTCGTTGCGCAATTCCTCGCGAAACTTGTCGAAGGGGATGCCGTCGCGTTCGAGCATCTGGCGGAATGCGGTCAGGGTGAGCTTGTTGCTCTCGGCGACCCGACTGACCGTTCGATCAAGCTCGAGGTCGTCGACCCGCATCGCCGTTTCCCTGGCGAACTGAAGCTGCACTTTCTCGGTGATGTAGCGCTCCAGCACCTGCCGCTCGATCTCCTCGCGGTCCGGCAGCGGCGTGCCGCGCCGTCGAAGCTCCTTCAGCACCGAGTCCACGCGCTCCGAAAGCTCGTACTGGGTGATCACCTCTTTGTTGACGATCGCGACGACCCGGTCGATCGGGGCGATGAGCCCCGGCGCAGGGCGCGCCGTGCCGTCGCTCTGGGCGAAGCCGGAACCGCAGCAAAACACCAGCAGGATTACAGTCAACAGCCCCGTCGGCGCGCTCCCGCACCCGCGGAAGAGGCGACCGCATCCGGCCGGAAAAATCCCTGTAGCGAAAAAGCTCATAGTTGCCTATTTTGCATCACCTCCGCGCATCGCGCGCCGCAGCGGTGCGGCACGATTTTACTTGCCCGGAGTTTTCCTAGTCGTTGAAGTCAAACGGACGCTCAGGCCCGCCCTCGGGGGACGGCGAATTGAGCCGCTGGTAGCCTGGAACGTTTCGTTTCAAGGTTTCGAGGGGATTCGACCCGAGGCGCGAAAAACCGTTCAATTCCAGCTGAAGGAAGAATGTGGTCGTCGACGTACCCAGGGTCAGCGCGAAGCGCTGCAATGCCACACGGCTTACCCAGCAATCGGCACGGTACTCCAGCCCGCCGATGCTCTCGACGATGCGCCTGTCGGGCAATGAATAATTGAATCGTGCGACGCCGAACCAGCCGCCGGCAAGCGGCCATTGCCCCGAGATGTCCACCTGCGTGATCTGGTCGCGCAGGTACCGGTAGCTGAAATTGAAGGTCTTGAGCGGCTCCGGTTGGTATCGCGTCGAAAAAGTCAGGCGCTCGGTCCGGTTGTCGCGAGGGTTGTACTCGGTCGCCGTTTCCACCGTCCAATGGCGGGCGACTCGCCCCGACAACGCGGCCAGCCAATCGGAGTTACGGTAGGTCCGCGGAACATCGGTCGGGTTGAGAGTGACCTGCTGGTCCTTGAAGTAATAGCGCTGGCCTACGGTCCCTCGGAGCACTTCCTGGCCGGTCGAGGGCAGCAGCATCCGGGACGTAAGCGCGAGGGTCAGCTGATTGGCGTCATTGATGCGGTCACCCCCGGCAAAGTTATTCTCCGAAAAGATCTGTGCATAGTTGAAATCCGCGATGCCGGTATCAAAAAGCGGGATCCGATTCTGGTCCCGGAACGGTATGTGCAGATAGTACGCCCGCGGCTCGAGGGTCTGCGTGAGGGCCTGCTCGTACAGTTTCGCTTCGCGCTCGAAGACAAGGCCGCTGTCGAGGCTGAAGATCGGCAGACTCCTTTCGACCGTGTTCGGCGTCCCAGGGTCAATTCGCTCGAGCGAATAGTGTGTGGCGTGTACCCCGAATTTCGGCGTGAAGAATGCGCTCGGCGCGACCAGAGGCAGGCTCAGGCTCGGATAGATCGTTGTGCGATTGCCTATGATCTGGGTCGGATGGCTGAAATCGACGAATTCCGCCGAAGACGCGAAGTCAAAACCGCCGGCATCAAGGCGAAGCGCGGAAAACGTAAGCTGGGGCGTGCGCGCGTAGGGCGTGGGAATCGGACTGAGCGGATCCTGCAGCACCTGGTAGCGCAGGACCCGTGCCGTGGCGGAATAACCGCCGGTTCCCCACCAAGCGCCGCCGTAACTGAGATGGGCGTCCCGCGGCAGCGTCACCTGGGAGGTGATGTTGATCCGGCTTGCGAGGTCGCGGTAATAATTGTCATCGGACACCTTGTTCAGGTTCAACCCGCCACTGAGTTGGCCGTCCAGGTTAAAGACATGCACCAGCGAGAATGCAGAGCGGGTCTCATGGGTGGCAAAGTCATTGGGCAACACTTCGGCCCTGAATTCGCCGTTGAAATGCGGCTCGAGGTAGCGAAACTGCTCGCCAATTTGCAAGCCGCGCTTCTCCATGTAGCGCGGCGTCAGCGTCAGATCGTAGTTCGGCGCCAAGTTGACATAGTACGGGGCGGTAAATTCCGGACCGCTTTTGCCTGTGGTGCCGATCGAGGGCGGTAGAAGTCCGGATTTGCGCTGGTTGTTGAGCGAAAAATCGAAATTGGGCGCCGTAATGAGCGTGACCCCCTTGAAAACCAGTTTGCCGTCGCGCGCGGTACCGACTTCACGCGTGAAATCCAGGTCGATTTCTCCCGCCTTGATGAGCCAGTCGTCGTCCCCGGGCTTGCAGGTGGTAAAGAATCCGTCTTTGACCTTGTATTTGCGCTCGCCAAGAAACTCGATGGCCTCGGCATTTCCGCGGCCGGTCACCGGCTGCCGGCCGGGCTTCGCAACCGGCACCAGCGAATAATCGGGTTTCTCGAACACCCCTGTCGCGTCATTGACCCGGTACCTGAGCGCCGGGCCGGTCACGACGCTTCCGTCGCGCTCCAGACGTACGTTGCCGCGGGCATCGACGTCCGCGCTCTCGCTGAAGTACCTCAGCGAGTCGGCGCGGATCAATACGCCGCTCCCGTGCAGCTCGGCATTTCCCTCCACGGTCGATTCCTTGTTGGCGATGCCATCGATGCGATCTCCGTAAAGGAACACCGGCAGGCGCTCGGTTCCGGACTTTGGCGCCACGACGTTCGATTTCTCCACATTGATTCCCACTCCCTGTGCATGAGTTCCCGCCGGCAAAAACAGGGCGGTCGCCAGCACCGCAAGGCGCGAACGGAACGATGACATGGCAGAGAATTTTGGGGAAATTATGATTGTGGACGCCAGTGTTAAAATCGCACAAATCAGTGACGAAGGCAATTCTCTGTTTCGGGAGGACTTTTGGACCGCGCCGGGCCATTGCGGCGGTGGTTGGAAACCACGCTCGGGAGCGGTGATTTCCGGCTCGAGCGCGCCTCCGACGATGCCAGCTTCCGGCGCTACCTGCGCGTTCATCGTGCCGACGGGAAGCCGTCCCTCATCGCCATGGACGCGCCGCCGGAAAGGGAGGATTGCCGGCCGTTCGTTCACGTCGCGCGCCTGTTCGCCGATGCCGGTGTTCATGTGCCTGCCATTCACGCGCAGGATCTCGAGCAGGGCTTCCTGCTGCTCTCCGATCTCGGCGACACCCCCTATCTCTCGGCGCTCGACGCCGACAGCGCCGGGCGGCTCTACGGGGATGCGCTCAATGCGCTGCTGCGGATTCAGCTCGCAAGCAGGCCCGGGGTTCTGCCCGAATACGGCAGGGAGCTGCTCGAGCGCGAGCTGCGCCTCTTCCCCGACTGGTACATCGCACGCCAGCTCCGGCGCGAGCTCGAGGCGGCGCAGCAGGAGGTCCTGGAGAAGAGCTTCTCGATTCTTCTCGCGAACAACCTCGCGCAGCCGCGAGTATTCGCTCACCGCGATTACCATTCGCGCAATCTCATGGTGTGCGAGCCCTGCCCCGGCATCCTCGATTTTCAGGACGCGGTGTACGGCCCGATCACTTACGACCTGGTGTCGCTTCTGCGGGACGCCTATATCTCCTGGGAAGAGGAACGCGTCATCGACTGGGCCATCCGCTACTGGGAAATGGCGCGCCGGGCGGCGCTGCCTGTGGCCGGCGATTTTGCCGAGTTCTACCGCGATTTCGAGTGGATGGGCGTGCAGCGCCAGCTCAAGGTCCTGGGGATTTTCGCGCGACTCTTCCATCGGGACGGGAAGGACGGCTACCTGAAAAACCAGCCGCTCGTGATGCGGTATCTGCGGCGCGCTTGCGAGCGCTATCGTGAACTTGCCCCGCTCGCGCGCCTGCTCGACGAGCTCGAGCCCGGTGAAAGACGCTTCGACTACACGTTCTGAACGCGGCGCCCCTCAATGAAAGCGATGATCCTGGCCGCCGGCCGCGGCGAGCGCATGAAACCTCTCACCGACGCGACCCCGAAGTCGTTGCTCGAGGTGCACGGCAAACCGCTGATTGCGTGGCTGATCGAGGCGCTTGCGCGCGCGGGCGTTCGAGAATGCGTCATCAATCTTGCGCATTTGGGGCCACGGATCGAAGCGGCGCTCGAGAACGGCAGCCGGTTCGGCGTCGCTCTCCGTTATTCGCGCGAAACGGAGGCGCTCGGCACGGCCGGGGGCATCGCCAAGGCATTGCCGCTTCTCGGCGGCGCACCCTTCATGGCCGTCAATGCGGATATTTTCTGCGACTTCGACTTTTCCCGCCTGATGGATCACGCACTCGGGTCTCATCTTGCGCACCTCGTGCTGGTCGATAATCCGCCTCATCATCGCGAAGGAGATTTCAGCCTGAATGCGATGCAGGTCGGGGTCGACGGCGGGCCGAGATGGACCTTCAGCGGCATCGGCCTGTATCGCCCGGAGTTGTTCGAGGGCATCGGTTCCGGCGCCAAGGCACAGCTTGCGCCGACGCTGCGCGCCGCGATGAAGCAACAACGCGTAAGCGGGGAGCTGCATCACGGCCTCTGGCACGACGTCGGCACACCCGAGCGGCTCGCGACGTTGAACCGGCCCCGCCCTTGATCATCGGGGGCAAGCAGACGACAATCGCGCAGATGGAAGCGACCAGCAACATTTCCCGGTACGCCGAGCGCCGGCACGCGTTGCAACAGCGCATGGGTAAAGGCGTCGCCGTGATTCTCACGGCGCCGGAGCGCTTTCGCAGCCGCGACAGCGATTACCCGTACCGCTTTGACAGCTATTTTTATTACCTGACCGGGTTCACCGAACCGGAGTCCGCTCTGGTTGTGATCGCGGGAGACGAACCCCGAGCTATCCTCTTCTGCCGCGAGCGCAATCCGGAGCGCGAACTCTGGGACGGAATCCGTCTCGGTCCGGAGGGCGCGAAGAATTCATTGGGCTTCGGCGAAACGCATCCGATCAGCGCTCTCGAAGGGGAGGTGCCCAAGTTGCTCGCCAACCAGCCTGCGCTCTTCTACGCTCTCGGAACCGACGCCGGCTGGGACGTACGCATCATGGGCTGGCTCAACCAGGTACGCGTCCAGGCGCGCACGGGCGTGAGCGCGCCCGCGGACATCCACGACGTGCGCGCCGTGCTCGATGAGTTGCGGCTGATCAAGGACGACACCGAGCTCGCCGTGATGCGCCGCGCCGCTGCGATCTCTGCGGCCGCGCACGAGCGCGCCATGCGGGCGACGCGCCCCGGACGCAACGAATACGAGATCGAGGCCGAGCTGTTGTACGAATTCCGTCGCCGCGGCGCGCAGTTTCCCGCCTACTGGCCGATCGTCGCCGGTGGCGCCAGCGCCTGCATCCTGCACTACCGCGAAAACAACGCCCGGCTCGCCGAAGGCGAATTGCTGCTGATCGACGCCGGCTGCGAGCTCGACGGCTATGCGTCCGATGTCACGCGCACCTTTCCCGTGAACGGAAAATTCAGCGCACCGCAGCGCGACATCTACGAGCTCGTGCTCGCCGCGCAGGGCGCGGCGATCGCGGCGGTGAAAGCCGGCAACCGCTGGGACGAACCGCACAACGCAGCGGTGAAGATGCTTTCCCAGGGGTTCTTCGACCTGGGCCTGTGCCAGGGGCCGCTGGAAAAAATCATCGAGACAGAGGACTACAAGCGCTTCTACATGCACCGAACGGGGCACTGGCTCGGACTCGACGTGCACGACGCCGGCGAATACAAGTCGAGCGGCGAATGGCGCCGGCTTGAGCCCGGCATGACCCTCACCGTGGAGCCCGGCTGCTACATCCGCCCCGCCGACAACGTCGCAAAGCCATTCTGGAACATCGGCGTGCGTATCGAGGACGACGTGGTGGTGACGCATTCCGGTTGCGAGGTGCTCTCCGCCGCCGCGCCCAAGTCCGTGCGGGACATCGAAACCCTCGTCGGCCGTGGCTGAGAGCTGCGATTTCGATGTCGTTGTCGCCGGCGGCGGGCCGGTGGGCTGCGCCCTGGCGCTCGCCCTTGCCGGTAGCCCTGTGTCCGTCGCCCGCATCGCCGGCAAGGCGACCGGCGCGGACCGGCCGATCGCGCTGTCCCACGGCAGCCGTCTCATCCTGGAACGTCTCGATGTCTGGAAGGAGATTCCGAGCACCCCGATCGAAACGATCCACATTTCGCAGCGGCACGGATTCGGCCGGACCGTGATGCACAGCGCCGAAGTCGGCCTTCCGGCACTGGGTTACGTCACCGCATACTCCGAGGTCCTCGCACCACTCGCATCGCGCACGCCGCCGGTACCGGGAACGCTGACGGACCGGGAACCCGACGACGAGGGCATCACTTTGCGCCTGGCCCGCGGCAAAAAGGATGTCCGCGTGCGCACGCGGCTGCTGGTGCTTGCCGACGGCGGTGCGAGTCGTGACTCCGAGCACGCAAGGGACTACCGGCAGCATGCAATCGTGGCAGAGGTCCTCACCGAACGCCCCCATCGCGGCATCGCCTGGGAGCGCTTTACAACGGAAGGTCCGCTCGCGCTGCTGCCGTCCAGGGACCGCTACGCCATGGTGTGGAGCGTACGGTCGGAGAATGCTGCAGCGCTGCTCGCACTCGACGATTCAGCCTTCCTCGGGCGCTTGCGCGAAGCCTTCGGTGGCCGGCTGGGAAGTTTTGATTCGGTCGGCGCGCGCGCGGCGTTCCCGCTCTCGCTGCGCTACGGGGCGATCAGTCCTGCGCCGAGGACACTGGCGGTGGGCAATGCCGCACAGTCCTTGCACCCGGTGGCCGGCCAGGGCCTGAACCTCGGTCTGCGCGATGCCTGGGAGCTGGCCGAGGGGCTGCTCGAGGCTGCCGGAGACGAAATCGGATGCAGCCGCTTTCTCGACCGGTATTCCCGCCGGCGCCGACTCGATCGTTACGCCGGAATTGGATTTACTGATTTTCTGGCACGGGCTTTCTCCAACTCCCTGATCCCCGTTGCTGCCGCCCGCGGTGCCGGATTGGCCGTTCTCGACGCCTTGCCGCCTGCACGGCGTTTCCTTGCCCGACGCATGATCTTCGGAGCGCGCGCGCTGCCCTGACGAGGCACCGGGCCATTGCGCATCGCGGAAAAAATATTTCGATCCCACGTCCGAAACGCGGGAAATCCGCAGTGCGTGAACAAATTATTTGCAAAATGTAATTTGATGCTTCCCTAATTCTTCACGTTTGGGTATAGAATTGCGCTCCCGCCCGAAAAATTTCCGCGATCGTTGATGCAAATCGGTACGCACGCGTTGCGCAACAATCTTTTTGTCGCGCCGATGGCCGGTGTCACTGACCGCCCCTTCCGGCAGTTGTGCAAGAACTTCGGCGCGGGGGTTGCCGTATCCGAGATGGTGGCGTCCAACTCCCTTCTGCGGGGCAGCGAGAAGACACGCCGCCGCGCCAACCACGAAGGGGAGGTTGAGCCGATCTCGGTGCAGATCGCCGGCGCCGATCCCGGCATGATGGCCGAGGCCGCGCGCTACAACGTCGATCAGGGCGCGCAGATCATCGATATCAACATGGGTTGCCCGGCGAAAAAGGTCTGCAACGCCATGGCAGGATCGGCACTGCTGAGGGACGAAGGACTGGTCGCGCGTATTCTCGATGCCGTGGTCAAGGCGGTCGAGGTGCCGGTCACGCTAAAATTTCGCACCGGCTGGGATTCAGCCGACAAGAACGCCCTCAAGGTAGCAAGAATTGCCGAGGACAGCGGCGTGCAATTGCTGTCGCTGCACGGACGCACGCGCGCCTGCGGCTTTTCCGGCCGCGCCGAATACGACACGATCCGCGAAGTCAAGCGCTCCACGCGCCTTCCGGTGGTCGCAAACGGGGACATCGCCACGCCGGAGGAAGCGAAGCGGGTG
>JBGPYQ010000133.1:0-8975 GCA_041493345.1 Gammaproteobacteria bacterium | reverse complement strand
CTGCCGCTCGCTGCTCTGACCTGGCGCTCGCGTCATCCACGTGCTCCACGTGGATGACGGCAGGCACCCAGCAAGGCCGGCCCAGCCGGCCTTTTTGTTTCACCGCTCAGCCCTGCAGCAGGCGCATCTCCGCGGCGGCGAGCTGCTCCGGGGTACCCAGCAGCACGATCACGTCGCCGTTCTCAAGCCGGGTTTCCGGGCCCGGCGACACCAGGCGCACGTCGCCCCGCCGGATCGCGGCGACGCTCACCCCCAGCGCGTGCAGCGCGAGCGCATCTAGGCTGACCCCGGATGCGCGCGCTCCCGGAGCGAGCGTCACCGAGTGCAGGCGCGGCGCATGCGCCTCCTCGGGGTCTTCGGCCGGATCGGTGCCGCCATGGAAAAAGCCGCGCAACAGGCTGTAGCGATGTTCGCGCACGTCGCGGATGCGGCGCACCACGCGTTTGAGCGGCACGCCGAGCAGCACCAGGGCATGCGAGGCGAGCATCAGGCTCGATTCGAAGGTATCCGGAACGACCTCGGCGGCGCCGGCGGCGATCAGCCTGTCCAGGTCGGCGTCGTCCAGCGTGCGCACGATGACCGGCAGCGCGGGGCGGATTTCACGCACGTGATGCAGGATCCTGAGCGCGCGTTGCGTGTCGGCGAAGGTCACGACCAGCGCGCTCGCGCGCGCGAGACCCGCCGCGATCAGCGTCTCGCGCCGCGAGGCGTCGCCGAACACCACCCTCTCGCCGGCCGTCGCCGCCTCCCGCACCCGCTCCGGATCGGGATCGAGCGCGATGAAGCCGATCCCCTCCTCCTCGAGCAGATGCGCGAGGCGCTGTCCGGTGCGGCCGTAGCCGCACAGGATGACGTGCTTTTCCGTGGCGAGGCTCTGCACCGCGACGCGGTGCAGCTCCAGGGACTTCAGCATCCATTCCGCCCCTGACCAGCGCAGCACCAGCCTGTCGCTCGCCTGGATGACGAAGGGAGCGGCGAGCATCGACAGCAGCATCGCCGCGACGACCAACTGCGTGTAGTCACGATCGAGCAGCCCCAGGCCTTGCGCCTGGACAATCAGCACCAGACCGAACTCGCCTGCCTGAGCGAGCGAGAGCCCGGTGCGCAGCGCTGTCCCGGGAGCGGCTCCGGACAGTCGCGAGATGCACGCAACCAGCACGAATTTGAACACTATCAGCAGCACCGCCAGGGCCAGCACGAGCGCAAAATGATCGGCAACGAACCGCAGGTCCAATTTCATTCCGATGGTGACGAAGAACAGCCCCAGCAGGACGTCGCGGAACGGCTTGATGTCTTCTTCGACCTGATGGCGGTATTCGGTCTCCGCGATCAGCATCCCGGCCAGGAACGCGCCCAGCGCGAGCGACAGCCCGGCCCGGCCGGTCAGCCACGCCAGGCCCAGGGTAATGAAGAGCACGTTGATAATGAACAGCTCGCGCGATTGTCGGCGCGCCACGATGTGGAACCAGCCGCGCATGAGTTTTTGCCCGAGAAACAGCACGATGACCAGCACCACCGCGGCCTTGGCGAGCGCCAGCGCCAGGCGCTGCGGAAGATCGCCGCCGCCCTCGGCGATCGCCGGAATGACGATGAGCAGGGGCACCACGGCCAGGTCCTGGAAAAGCAGCACGCCGACGATGTCGCGCCCGTGCGGCGTATCCAATTGCAAGCGTTCGGCCAGCATCCGTATCACGATCGCCGTCGAGGACATGGCCAGAGCGCCGCCTATGGCGATCGCCGGCTGCCAGGGCCAACCCGCGACGAATGCGGCGGTCAGCACGGCAGCAAGGGTCACGAGGACCTCCGCAAGTCCCAGGCCGAATACCGCGCGGCGCATGCTGAACAGCTTCGACAGGCTGAATTCGAGGCCGATCGAAAACATCAGGAAGACGACGCCGAATTCGGCCAGATTGCGGCCTTCCTCGGTGTCCGGAATCCACGCCAGGGCCAGCGGACCGATCGAGACCCCGACCAGCAGATAAGCCAGCAAAGGCGGAAGATGCAAGGAGCGAAACACGAGCACCACGAATACCGTGCTCGCGAGCAGGATCAGCACCAGTTCAAGGCTGTTACCCATGCGGAAGTCGTTGTTTCATTGGGATTGAGCGCGTAGGTGCCGATACCGGTCTGGTATACTTGAGTCTATGATAACGGCACCGTCCCGCGCCAGCCAGAAGCCCGTTTCGTCTGCGGCCCTCGAGCTTGCGCGCAAGGTGCTGTCGATCGAGGCCGAAGCCGTTTTCGCGCTCGTTGCGCGGCTCGATCAGCGCTTCCTCGACGCCGTGGGCCTAATTCTCGCCTGCCGCGGCCGCGTTGTCGTCAGCGGCATCGGAAAATCGGGCCATATCGCGCGCAAGATTGCATCCACCATGGCGAGCACCGGAACACCCGCGTTCTTCGTCCATGCCGCGGAGGCAGGCCACGGCGATCTCGGAATGATCACCCGGGACGATGTCATGTTGGCGCTGTCCTATTCCGGCGAGTCCGACGAATTGCTCACGATCATTCCGCTGATCAAGCGCCAGGGAGCGAAGCTCATTGCCATTACCGGCAACCTGGATTCGACGCTCGCCAGGGAAGCCGACGTGCATCTGGACACACGGGTGGCGCAGGAGGCCTGCCCGCTGAACCTTGCACCGACGGCGAGCACGACGGCGGCGCTGGCGCTCGGCGACGCGCTTGCGATTGCCCTGCTCGATGCGCGCGGCTTCGATGCGGACGATTTCGCGCGCTCGCATCCCGGCGGCACGCTTGGCCGCAGGCTGCTTACACACGTGTCCGATGTCATGCGAACCGGCGACGATGTGCCGCGCGTGCCCGACTCCGCGCTCTTCTCCCTGGCGCTGCTCGAAATGTCGAAAAAGGGCATGGGCATGACTGCAATTCTTGACCGCGATGGAAAAGTTGCCGGCATCTTCACCGACGGCGACTTGCGCCGAACGCTGGAAAAGGCCCCCGACATACGCTCGCTGAAGATCAGCTCGGTGATGACCCGCAACCCGCGCACCATTGCGCCGCACAAGCTCGCCGCCGAGGCGGTCGAGCTGATGGAGCGCCACAAGATCAACCAGCTGCTGGTCGTGACCGACGGCGGGGACCTGGCCGGCGCACTCAATATGCACGACTTGTTCCGCGCCAAGGTCATTTGATGAACGACGAAATTCTGGAGCGGATGCGGCGATTGCGCCTGATGATCTTCGACGTCGACGGCGTGCTCACCGACGGAACGCTCTACTTGAATGAGACCGGCGGCGAAATGAAGGCGTTCAACGCCCACGACGGCCACGGACTCAAGCTCCTGAAGGAGAGCGGGGTCGAAGTCGCGTTTCTCTCCGCGCGCCGCTCGCGCGCCGTCGAGCTGCGCGCCGCGGAGCTCGGCATCTCGCTCATAGAACAGGGGGCAGCCGACAAGGGCGCCGCTTTCGAGCGGCTCCTCATCCGGATGAGTCTTTCTGCCGCCGCGGCGGGTTATATGGGCGATGATCTGGCGGACTTGCCGGTGCTCGTGCGATGCGGCTTTGCCGCCAGCGTGCCCGCCGCGCCCGACGCCGTACGCCGGCGCGTACACCACGTCACCCAGGCGCTTGCCGGACGCGGGGCCGCGCGGGAAATATGTGATCTGATCATGCAAGCGCAAAACACCCTGGAACGGGCCATCGCCCGGCAGCTGGCGTGAAGACACGAGTCACCCATCACCTGCCGCTCGTTCTGATGCTTTTTCTCGCGGCACTGACGGTCTGGCTGCAATACGCCGTGCAGGGAGATTTTGGAGGCGACGCCGGCGCGAGTCGCAGCGATCCCGACGCGATCGTGGAAAATTTCACCGTCCACCGGCTTGGGGAAATGGGCAAGCCCCAGTACACATTTTCCGCGCCCAAAATGCTGCATTATTCCGAAAACGATTTCTCGGAGGTGCTCTATCCGCGCTTCGTTTATCCGGCCGCCGATGGCGGCAACATCACGGCGTCGGCCAACCGCGGAACCGTGTCTCGCGGCAGCGAGGACGAGACGCTCCTCTATGGAGACGCTCTGATCGTACGCGAGGCCACGCAGGATCGCGGGGAACTGCGCGCGCGCACGGAATTTCTGCGTTTTCTCCCCGAGCAAGGCATTGCGCGCACCGACCGTACCGTGATCATCACCGAAGGCGGCTCGATCCTGACCGGTGTGGGGATGGTGGTCGACAAGGACAAGCAGCAATTCTCGCTCCAGTCGCAGGTCCGAGGCATCTTCGATGCGTCAAAGAAATGAAGCCATTATCGCGGCAGCGCTTGTCGCCGCGCTGCTCTGCGCATTTTCCGCGCCGAATGCACTCGCCGAGCGGACGGATCGGGACCAGCCCGTCAACATCGAATCCGACCGAATGGTCGCCGATGACGCAAAAAAAATCGCTACCTTCGAGGGAAAAGTCGTGCTGACCCGCGGCACGCTTACAATTCGCGCCGACCAGATCATCGTGCGCCAGGACAACGACGGATTCCAGTACGGCGTTGCCGTCGGCAAACCCGCCACCTTCCGCCAGAAGCGCGAGGGAAACAATGAATACATCGACGGCGAAGCGCTGAGGATCGAATACGACGGCAGGGCCGAGCGCATTGTTCTTCTTAGCAGCGCCCGGCTGCACCGCAACAGCGGTGACGACGTGCGCGGCAACTCCATCTCCTACAACACCGCGACCGAACGTTTCACCGTGCAATCGAGCGGCGACGCGGCGGAAGGCGGCCGCGACGGGCGCGTTCGCGCGGTGATCATGCCGAAAAACAAGGAGCCTGCGGCTCCGACGGCACCCCGAGTCGAGCCCGCTCCCGCCGTCGTCAATCCGCTGCAGAACTAGTGTCCGCGGTTGTGGAACCGGGCGCGAACGCCATGAGCCAGCTGCGGGCCTACGGGCTCAGGAAGCGCTACGGCTCGCGTGTCGTGGTCAAGGACGTGTCGCTCGATGTGTTGAGCGGCGAAGTCGTCGGGCTGCTCGGCCCCAATGGCGCGGGAAAGACCACCTGCTTCTACATGCTGGTGGGCCTGATCGCGCTCGACGACGGAGCGATTCACCTCGACGGCAAGGAGATCAGCCACCTTGCGATGCACCGTCGCGCGCGTCTGGGACTGTCCTATCTGCCGCAGGAGGCGTCCGTGTTCCGAAAGCTCACGGTCGAGGAGAACATCCGCGCGGTCCTCGAGCTGCAGGAGCTGGCCGAAGAGAAAATCGAGTCCAGGCTCGCGAGCCTGCTGGGCGACCTCAATATCGCGCACCTGCGGCAGTCGACCGCGCTGTCGCTCTCGGGCGGCGAGCGCCGCCGGGTCGAAATCGCCCGCGCTCTGGCGACGCGTCCGAGCTTCATCCTGCTCGACGAGCCTTTCGCGGGCATCGACCCGATCGCGGTGCTCGACATCCAGAAAATCATGAGGTTTCTGAAGGAGCGCGGCATCGGCATCCTCATTACGGACCATAACGTGAGAGAAACGCTGGGGATTTGCGACCGCGCCTACATCATCAACGAAGGCTCCGTGCTTGCCTCGGGCAATCCCGATGAGATCGTCTATAATGAAAATGTAAGGCGCGTTTATCTCGGCGAGAACTTCCGGCTCTAGGAGGGCTCACACGCCGCATTTTCCTATGAAGCAGACCCTGCAGCTCAAACTGTCCCAGCATCTCACGCTGACGCCGCAGCTGCAGCAATCGATCCGCCTGCTGCAGCTCTCCACCATGGAACTGAATCAGGAGCTGGAGAATTTTCTGGCGGATAATCCGCTGCTCGAGCGCGAGGAAACTACAGCCGAAGTTTCGCCCGCCGCGGTCCGGTTGAATGGCGAGCGTACCGAGCCCGTCGAGGCGAGCGCCGAGGAATCGCACTCCGAGATTTCATCGCCCGAGAACTCGTCCGATATCGACTGGTTTGGAGGGGCTGCTGCAGGCGGAGGCGCCCGTGACGACGGGGACGAGGGCGATTTTCCCCAGATCGCCGCGGACTCGCCAAGCCTGCGCGAGCATCTGCTCGGGCAACTGGCCTTCATCAAGCTCGAACCCCGCGACCGCAATCTCGTGACATGGGTGATCGAAGCACTGGACGAAGACGGCTATCTCACGCAGCCTCTGGAGGAAATGGCCCGGCTGCTGCCGGAAGAGTTGCAGTTCGGGCCCGAGGACCTGCAGATCGCGCTCAAACATCTGCAAAGTTTCGATCCTGCGGGCGTCGGCGCGCGAAACTTCGCGGAGTGCCTCGAGCTGCAGCTGCTTGCTTTGCCGGATTCGACGCCGGGCCGCGTCCTTGCCCTCGCCGTGGTGCGCGAGCATCTTGCGCTCCTTGCAACGCACGATTTCGTGCGCCTGAAGAAAACCCTGCAGTGCGGAGACGAGGAGCTGCGCGAGGCCCAGCATCTGATCCAGAGCCTCAATCCGCGCCCGGGGGCGATGTTCGAACAGATCGAAACCCGCTACGTGATTCCCGACGTCATCGTGAAGAAAATCAAGCAGGTCTGGGTCGCGAGCCTGAATCAGGACGCGATGCCCAAGCTTCGGATCAACCGGATGTACGCCGAGATCCTGCAGAGCAAGCGGAATCAGGCGAACGGCCAGATGTCGCATTATTTGCAGGAAGCACGTTGGCTGATCAAGAACGTTCAGCAGCGGTTCGATACCATTTTGCGGGTATCGCAGGCGATCGTCGACCGGCAACGGCATTTTTTCGAACACGGCGAGGTGGCGATGCGGCCGCTGGTGCTGCGCGAGATTGCCGACACGCTCGGCCTGCACGAATCGACCGTCTCGCGCGTCACCACCCAGAAATTCATGGCTACGCCGCGCGGCCTGTTCGAGCTCAAGTATTTCTTCGGCAGCCACGTCGCGACCGAGGCGGGCGGCGCGTGTTCAGCCACCGCGATTCGGGCGCTGCTCAAGCAGCTGGTCGCCGCCGAGGATGAAAAAAAGCCGCTTTCCGACAGCAAAATATCCGAGGTCCTGGGCCAACAGGGAATCATGGTCGCGCGCCGCACCATCGCCAAGTACCGCGAGTCCCTGCATATCCCGCCCGTCAGCCTGCGAAAATCTTTCTGAAGCGAAAGGACATGCCGTATGAACCTCAGCATCAGCGGACGCCATGTAGCGGTCACCCCTGCGATCCGCAGCTACATCGAGAGCAAGCTCTCCAGGATCAAGCGGCATTTCGATCACGTCATCGACGTGAATGTAATCCTCGCGGTGGACTATCTTGCCCAGAGCGCTGAGATTAGCTGCCATGTCCGCGGAAAAGACATTTTCGTGAAAAGCGACGATCAGGATCTTTACGCCGCAATCAGCGCCGTGATCGACAAGCTTGACCGCCAGATCATCAAGTACAAGGACCATCTCCATGCGCATCCCCACGAGGCGCTCAAGCATCGTTCCCCCTAGAAAAAACCGCTTGGTGTAGAATTCCACGCTTTTCCATCCTGATCGGCGTGGTTCCTGCGTATCCGGAGACGGATAGTCGCCGATCGGCGTAAGACCCCGATGAATCTCATTGCCAAACTTCTTCCGCCGTCCAATGTCGTTCTGGACCTCGATGTTACGAGCAAAAAGCGCATGTTCGAGCAGGCCGGTCTGCTTTTCGAGAACAACCAAGGCGTGGCAAGGAGCCTCGTGTTCGACAGCCTGTTTGCCCGCGAGCGCCTCGGCTCGACCGGTCTGGGCCAGGGCATCGCAATCCCGCATGGCCGGATCAAGGGCCTGAAGGAAGCGGTCGGGGCATTCGTGCGCCTGGCGCAGGCGGTCCCGTTCGACGCACCCGACGGCAAACCCGTCAACCTCGTATTCCTGCTCCTCGTTCCCGAGCAGGCGACTGAACAACATCTGCAAATTCTCTCCGAGCTCGCGCAGATGTTCAGCGACCGCGAATTGCGGGACAGGCTCGCGACTGATTTGGACGCGAGCACCCTTCACCAGCACATTGCCGCCTGGCAACCTCATGCTACAGATCAGCGTCGCGCAGCTGTATGACGATAACCGCGACAAGCTCGAGCTCGCCTGGATCGGCGGAAAATCCGGCAGCGCGATCCCGCTGCGGCGGGACAGCGACGACGTTGCGGCGCTGGTAGGCCACCTCAACCTCCTTCATCCCAACCGCATCCAGGTTCTCGGCAATCACGAGACCGCGCACCTTGCCGCGTACGAGGAAGCGGCTCTGTTCAAGATGCTCGGCAATCTGTTCGCGTTCCATCCGGCGGCCATTGTGGTGGCAGACGGCGCGCCGGCCGACGTACGCATGCTGAAAGCCGCCGAGACCGCGGGCACCGCGGTGTTCGCGACCGGCTTGGCAAGCGCGCAAGTCATTGACCGCCTGCGCCGCTACCTCGGCAAGAGGCTCGCCGACACCACCGAGCGGCACGGAGTCTGCATGGATGTCCTGGGTCTGGGAGTGCTCATCACCGGCGATTCGGGGGTCGGCAAGAGCGAGCTCGCGCTGGAGCTGATCAGCCGCGGCCAGGGACTCGTCGCAGACGACGTGGTCGAGATCTCGCGCATCGCCTTCTCCACGCTCGAATGCCGCTGTCCGAGCGTGCTGAAGGACTTTCTCGAAGTGCGGGGCTTGGGCGTGCTCAACATCCGTACGATCTTCGGGGAGACCGCGGTACGGCCGAAAATGAACTTGAGGCTGATCGTGCATCTGGAGCGTCCCGGGGGCGTCGAAACCGAGCGCCTGCCGCTGCACGAGCTGTCGGAGGACATTCTCGGCATGACCGTGCGCAAAGTGGTCATTCCGGTCGCGGCGGGCCGCAATCTGGCGGTCCTGCTCGAGGCGGCAGTGCGCGACTACATCCTGCAGCTTCGCGGCATCCATTCCACCGCGGAGTTCATGCAGCGGCAGCAGGCGGAGATGAAAAAAAACTGACGCCTTGCCCCTTGATACAGGGGATGGTCGGTGGCCGGGGTATTTCCACAACGCATGGCGATCTTCAAATCTCCCGCTCGCCCCGCTCGCGACCCCTTTGACAAAGGGTTG
>JBGPYQ010000144.1:0-8522 GCA_041493345.1 Gammaproteobacteria bacterium | reverse complement strand
TGATGTTCGACAACAGCCTGGGCAGGGCGGCAGGGCAGTGGTCGCAGTACGCCGAGATTTCCGTCAAGCGCGTTTTGCAGCGCGACGGAGAGTCTTCGTATTTCATCAATGGCACCCACGTGCGGCGCCGGGACGTCCAGGATATCTTTCTCGGCACGGGCCTGGGCCCTCGCGCTTACGCCATCGTCGAGCAGGGCATGATCTCCCGCATCATCGAGGCGAAGCCGGAAGAGTTGCGCGTGTTTCTCGAGGAGGCGGCGGGCGTATCCAAGTACAAGGAGCGGCGGCGCGAGACCGAGCACCGCATGGCCGACACGCGCGAGAACCTGGCGCGCGTGAGCGACATCCGGCAGGAGCTCGGTTCCCAGATCGAGAAGCTCGAAAAGCAGGCCGAAATCGCACGTCGGTACAACGAGCTGTCGAGCGAGCGGGCGAACAAGCAGAACCTGCTCTCGCTTCTGCGTCGTAACGAGGCCGGGGCCGAGGCCCAGCGCCACCAGCGCGAGGTCGAGCGCAGCGTCACCGAGCTCGAAGCCGAGACCGCACAACTCAGGGAGATCGAGCGCCGGCTTGAGCAAGCGCGTGCGGATCACTACGCCTGCGGTGACGCGCTCAACGCCGCTCAGGGCGAGCTCTACGGCGCCAATGCCGAAGTTGCGCGGCTGGAGACCGAAATCCGGTTCGTGGCCGAAACCCGGCAGAGGCTTGAAACGCAGCTTGTGCAGCTGCGGGCCCAGCACGATACCGGGCAGCGCCAGGAATCAGAGCTGCGGGAGGCGGCGCGGACATGGCAGGAGCGCCTGGCGCAGTCACGCGAGGGCCTGGAGCGGGCCCGGCAGAAGCTTGGCGAGGAGCAGGCGAAGCTTCCACAGGCCGAGCAGGCGTTCAGGTTGCTGCAGGGGCGGATCGCCGCAGAGCGCGAGCGCATCGCGCAGGCCGAGCAGGCGTTCCAGCTGGAGCAGGCGCATCTTGCCCATTCCGGCAAGACGCTGCAGGGGCTGGAGCAGCGCGAAGAACGCCTGTCCGCCGAGCGCGCGGAGCTGGTGGCGCCGGATTCCGGGCTGTTTGCGCGCCTGGCGCAGGAACTGGCGCAAGGGAGCGCGGAGCTTGCCCGCCAGGAAGCGCTGACGGCCCAGGTCGAAACGGCACGCGCGGATCTGGAGGAACGTCGTCAGGCTGCGACACAGAAACTGCAGACTCTGGAGCGCGAGTTTTCCGCCTTGGATGGCAGGCTTCTGACGCTGCAGAAAATCCAGAACCAGGTCGAGGAGAACGGCCAGATCCAGGAATGGATCGGCCGGCACGCGCTCGCGTCGAAGCCGCGGCTATGGCAGAAGATCCGTGTCGAGCCGGGCTGGGAGGCGGCGGTCGAAGCGGCTCTGCGCGAGCGTTTGCACGCGCTGGAGATGTCCGATCCCGAATTGCTGCAGCGGCTGCTCGATGATCCGCCGCCCGCCAGGGTCAGCACTTTCACGCCGGGCGCGGAAACAAAGGTCGAGCGTGAAAGCGGATTGAAGCCGCTGGCGGACTACGTGACCGCCCCGGAGCCTGGCGTGCGCGGGGTGGTTGTGGCCTGGCTGCTGCCCTACTACGCCGTGGAGGGTGTGCCGCGGCTCATGACCCGAATGGGATTGTCGCCGCACGCCGTGCTCGTGAATCGCGAGGGCCACCAGTTCAGCCGCTACGGCGTGAGCTTCCACGCGCCTGATCCGGCCGATACCGGCATTCTCGCCCGCCAGCGGGAAATCGAGGCATTGAGCGCCGAAGCGCTCAGGCGCAAGGGCGAGATCGAGTCCGCGCAACAGGAACTCTCGAAGCTCGGGCGTTCCCTCGCCGAGCACGATGAAGGCCTCGCCAAGCTGCGTGTTGCCGGATCAGCGCTCAAGCAGCGCCACCACGAGCGCCAGCTGGAGAATCTCAAGCTTTCGCAGGGGCAGGAGCGATACGATGAACGCAGCCGGCAGATTGAGCGGGAACTGGGCGAGATTGCCGCCCAGAATACCCAGGAGCTCGCCAACAGGTCTGCCGCCGAGGCGCGTCTGGAGGGGCACCAGGAAGAGATTAACGAGCTCTACCGGATCCTGGAAGCAACCCGGGAGGAACACGACGCTGCGGAGCGCAACCTCGAGACGCAGCGCAGGGCGTTGCAACAGGCTGAGCACGAGCTCCAGGAGGCAGGATTCCTGGAAAAAGAGTATATAAATAAAATCAGTGAGATAGAGAGATCATCTAATATATTACTTGAGCAAGCGCAAGGGGCCGTGGGAGCCTTGGAACAGCTGCAAACCGAGCTTTCCGGCATCGATGACCAGAGCTTGCGGAGCCAGCTGCAAGCGGCGCTGGAGACGCGAGTCGCCCGGGAGCAGACCCTGGCGACGCTTCGGAACCGGCAGGAAGGGGCGGCCGATCAGCTGCGGTCTGCCGAGGAGACAAGGTTGGCCTGCGAGCAAAAGCTGCAGCCCCTTCGGGACCGCATCGCCGAACTCAGGCTGAAGGAACAGGCGGCGCGGATCAACTACGACCAGTTCGCCCAGCAGCTTCGCGATGCCGGTGCCGACGAGGCCGCCCTTGTTGCCGTGATGAAAGAGGGCCAGAAGGCCGCGCCGATACAAGGCGAAATCACTCGCCTCGCCAATGCCGTCGCGGAACTGGGAGCGATCAACATGGCGGCGCTCGAGGAACTGTCGGCGGGCCAGGAACGCAAGAAGTTTCTCGACGCTCAGGCGGGCGACCTGTCCGCGGCACTGGACACCCTGCAGAACGCTATCCGCAAGATCGACCGGGAAACGCGCGAGTCGATGCAGGCCACTTTCGACGCCGTAAACCGCCATTTCGGCGAGCTGTTCCCGGCGCTGTTCGGCGGAGGCGAGGCGAAGCTCATCATGACCGGCGAGGAGATCCTCGACTGCGGCGTGCAGGTCATGGGACGCCCGCCCGGCAAGAAAAACACCACTATCCATCTGCTTTCGGGCGGCGAGAAGGCGCTCACGGCGATCGCGCTGGTGTTCTCGTTTTTCCAGCTCAACCCGGCGCCCTTCTGCCTGCTCGACGAAGTGGACGCTCCGCTCGACGATGCCAACACCGAGCGCTTCTGTGAACTGGTGGCCAGGATGTCGAGGCAGACCCAGTTTCTGTTCATCAGCCACAACAAGATCACGATGGAGATGGCGAACCAGCTCGTCGGGGTCACCATGCAGGAGCAGGGCGTCTCGCGTGTAGTGGCGGTGGACATCGAGGAAGCGCTCAAGCTTCGGGAAGAGCCCCAGGCCGCCTGATCATGAGCGAGCTTCAGCTCGGCCTCCTCGCGATCGGCGGCGTCCTTGTCGCCGGCGTGTTCTTCTACAACAAATGGCAGGAACTGAAACATCGGCGCGAGGCCGAAGCCAGCTTCAGCTCAAGGTACGAGGACGTGCTGATGCGCTCCGCCGGCGAAGCGCAAACCGGCACTCCTGCCGCTTCGGGCACGGCTTCAGATGGGCGAATCGAGCCCGGTTTTTCCCCGGCCGGCGCGATGGGCGAGGGCGCGCTGGCCCGGGAATCGAGCTTGTCGAAGATCCTGGATCTGGTCGTCCCGATCGAGGCGGCGCAGGAGGTGTTCGGCAGCGCGGTGCTCGAGGCGGCTGCCACGGCCCTCGCCGATTGCTCCAAGCCCGTCATCTGGGAAGGCTTTGACGAGGCCCGGGCGCATTGGGAGGTGCTGCGCGCCGACGGCCGCTATTGCATGCTGCGCGCCGGCCTGCAACTTGTGGATCGTCGCGGCAGCGCACACGCCGGGGACCTCATTGCTTTCGAGGCCGGCGTGCAGCAGGCCGCAGCAGCAGCCGGCGCGCTGGCGACGATGCCCGAATCCGCGCAAGCGCTGGCCCGGGCCGCAGAGCTGGACAGTTTTTGCAGCGACGTGGACATCCAGATCGCGCTCAATGTCGTGAGCAAGAACATGGCCTTCACCGGCACCAAAATGCGCGCCCTCGCCGAGGCGGCCGGTCTCACCCTGGATGACCGTGACGGCAGGTTCGTGCGCCGCGACGGATCGGGGCAGGTCCTCTATACGCTCGTGAATCTGGAGCCCATCCCATTCCGCAGCGACAGCATGAAATCGCTCACGACCCACGGCATCACCCTGGAACTCGATGTGCCACGGGCGCCGCGCGGTACTTTCGAGTCGCTGCGCAAGCTGGCCGGGGGCCTTGCCCGCGCACTGGAGGCCACCATCGTCGACGACAACCGCCAGCCCCTGGGTTCGGCGGCCTTCGAACAAATCCACGGCCAGTTGCAGGCGATCTACAAATCAATGGAAGCGCGAGGCATATCCGCCGGCAGCGTGCTCGCGCTGCGCCTTTTTTCCTGAGCTTGCACGCGCCAATGGCGGCAGCAAGCAAACGTGCTAGAGAGCGGGCCGCAGAATTGCGCGCGCAGATCGAGCATCACAACGACCGCTATTACGTGCTCGACGATCCGGAAATCAGCGACGCGGAATACGACCTGTTGTTCAAGGAGCTCGCCCAGATCGAGCGCGAGCATCCGGAGCTGGCCTCGGCGGACTCGCCGACGCAGCGGGTAGGCGCGCCGCCGCTCACGGCATTTGCCCCGGTGAGGCATCGCACGCCGATGCTTTCCCTCAACAACGCGTTCGCCGAGGAAGACGTGATGGCGTTCGACCGGCGCGTGCGCGAGATTCTCGAGGTCGATTCGGTCGAGTACTCCGCAGAACCAAAATTCGACGGGCTTGCGATCAGCCTGCTCTACGAAGGGGGCGCGTTCGCTCAAGGCTCGACGCGGGGCGACGGCCTCACCGGTGAGGACGTGACGCCGAACCTGCGCACAGTGCGCAGCATTCCGCTGCATCTTCAGGGCAAACGCCCGCCCAAGCTGATCGAGGTGCGCGGCGAGGCTGTGATGCTGAAGCGCGATTTTGCCCGGCTCAATGAGCGCCAGCGCGGCCGCGGCGAGAAGGAGTTCGCCAATCCCCGCAATGCCGCGGCGGGCGGTTTGCGCCAGCTCGACTCGAGCATCACCGCGTCGCGGCCGCTGCGCTTCTTTGCCTACGGCATCGGTGACGTCGAGGGCGCTTCCCAGCCGGACACGCATGACGGGCTCATGCAGTGGCTGCGCCGGCTCGGCATGCCGGTAAGCCCGGAGCACGAAGTAGTGCGCGGCATCGAAGGCTTGCTCAAATTCTATGCGTCCCTTCAAGCACGGCGGGAATCGCTGCCTTACCAAGTCGACGGCGTAGTCTATAAAGTCAACCCCATCCGCCAGCAGCGGCAACTGGGGTTCGTTTCCCGCGCGCCCCGTTTCGCGCTCGCGCACAAGTTTCCGGCGGAGGAAGCGGTCACCGAGGTTCTTGCCATCGACGTGCAGGTCGGCAGAACCGGTGCGTTGACGCCCGTCGCCCGGCTGAAACCGGTGTTCGTCGGCGGCGCCACCGTGACCAACGCGACCTTGCACAACGAAGAAGAACTCACGCGCAAAGACATCCGGATCGGCGACACCGTGGTCGTGCGCCGGGCCGGCGACGTTATTCCGGAAGTGGTGCGCGCCTTGCCGGAGAAGCGGCCGGAGGGCGCGACAAGATTCGTCATGCCGCTGCACTGTCCGGTATGCGGATCGAGCGTCGTGAAGCTTCCCGATGAAGCGGTGGCGCGTTGCTCCGGCGGTTTGTTTTGCCCGGCGCAACGCAAACAGGCGATTCTTCACTTTGCCTCGCGCCGCGCCACGGACGTGGAAGGCCTGGGCGACAAGCTGGTGGACCAGCTCGTCGACCGCGGCATCGTCAAGACGCCTGCAGATCTATACAAGCTGGGCGTGGCGGCGCTTGCCGAACTCGAGCGCATGGCGGAGAAATCGGCCCGGAACCTGGTCGGCGCAATCGACAAATCGCGCAATACCACGCTCGCACGCTTCATCTATGCGCTCGGCATCCGCAATGTCGGCGAAGCGACCGCGGCCGATCTGGCCCGGCATTTCGGCGGTTTCGACCGCCTGGCCAAGGCGAGCGAGGAGGAGCTGCAGCAGGTGCGGGATGTGGGCCCGGTGGTGGCGATGTCCATTCGGCGCTTTTTTAACGAGCCGCACAATCTCGAAGTCGTCGAGCAACTGCGCGCCGGGGGCGTGCGTTGGGAAGAAAGCGCTACGGCGCCGGAGAAGTCGGCCGGAATCCTCGCGGGAAAGACTTTCGTGCTTACGGGTACACTGCCGTCGATGACGCGCGATGAGGCGAAGGAGCGGATCGAATCCAACGGCGGCAAGGTGGTCGGCTCGGTCTCGAGAAAGACCAATTTTGTCGTTGCCGGCGGCGAAGCCGGGGGCAAGCTCGACAAGGCGCGGGAGCTGGGAGTGTCTATTGTCGACGAGGCAGGTTTTCTGAAATTGCTCGGAGAATCCAAGGCGTGAAGAAGGTTACAAAGGCTGTGTTTCCGGTCGCCGGCATGGGCAGCCGGTTCCTGCCCGCCACCAAGGCGAGCCCGAAGGAGATGATGCCCATCGTCGACAAGCCGCTCATCCAATACGCGGTCGAAGAGGCCGTGGCTGCGGGGATCCGCGACATGGTTTTCATCACCGGTCGGACCAAGCGCGCGATCGAGGATCACTTCGACAAGGCTTACGAAGTGGAGGCGGAACTCGCTGCGCGCGGGAAGAACGATCTGCTCGAGCTGATCCAGGACATCATTCCGAAATCGGTCAACTGCATCTACATCAGACAACCCGAACCGCTCGGTTTGGGGCACGCGGTCCTGTGCGCGCAGCCCGTAGTCAAAGACGAGACCTTTGCCGTAATCCTCGCCGATGACCTGATCGACGGCACTCCTCCGGTGCTGCGGCAGATGATCGAGGTATTCGAGCGCCACCAGTCGCCGATGGTTGCCGTGCAGCAGATCCCGCCAGAGCAAAGCCTCCAATACGGTATGGTCAAGATCGAGCCCGTGACCATGGGCCTCGATCGCATCATGCGAATCGTCGAGAAGCCCAGACCGGAAGCAGCTCCGTCGGACCTCGCCGTGGTCGGGCGGTACATCCTGACGCCGCGCATTTTTCATCACTTGGCGCAGGCCACAGCTGGGGCCGGGAGCGAAATTCAGCTCACCGACGCGATCGGCGCGCTGCTCGCGGAGGATCGCGTGCTCGCGTACCGCTTCAAGGGGACGCGCTACGACTGCGGTTCGAAACTCGGGTACCTGCAGGCGACGGTGGCGTACGGACGCAAGCATCCCGAGGTAGGGGCCGCGTTCGATAAATTTCTGAAATCACTGTGATGCGGTTGCCGGCTGCGGTGCATATACTTCTGGCCCCATGACGCCCGACAAGGCCTGGAAAATTCTTGAATCGGCCGACCTTCTCTGCGACGCAGGCACGGTGCGTACGGCAATCGAGCGCGTAGGAGCCGAAATCACCGCGAGACTCAGGGAGCAGCATCCGCTGGTGCTTGCCGTCATGAGCGGCTCGGTTTTTTTCGCGGGCCAACTGCTTGCGCTGCTGCGGTTCCCGCTGGAGTTCGATTGCCTGCATGCTTCGCGCTACGGCGACGCCACGTCCGGCGGAAACATTGAATGGAAGGCAGAGCCGCGCGAAAATGTGCGGGACCGGATCGTGCTCGTGCTCGATGACATTCTCGACGGTGGGAATACGCTTGCCGCCATCCGCGATCGCGTTTTGCGCGGCGGCGCAACGGCGTTCTACAGTGCCGTGCTGACGGACAAGGACATTGGCCGGAAAAAACCGATTGTCCCCGATTTTGTCGGACTGAAACTGCCGAACCGCTACGTGTTCGGCTGCGGCATGGACGTGTCCGGTGCCTGGCGCAATCTGCCGGAGATTTATGCGGTCAAGGATTCCTGAGCGGCCATGTTAGCCATCATCGGCGGCACCGGCCTGACGCAGCTCTCCAGCCTCGAGGTGTCGCGGCGCCAGGTGGTGCGCACGCCTTACGGCGAGCCTTCCGGCCCGCTCACATTCGGCACCATCGGCGGCGTGCCGGTGATATTCCTCGCCCGCCACGGTTACGGCCATACGGTTCCGCCTCACCAGGTCAACTATCGCGCCAATCTCTGGGCGCTCAAGGAGCAGGGCGTTGGCGAAGTCGTGTCGGTGGCGTCGGTCGGCGGCATACACCCGGACCTGGGCCCGGGAAAACTGGTCGTTCCGCACCAGATCATCGACTACACCTGGGGCCGGATGAGCACGTTTTTCGAAAACGAGGAGCCGGTCAAGCACATCGATTTCACCGAGCCGTACAGCAACAGGTTGCGCAAAAGGCTACTCGCGGCGGCGAGGGCCTGCGGCGAGTCCGCCGTCGACGGCGCCGTCTATGCGGCGACGCAAGGCCCGCGACTGGAATCCGCGGCGGAAATAGACCGCCTGGAGCGGGACGGCGCCGGCATCGTCGGAATGACCGGGATGCCGGAGGCGGCGCTGTCACGCGAACTGGAGCTTGAATACGCTGCCATCGCGGTAGTCGTCAATCATGCTGCGGGGCGCGCGGATAGCTCGCACGGAATCCCGTTGGCAAAGATCGAAGACGTGCT
>JBGPYQ010000179.1:0-7150 GCA_041493345.1 Gammaproteobacteria bacterium | reverse complement strand
GACCCGCGCTGGCCCGAGCCCGGCGTCTTGACGATCTCGACGTCCAGCCCCTCGTCCCTGAAGTAGCCCTCGTCCCGCGCCACCAGCAGGGGCAGGTCGTGGATTGCATTCATCATCGAGACTTTCACTTTCTTCAGCGACACTTTGGCGGCGGTCATTGCGCACTCCTTTTTTGCGTCGATGGGCGATTACGGCAGGTCCGCGCGGAAAAAAATATCATACACCTTGCTCGCGGGGCTTCGCGAGCCGATTCGACTGCAGCGTCATCCGCTGCCGCGAATCAAATCGGCGATCAATCCGGCGATAGCCTCGCGTTCGGCCGCCGGATCGACTTCTCGGCGCCGCGCCTTCACGGCGGTTTCCAGCGAGGCAAGCCAGGTCGGGTCGCTTTGCGCGCGCGCGAGCAATTCCGCCAGCGCGGCGTCGTTCGCGACCGGGTAATAGCCCGGATAGTCCTCTCCGAGCAGGCCGATGTTGCCGGAGATGGCGGAGGCGATGACCGGCACGCCGATGCCGATCGCTTCGGACACCACGTGCGCGCCGCCTTCCATCCTGCTCGATATCACCATGACGTGGCTTCGCGCGAGCCAGCGCATGGCCCGGGTATGATCGAGCTCGCCCAGCCAGCGATAGCGCGGTTCGGCGCGCATCAGCGCGCGCGCCTCCCGGCCGGTTTCGGGTGTCATCGCCTTGCCCAGATGCACGACGCGCATCGCGCTCCGCGGCAGGCGCGCGAGCGCGCGGGCGGCGCGAAACGGGTCCTTCTCTTCGCGCAAATGACCGATGACGGTCGCGAGAAAATATCCACGCGGCGGCGCCTGCCGGCGGACCGCGCGCACCGACTGAAAAATCACCCGGGTCTTCGCTCGCAGCGCCGCATCGAGCTCGGCCAAGCCCCTGGGCTGGAGCACGACCATGCGGTCGGCGAGCGCGAGCGATTCGCGCGCATCGTTTTCGCTGCGGATATCGCGGTACAGATCGGTGCCGGTCAGCACCAGAACCAGTGGACGCCGCGGATGCGCCGTCTTCCATGCCTTGATCGAGCCGTGGCTGCGGCGCGCGTGCAGGGCGATGAGAAGGTCATAGTCGCGCCCGTACCCGCGTTCGCCTTCATTCCATTCAAGCTCGATATGCGTCCGATGGCCGAGCGCCCGCAGATGACGTGCCCAGCGCTGCGCGGTATTGCGGTTGCCGTGGCGCGACCCGGGCGGCGCCGGAGTTACAATGCCGATTCGCAGGACACTCACTATGGGCAATATAGCAGAGCCGCCATACCGTACAGGCTGGCCCGATTTTTCGCTCTATCGGCCGCATCCCCCGGCATCCGCGTTGCGCGACTGGCTGGCGGAGGCGCGAAGCCTGACCCGGGCGCTGACGCAGTCGCTCGACGATGCGCGCGCCGCCGTTCCCATGCTTGCCATCGTCAATCCGCCGATCTGGGAGCTCGGGCATGTCGCCTGGTTCCAGGAATTCTGGCTGCATCGCGGCGGCGCCTTCGATGCACCCTCGATTCTGCGTCACGCCGACCGCTGGTATGACTCGTCGCGGGTCGCGCACGATACGCGCTGGTCGCTCGATCTGCCCGATGCGCGGGCGACGCGCCGCTATTTCGAAGCGGTGTTCGAGCGTTCGCTGGTGCTGCTCGATCGCGGCCCGCCGACCGACGAAGGCGCGTACTTTACGCAGCTCGCGATTTTTCATCAGGACATGCACAACGAGGCGTTTTGCTACATGTGGCAGACGCTGGGCTACCCGATGCCCGTGTCCTGGCCCGAACCGGGCGCGCCGATCCCCGGAGATATCGCGAATTCCGCGGGCACGATCGCGTTGGGCGCAAGACCCGCCAGCGGCTTCGTGTTCGACAACGAGAAGTGGGCGCACGAGCTGAAGCTGCCTGCCTTCGCCATCGCGCGGAGCGTCGTGAGCAATGCCGAGTACCGCATGTTTGTCGATAGCGGCGGCTACGCCCGCCGCAAACTCTGGAGCGATGCCGGCTGGGCCATGCGCGAGCGGCTCGCGCTCGACCATCCCCGCTACTGGAAACGCGAGTCGGGTGCCTGGTCGGTACGGCGCTTCGATCGCTGGCTGCCGCTCGCCGCGCACGAGCCCGTCATGCATGTGAGCTGTCACGAGGCCGAAGCCTATTGCAGCTGGGCCGGCCGGCGGCTGCCGGGCGAGGCGGAATGGGAGTGCGCCGCCAAGGGGTTCCCGGAGCAGTTCGACTGCGGCAGCGTATGGGAGTGGACCTCGAGCCGCTTCGCTCCCTATCCGGGATTTGCCGCCGACCCATACAGGGAATACTCGGCGCCCTGGTTCGCCGAGGAGCATCGCGTGCTGCGCGGCGGCAGTTTTGCCACGCCGCGGCGGCTGATGCGCGCTACATGGCGCAATTTCTACAAGCTTGAACGGGCCGACATGTTCTGCGGATTTCGCACCTGCGCGGCGTGAAAGCTTTATCCTGCCGGCCCGACCCACTGCCGGCGAGCGGCGAGCACGGCAAAATGTCCGCCCGGGGTATAGTTGCGCGCTGAAAAATTCATGATGGAGTTGAAGCTATGAACGAGATGGTGACCCCTTTGCGCCTGACCTCGCTGGCGCACGGCGGCGGCTGCGGCTGCAAAATCGCGCCGGGCGTGCTGGCCGAAATCCTCAAGGCCTCGCCATTGCGCGCGCTGCCCGCCGCGCTGCTCTCGGGTGTCGAAAACAACGAGGACGCCGCGGTCTACAAGCTCAACGACCGGCAGGCGATCGTGGCGACCACCGATTTTTTCATGCCCATCGTCGACGATCCCTACGACTTCGGCCGCATCGCGGCGGCCAATGCGATTTCCGACGTGTACGCCATGGGCGGGCAGCCGATTTTCGCGCTGGCCCTGCTCGGCATGCCGATCACTACTCTGCCTTTGGACGTGATCCAGCGCATCACCGCCGGGGGCGAATCGGTCTGCGCCGAGGCGGGCATCCCGATCGCCGGCGGGCATTCGATCGACACCGTCGAGCCGATTTACGGCCTGGTCGTGCTTGGCCTCGTTCACCCGGACAAGATCAAGCGCAACAGCGGGGCGAAGGCGGGCGACAGCCTGATCCTCGGCAAGCCGCTCGGCGTGGGCATCCTCAGTGCCGCGCTCAAGCAGGGCAAGCTGTCCGATGAAGGCTATCGCCGCATGATCGAACACACGACCCGGCTCAACACGCCCGGAATCGAGCTGGCCGAGTTGCCCGGCGTGCACGCGCTCACCGACGTCACCGGCTTCGGACTTGCCGGGCATCTGCTCGAGATGTGCCGCGGCGCGAAACTGGGCGCCCGGATCGAGTGGAGAGATCTGCCGCTCATCCCCCAGGCGGTCGAATACGTCAGGGCGGGCATCTACACCGGTGCGTCCGCGCGCAACTGGGCGGGCTATGGCGGCGAGGTTCGTCTCGGCACGGGCATGGAGGAATGGCAAAAGCAGTTGCTCACCGACCCGCAGACCAGCGGCGGGTTGCTGGTGTCCTGTGCGCCGCAAAACGAAGCCGAGGTGCTGGCGGTGTTTCGCCGTCAGGGCTTCGCCGATGCGCGCAGGATCGGTACATTCGCGCCCGGATCGGGCCTGTCGGTTTCGTAGAGGAGCCTTCATGATTGCATGGTCTGGTTTCATCTCCGGAATCCCGGCTGCAGCGGCGCGCCTTTTCGCCGCCGCCGCCGTCACGTTGGTGGTCGCCTTGGCCTTCGCGCAGGGCGCTGCCGCGCAGGGCGTGCTGAAGGTGTCGGCCATTCCCGACGAAGCACCCACCGAGCTGCAGCGCAAGTTCAAGCCGCTGGGCGAGTACCTTGAAAAGGAAACCGGCATGAAGGTCGAGTTTACGCCGGTGACGGACTATGCCGCCGTGGTCGAATCGCTTGCCACAAAAAAACTCGACCTCGTCTGGCTGGGAGGATTTACCTTCGTGCAGGCCAGGCTGCGCACCCATGGCACCGCGATCCCCATCGTGCAGCGCGCCGAGGACGAAAAATTCGTCAGCCGCTTCATCGTGCCGTCCGACAGTCCCGCCAGGACGCTGGCCGACATCAAGGGCAAGACCTTCGTATTCGGTTCGCCCTCTTCGACATCCGGCCACCTGATGCCGCGCTACTTCCTGCTCCAGGCGGGGATCAATCCCGAAAAGGATTTCAGGAATATCGCGTTCTCGGGCGCGCACGACGCGACCGTGGCCTTCGTGGCCGGCGGCAGGGCCGAGGCCGGCGTGCTCAATGCGTCGGTGTGGGACAAGCTGGTGGAATCCAACAATCCCAACGCGCTCAAGGTCAGGGTGCTGGCCACTACGCCGCCCTATTACGACTACAACTGGACGGTGCGCGGCGACCTCGATCCGGCCCTGGTGAGGAAGCTCACCGACGCCTTTCTCAAGCTCGACGCCGGCAATCCCGCGCACAAGGAAATCATGGCGCTGCAGCGCGCGTCCAAGTTCATCCGGACCCAAGCCTCGAACTATGACGGCATCGAGAATGCCGCCAGGTCGGCCGGCCTGATCAAATGACATGCGGCAAGGCCGGGCGCTGACGCAATGAGTTTCGAGCTTGACCGGATCGGGCTGGTCCATGGCCAGGGTGGTCAGGGCCAGCGCGCCTTGCGCGCCGTGTCGATCTCAGCCGCGCGCGGCGAGCGCCTGGCGATCATCGGCCCCTCCGGGGCGGGCAAGACTTCGCTGCTGCGCATCCTCGCGACTTCGATCAGGCCGACCGAGGGGCGCGTCGCGGTGCTCGGCTGCAATCCCTGGCAGCTCCCGGGCGGTGAACTCAAGCGCTTGCGCAGCCGCATCGGCGCAATCCACCAGGCGCCGCCGATTCCGCCGCGCCAGCGCGCCATCACCGCCGTCATCGCCGGCCGCCTGGGTCAGTGGCCGTGGTGGAAGTCGGCGCTGTCGCTGATCTATCCGGCCGACATCGCCGGTCCGCGCGACCAGCTTGCCCGGCTGGATCTCGCCGACCGCCTGTTCGATCGCTGCGATCGGCTCTCGGGCGGACAACTGCAGCGCGTCGGCGTGGCGCGCGTGCTGTATCAACGCCCCGATCTTTTGCTGGCGGACGAACCGGTGTCGGCGATGGATCCGGCGCTTGCCGATCTCACCGTCAACCAGCTGCACAGCGAGGCGGCAAGCCGCGGCGTCACGCTGGTGGCAAGCCTGCACGCGGTGGACGTGGCGCTGCGCTGGTTCCCGCGCGTGATCGGCCTCAGGGCGGGCGAGATCGTCTTCGATTTGCCGGCGGTGAAGGTGAGCGATGGCGTATTGCGCGATCTCTATGCTTCCGAAACCGGCATGCTCCCGACCCAGGACAATCAGCCTTTCGCTTCCGCTTCGGATGATTCCGCGGATGGCGGCGGGCTGAAAATCGTGGCGCCGCCGCGCGTCATCTGAGCCATGCCGGACAAGCTGCCGCGGGAGCGTCTGCGCGATCCGGACGCGCGCATGCGCGCGACCTGGGCGCTCTTTGCAGTGGTGGTGCTGTGGCCGCTCCTGCTCGTCGCGCAATTCAGGCCGGCCGACTTGTTCGACGCGCGCAACCTCGCGGTGATGGGCGGATTCGCCGGACAATTCTTTCCGCCCAATCTGAGCGGCGACTTTCTCGCCCTTGCCCTCAAGGGGACAATCGAGACGCTGGCCATGGCGACCGCCGGCACCGCGCTGGCCGTGCTGCTCGCGGCGCCGCTCGGGCTTGTGCTCGCGCACAGCCTGTCCATTTCGCGCATCGGACCCGGACCGGGCCGCGGCGCGGGCGAGGCACTGCGCGCGCTTGCCCGCTTCGCGCTCCTGCTGATGCGCGGCATTCCGGAAATCGTCTGGGCATTGCTGCTGGTGCGCGCCTTCGGTCTGGGGCCGGCCTCGGGCGTGCTGGCGATTGCCTTTACCTACGCAGGCATGCTGGGCAAGGTCTATTCGGAGATCCTGGAATCGGGCGACACGCGTCCGGCGCGCTTGCTCCTTGAATCGGGCAGCGGCCGCCTGATGGCGTTCTTCTACGGGCTGTTGCCGGGAGCGGCGCAGGAACTGACCTCCTACACGGTCTATCGCTGGGAGTGCGCCGTGCGCGCTTCGGTAATCATGGGTTTTGTCGGAGCCGGCGGACTCGGACAGCTGATGGACCAGTCGATGAAAATGCTCAACGGCGGCGAGGTCTCGACCCTCCTGATCATTTTTCTGCTGCTGGTGCTGCTGGCCGACGCGCTCAGCGTTGCCCTGAGGAAGAGTCTCTCATGAACGCCGCGACGCTTGCCGAGCGGCGCAGCGCGCTGGGCTTTTGCCTGTATTGCTGGTTGACCGCGCTGCTGCTCGCCGTGGTTGTCTGGGCAAGCTTCGCCTACCTGTCGCTCGATCTGTCGCGCCTGTTCACCGCCGAGTCGGGCCGCAGCATGATCCAGTTCATCGTGCGGTTTTTTCCGCCTGAGCTGAGCGCGGAGTTCCTGCGCAGGATTGCCTGGGGCACGCTCGAAACCCTCGCCATTTCCGCCCTCGGCACGCTGCTCGCCGCGGGCGCAGGATTGATTCTGGCGCTGCCGGCATCGGGCCGCATGGGCCTCGCGCCCAGGGCAGCGACCCGCTTTTTTCTCAATTTTTTGCGCTCGGTGCCCGAGCTCGTGTGGGCCGCGTTGATGGTCCTGGCTGCGGGGCTGGGCCCGTTCGCCGGTACGCTGGCCCTCGCGGTGCATACCTCGGGCGTGCTCGGAAGACTGATCGCGGAATCGCTGGAGAATGCGCCGCCCGAGCCGGCGCGCGCCCTGGCGGAGAGCGGCGCGCCGCCCAGCCTCGCCTTCGTCTACGGCACGCTGCCCGCCATCACGCCGCAAATTCTCGCCTACAGCCTGTACCGATGGGAGATGAACATCCGCATGGCCGCGGTGCTCGGCTTTGTCGGCGCGGGCGGACTCGGCCAGATGCTCTACTACGAGCTCTCGCTGCTGCACGAACCGCAAGCCTGCAGCGTGATCGTCGCCATGCTGTTTCTTGTAGTCCTCGTCGATGCCTTCAGCGCCTGGGTACGCCGGCGCCAGATGCGCCCCGGCGGCTGATCGGGAGGAAGAAATGAAAACGCAATTCGACGACCTGGTAATCGGCAGCGGCCAGTCCGGCCCGGCGCTGGCCGCGCGGCTGTCCGGCGCGGGCCGCAGCGTCG
>JBGPYQ010000122.1:0-9680 GCA_041493345.1 Gammaproteobacteria bacterium | reverse complement strand
CGGGTCGCGCGCCCGGCTCTTCGCGCACCGTGAAAGATTCTTCAAAGCCCAGCGCGTTCGTCAGCCCGGCCCGGGCGGCGTGCAGGCGCGCCGCCTGCGCCTCACGTTCCGCGGGCGGCACGTCGTGGAAGACCATCGCGCCAAAAGGATAGACAAAGACGGTTCCCCCCGCGGGCGTCGTGTACCACAGCTCGTGCGCAGTGCGCTTCGCCTCCGGAAAGGAGGGCGCGAGTTCCTTGAGCGCCAGGTTCTCGACGAACGCGACGGCGTGGAAGGTGTGCGCGGGAGAGGTCATCGCTCGTAAACGATAGGGTCATCCCGAGTGCGGCCAGGGATCTCCGGAGGTACGCCGTGCCTTGGAGATCCTTCGCTTTGCTCAGGATGACAGCCCGGCTCAGTGCCGAACGAAAGCGCTATTTTACTTTACGACGCGAATTCTGAACTGCGACGCGGCGGCGCGATCAAGGAGTAGCCTGCGCTCGCGGGCGTCGCGCGTGAGCGCTGCCGCGCGCTCGAACTCCACGCTGGC
The DNA here is from genome assembly GCA_041493345.1 of Gammaproteobacteria bacterium. Classification (GTDB taxonomy): domain Bacteria; phylum Pseudomonadota; class Gammaproteobacteria; order Burkholderiales; family SG8-39; genus VBDM01. The sequence goes on along the minus strand of JBGPYQ010000122.1, from coordinate 9,151 downwards.
TTCGTCGAGACGGCGGAGCTTGACGAGAAGGTTGCCGCACACGGCCGGCAAGAGGTGGTAGCCCTTAGTTGCGTAAGCCGCTCACTTTTCAGCGGCGGTCTTCAGGTTGGCAAGACTGGTTTGGAAGTCCTTGCCGACCATCTTGTCCATGTCGAGAAACACGTGGATGTTTTTCGCGAAGTAGGGCGTATCGCCCTGCATGGTCCACGTGAGGTTCGTCGCGGCGCCGGCCGCAGTCTTGACTGCGCGCGCCGCGCTCATGGCTGCATCTTCGCCAGATAGGCGATGAGCTGTTCCATGGTGCCGCCCCAGCCCTTCTCCATGCTCGCGCGGCCGGCATCAAAAGTCTTGCGCTCCACTTCGGTGGCCTTGTGCGGAGTCCAGGTCAGAGCGAATTTCGTTTTGTTTCCCTGTGCGATAAAAGTCATCGTCGACAGCGTGAACTGCGGCCAGTCGGGCGCCATGGGATGCCGGCTGAGGCCGCCCTTTTCGTCGGAGAAGCACTGGATGAGCACGATGCGCTCGGGCGCCGCGATCTCGCGAAACTCCCATTTGCCCCACATCGGCTTGCCGTCGGGTGTTTCCAGGCCGTAGTGGTAGATGCCGCCGACGCGGAAATCCATCTTCGCGGCAAGTATCTTGAAGCCTTTCGGGCTGAACCACTTGCCCAGGTGCTCCGCCTGCGTCCAGACCTTCCACAAAAGATCCCGCGGCGCATCGAAGACGCGCGTGATCAGAAACACCTCGCCCGCCGCTTCGTCGGCGGGACTATTTTTTGCGGCCATGCGTCTTCTCCTTTCGTTGCAGTACCTGCAGGTAGTCTTCCAGGCGATCGAAACTCTCCTCCCAGAAGCGCCGATAGTGCTCCACCCAGTCGGCGATCCCCTTGAGCGGGGTCGCCTTGAGCTTGCACGGCCGCCACTGCGCTTCGCGGCTGCGCGTGATCAGGCCGGCGCGCTCGAGAACCTTGAGGTGCTTGGTTACGGCCGGAAGGCTCATCTCGAACGGCTCGGCGAGATCCGTCACCGAGATTTCGCCCGAGGCGAGGCGCGCGAGGATCGCGCGCCGCGTGGGATCGGCGAGGGCGGAAAAGGTGGCGCTGAGGCGATCGGGCGACATGTTTAATGGGCACCGCCAATGTAATTAACCAATAGGTTAAATACAAACGGTTGCCTTGTCAAGCGGGTCGCCTGGCATATCTTTCGTCATCCCCGCGGAAGCGGAGACCCAGTGGGTCGCACGACGCTGCGATTCCCGCTGTCGCGGGAATGACGCGGAGTTCAGCTCTTCAGCCGATACCCCGTCCTGAAGATCCACGCCACGACCGCAAGCGAGATCGCGAGGAACACGCCGGTCACGGCGAGGCTCACGCCCACGCTCACGTCGGCGAGCCCGTAGAAGCTCCAGCGGAATCCGCTGACCAGGTAGACCACGGGATTGAACAAGGAGACCGCCTGCCAGAACGGCGGCAGCATGTCGATCGAGTAAAAGCTGCCGCCCAGAAAAGTCAGCGGCGTGATGATCAGAAGCGGTATGGCCTGCAGCTTCTCGAAACCATCGGCCCAGATGCCGATGATGAAGCCGATGAGGCTGAAGGTCACCGAAGTCAGCACGAGGAAGAAAATCATCCACGCGGGATGCTCGATCCGCAGCGGCACCAGCAGCGCCGCCGTCGCCAGGATGATGAGGCCGAGCACGATCGACTTGGTCGCGGCCGCCCCGACATAGCTCACCACGATTTCGAGATAGGACACCGGCGCCGACAGCAGCTCGTAGATCGTCCCCGTGAACTTCGGAAAGTAGATGCCGAAGGACGCATTGGAGAGGCTCTGCGTAAGCAGCGACAGCATGATGAGTCCGGGCACGATGAACGCGCCGTAGCTGACGCCCTCGACCTCGGGTATGCGCTCGCCGATCGCCGCGCCGAAGACGACGAAGTACAAGGCCGTCGAGATCACCGGGGCGATGATGCTCTGCATCAGCGTGCGCCGCGTGCGCGACATTTCGAACCTGTAGATCGCGCGTATTGCGTAAACATTCATGGCGTTCACTTTTTGTCCCTTACCAGCGTGACGAAGATGTCCTCGAGCGAGCTTTGCGTCGTGTGCAGATCCTTGAAGCGGATGCCCGCTTCGGTCAGGTCGGCGAGCAGTGCGGTGATGCCGGCCCGATCGCCTTGCGCATCGTAGGTATAGATTAATTCGCTGCCGTCGCCGGAAAGCTCCAGGTTGTAGGCTGAGAGGCCGGGCGGAATGCGCTCCAGCGTGTCATGCAGCTGCAGCGTCATTTGTTTCCTGCCGAGCTTGCGCATCAGCTCGGCCTTGTCTTCCACCAGGATGATCTCGCCCTTGTTGATCACGCCGATCCGGTCGGCCATCTCTTCGGCCTCGTCGATATAGTGCGTGGTCAGGATGATGGTCACGCCGGAAGTCTGGAGCGAGCGCACCAGCTGCCACATATCGCGCCTCAGCTCGACGTCCACACCCGCGGTCGGCTCGTCGAGAAACAGGATGCGCGGCTCGTGCGAGAGCGCCTTGGCGATGAGCAGGCGCCGTTTCATGCCGCCTGAAAGGGTCATGACCTTGCTGTCTTTCCTCGCCCACAGGGACAGGTCCTTGAGCACTTTTTCGATGTGCGCGGGGTTGGCGCTCTTGCCGAACAGTCCGCGGCTGAAGGAAACGGTGTTCCACACCGTTTCGAAGGCATCGGTCGTGAGTTCCTGCGGCACGAGGCCGATCATGGAACGGGCGGCGCGGAATTCGGTGACGATGTCGTGGCCGTCCACGGAAATGCCGCCTTCGCCCGGATTGACGATCCCGCAGATGACGCCGATCAGCGTGGTTTTGCCCGCGCCGTTGGGACCGAGCAGCGCGAAGATCTCTCCGCGGCGGATCTCCAGATTGATGTTCCTGAGAGCCTGCAGACCGGAGGCGTAGGTTTTCGAGAGGTTCGAGACGGAGATGATTGCAGGCATGGACGCGACGCTGGCTGATGGGCCGGAAACTTCTAGAACTTCTCCGCCCACGGCCGCAGATCCACCTCGAACGTCCAGGCGCTTCTCGGCTGCTGGTGGATCTGGAAATAGGCCTCGGCGATGGCCTCGGGCCTGAGCATGCCGTCCGCGGGTTTTTCCGCGACGCGCTCGGGGAAGCGCTCGCGCACGCGCGGGCTGTCTATCATGCCGTCGATGATGACCGAGGCCACGTGGATGCCCCGGGGTCCGAGCTCGCGCGCCATGCTCTGCGCGACCAGGCGCGCCCCGCCCTTGCCGGCGGCGAAGGCGGCAAAATTCGCCGCGCCGCGCAGCGACGCGGTCGCGCCGGTGAAGATGATGGTGCCGTGGCCGTGCGGCACCATGTGGCGCGCGGCTTCGCGCCCGACGAGGAATCCGGCGTAGCAGGAAAGCCGCCACACCTGCTCGAACATGCCGGCGGGCGTGTCGAGGATGGAATTGCGGTAATTCGATCCGGTGTTGGCCACGGCGACCGCAATCGGCCCGACATCGGACTCGACTTCGCTGAAAAGTTTCATGACCTGCGCTTCCTCGCGGACATCGGCGACTTTGGCGAGGGCGCGCCCGCCCGCGGCATTGATGCCGGCCGCGATGCGCTCGAGGCGCTCGGCGCTGCGCGCGACCAGCACCGCGGTGAAGCCGGCCGCAGCGAAGCGGCGCGCCACCGCAGCGCCCAGTCCGTCGCCGACGCCGGCGACGAGTGCCACATTTTGTGCCTGGCTCATGTCAGATCGCGCCGCTCTTTTTCATCAGCGCCGCGATCGCCTCGGCGAGCCGCGCGTATCCTTTTGCGTTCGGATGCACGAGATCGGACTTCAGTTCGTTGTCGGTGAGAATTTTCCTGAGCGCCGCGTCCTCGTACGGCAGCCTGAACTCCTTCGCGAGGTCTTCGTAGAACCCGGCCGGGGAGAGCAGCAAACCGGGCTTGGGCACGCCCACCAGGATCACCTGCGCGCCCCCCGCCAGTGCGAGACGCATCATGGCGCGGATATTGTTTGCCGTCTGCGCATCATCCAGCTTTCTCAGAAAATCGTTGCCGCCGTGACAGAGAACGACGAGCTGCGGCTGGGTCTGTTCGAGCACGGCCGGCAGGCGCGCGAGGCCCGCAGCGCTCACTTCGCCGGGCACTCCCGCAGCGATGACCTTGCGTCCTATCAGCGCGCCCAGCCGCGCCGGGTAACTTTCCTGCGGATTGGCGCCTATGCCGAAGGTCAGGCTGTCGCCGAAGGCAAGCACTACCGCGTCAGGCGGCAAGTGCGAAAGCTTCGCCTGTCCGCCGCAGGCGGTGAGCAGAGCGAGCAAAAGCAGCGCGGTGCAGCGTCGGACCATCAAGCGTCCTTCGGCCCCGGCACGCTCGCGCATTCCTCGAAGATGCGCGCGCGGCAGGTGGCGCAGATCGAGCGGTCCAGGCGCGTGAACACGCCGGCGATCGCTTCGCGCTTGCCGCGGAAAATGTTCTCCCGGCCGATCCCGGCGAGATAGTCGCCGCGCTCGAGCAGCTCCTCGACCGGCTTCCTCAGGCTGTAGAAATACAGCTGTCCGCCGCCCTCGCGCCGGCGCCGCGCTTCTTCGACCAGCAGCTCCGCGCCCGCCATGTCGACGGAATTGATGCTCTTGGACATCAGCAGCAGGTGCTTCTGGCCGGGATTGTGCTCGCGCAGCGTGTCGAGGTGCCGCTCGACGTGGCCCACGGCGCCGAAATAGATCGAGCCCTCGATGCGCAGGATCTTGAGCTGCGGGCATTCGAGGAGGCTGTCCTCGACCTCGGTCATCTTGCGCTGCGTGTGGCGCGGATCCGGCACCAGGCTCCTCATGATCGGGTGCGAGGTGCGGTTCAGGTAGAGCACGAGCGACACCAGCACCCCGACGAGGATCGCGAACTCGAGATCGAGCAGCAGCGTGGCGAAAAAAGTGACGGCGAGCACCGCGCTCTCGCCCCGGCTGGTGGAAAGGATTTTCCGGATGCGGGGAAGGTCGATCAGGTTCCAGGCCACCAGGAACAGGAGCGCGGCGACGACCGCGATCGGCAGGTAGGCGGCGAGCGGCGCGACCGCCAGCAGCACCAGCACGAGCAGCAAGGCGGCGAACATCCCCGACATCGGCGTTTTCGCGCCCGCATCGTAGTTGATGCCGCAGCGGTTGGCGGAGGTGCTCGTGGGAAAGCCCGAGAAGAAAGCGGCGGCGACGTTGGCAAGGCCCTGGCCGATGAATTCCTGGTTGTTGTCAATGCGCTGTCCCGATTTGAGCGCGATGGCGTGGGCGATCGAGAGCGCCTGCGTGAGCGATACCAGCGCCACGGCGATGGCGCTGCCCAAAAGGTTCTGCAGCGTACCCGCCGAAACGTCCGGGAACGAAAGCGGCGGCAGCGCACCGGGCAAAGGCCCCAGCGTGCGCAGACCCGTGCGCTCCGCGCCCAGCCCCTGATTCAGGGCAAATGCAAGTACGCCCCCGAGCACCATCGCCGCGAGCAACGGCGGTATCTTCGGCAGCGCGCGGCGCGAGAGCGCGCCGATCGCGAGCGTTGCCGCCGCCACCAGCACGACCCAGGGCCGCGTCTCGCCCAGGTGCGAGAACGTACCGGCCACGATATGGGTGAAGCCCGCCACCGGCGCGGCAGCGATGCCGAGAAAGTTGCCGAGCTGGCTCAGGAAAATGAACACGCCGAGCGCGGCAGTGAAGCCGACCACGACGGTGCTCGACATGAAATTCACGAGCGACCCCAATCGGAGGAAGCCCATCGCCACCATGATCACGCCCGACATCAGCGCGAGCGTGAGCGCCAGCTCGATGTAGTGGGGCGTTCCGGGAATCGCCAGGGGGCTGAGCGAGGCGAACACCATGAGCGATACGGGATTGGTGGGACCGGCGACCGTGTGCAGCGACGAGCCGAACAGCGCCCCGACGATCGCCGGCACCATGGCGCAGTACAGGCCGTACTCCGGAGGAAGTCCCGCCAGCGTCGCGAAGGCCACGCCCTGCGGCAGCACGACGATGGCGCCGATCAGGCCGGCGAGCGCATCGGCCTTCAGGGTCGCCGCATTGACCTGCGGCCACCACTTCAGGAACGGGAACATCCGTTGCAGCGGCGGGCTGCCGGAATGGGTTGGGGGCGTCACTTCGGGATGAAAAGCAAAACCACTATGGTATCAAACGGCGCCGCCGCGTTTTCGCGTGGTATGCTTTTCCTCTTGACTAGCCGCAACGTGCCCGCTTCCCGTACACCCAGTCCGACCGTCATGCTCGTCTGCGCGAGCGTGATCCTGACGCTCGCGCTCGGCATCCGCCACAGCTTCGGATTGTTTCTTCAGCCGATGAGCATGGACAACGGCTGGGGTCGCGAGGTTTTCGGCCTGGCCGTGGCGCTGCAGAACCTCCTGTGGGGCATCACGCAGCCTTTCACCGGCATGATTGCCGACCGCTTCGGCGCCGGGCGCGTGCTCTTTGTGGGCGGCCTGTTGTACGCGCTCGGCCTCATAGGCATGGCGAACTCGACCACCGCGCTCGGGCTCACGCTCGCGATCGGCGTGCTGATCGGCCTTGGCATGAGCTGCACCACCTTCAACATCGTATTCGGCGCCCTGGGGCGCACCTACTCAGCCGAGCGGCGCAGCAACGTGCTCGGCATTTGCAGCGCGGCGGGCTCGTTCGGGCAGTTCGCGCTGCTGCCGCTCGCGCTGCTGCTGATCTCGACGCTCGGCTGGTATTGGGCGCTCGTCGTGCTGTCGGGCTTCGCCGCGGCCATGGTGCCGATGTCCTTGGGCATCGCCGACAAGGGCTACGGCACGCTTACCGGCATCGCCGGGGTGTCGCTCAAGGAAGCGCTTGCCGAAGCCTTCCATCACAAGGGCTTCTGGCTGCTCGGGGTCGGCTATTTCACCTGCGGTTTCCAGATCGTTTTCATCGGCACGCACTTTCCGGCGTTCTTGCTCGATCAGGGGCTCACCGCCCGCGACGGCACCGTCGCCCTCGCGCTCATCGGCCTGTTCAACATATTCGGGTCTTATCTGGCCGGGCAGCTCGGCGGCCGGTTCTCGAAGACCTGGCTGTTATCCGGGCTGTACGCCGTGCGTGCAGTCGCGATCGCGACGCTGATTGCGTTTCCGCTGACACCGATGAGCGCCTATGTATTCGCGGCGACGTTCGGCTTCACCTGGCTCGGCACGGTACCGCTCACCAATGGCGTGGTGGCGGGAATTTTCGGCGTGAAGCATCTCGCCATGCTCTCGGGCTTCGTGTTCCTGTTCCATCAGGTCGGCAGCTTCTTCGGCGGCTGGCTTGGCGGCTATGTTTTCGATCACACCGGCTCATACCAGCTGATATGGATCATCGCCATAGGGCTGTCGGTGATCTCGACCGTGGTCAACTTGCCGATCGACGAGCGAGCGCTTGTGCGCGCCGCCGGACCCGCCGCCTGAATCGGCGCAGGCCCTGGCCTTCAGAACCGCAATCCCACCTTGAGACTGTAGGACTTCACGTCGCCCGTCTTGTCGGCTTCAAGATTGATATTGAACACGACGAACTGGGCGCCGAGACCGATAAAGGCCTTGTTGAGCGAAAACTCCTCGCTGCGCAGGCCCGCAACTGAAACTGCAGTGCCGCGGGGCGTGCTGTTGACCCACACCTTGCCGATCCCCGCGTAAGGCGTGAGGATGGCGAATCCCTTGGAAATGGAGAGGTCGATGCCGCGCGTGTCCAGGCTGAGCTGATCCACGCCGGTCAGCTTCGTCATGCTGCCGCGCAATCCGATCGCCGGGGCCGCCACGCCCCCTTGCATGATGGCATAGCGTAGTTCCCCGCCATAGAACTTCACGTTGCTGTCCGGAATCGAGGCGTACATGGCGCCGATATCGAACCCGAACGGCAGGCCCTTGTGCGCCCGCAGCGTGGGAACGTAGACGGTCGAATTCGCCTTGTCCGAGGTCACCTTGTCCAGGATCGCGAGGTTCTGTATTTTCGATGCCGTGACCGCGATGCCGACGTCGAAACCCGTTACGCCCAGCGGCGTCGTAGGCGTCTGTCCCCGATAGCTCAACACCCCGCCCAGGTCTTCCGACAGCAGGCGGAACTCCGCCTGGGCGATGTTCTGTAGCTGGTCGACCTTCTGCGCCCTGGCCGGAGTTGCGGCGAGCAATGCGCTGACCAGACCCAATGCAATCAATGTGGAATTTCTCACGATATTCTCCTTTCAGAGTGCTTGTCGCATCACGGAATACACGGTATATAACAGATTCCGCAGGATATTGCGCAGGCCCTGTTTCTCCCGGCGTGGCGGATTGCACGAAATCGCGATCAGGGATGCGCCGCGGAGGCGGATATGCAAGCTTGAAATCGCGGCGGTTGCCGGGACTGGACCGGGGCGCAATAGGTGCCCCCGCCGGCAGAACCGAGGATGATTTGGCCTGGGTTCGGAAATTTCTGTAAGCTCCGCGGATGGAAACCGGCAGCCTGAAGGCATGAACGTACGCTCAACGGGAATCGACTTCATCCGCCAGGCGGCCGTCGTCGCCCGGCTTCGGGAACACTTGCCTGAGAACGCGGTGCTGCATTCCGGCGAGGACACGCGCGCCTATGAATGCGACGGACTGACCGCCTACCGGCAGCTGCCCATGGTGGTGGCGCTGCCCGCAAACGAGGAGGAAGTGCGCCACGTGCTGCGCGCCTGTCACGAGCTGAAAGTTCCGGTCGTCGCTCGCGGCGCCGGCACCGGCCTCTCGGGCGGGGCCCTGCCGCTCGGGGACGGGGTGCTGCTGTCCTTGTCGAAGATGCGGCGCGTCCTGTCGCTGGACCCGGTGGCCCGAATCGCGCGGGTGCAGCCCGGCGTGACCAATCTCGCGATTTCGGATGCGGCGGGGCCTTACGGGCTCTTCTACGCGCCGGATCCTTCATCGCAGATTGCCTGCTCGATCGGCGGCAACGTCGCCGAGAATTCGGGCGGCGTGCACTGCCTGAAATACGGCCTCACTTTGCATAACGTGCTGCGCGTGCGCTCGGTCACGATCGAGGGCGAGGTGGTCGAGTTCGGCAACGAAGCGCTCGACGCGCCCGGCCTTGATCTGCTCGCTCTGATGATCGGATCCGAAGGAATGCTCGCGGTGGCCACCGAGATCACGGTGAGGCTGCTGCCGGAGCCGGAGCTCG
>JBGPYQ010000142.1:0-8639 GCA_041493345.1 Gammaproteobacteria bacterium | reverse complement strand
ATGCTGCTCAACGACGCGAGCCTCTCGCTGGTGCCGCGCGATCACATCCGAAACCGCCACTGCAACGCCGAGTGGGCGCTGGTGCTGCAGATGGATCACCTCGCCGCCCAGTTCGATGCGCTCGAGGATTCCTACCTGCGCGAGCGCAAGCAGGACATCATGCAGGTGGTGGAACGGGTGCTCAAGGCGATGCTCGGGACGAGTCACGCGCCTGCCGCGCCCTCGCACGAGGAAAACCTGATCGTGGTCGCGCACGACCTGTCGCCGGCGGACATGATCCTGTTCAAGCAGCACCAGTACGCGGGCTTCGTAACCGATCTGGGCGGCGTCACTTCGCATACGGCAATCGTCGCGCGCAGCCTCAACATTCCGGCGATCGTCGGACTGCACCACGCGCGCAGCATGATCCGCGAGAACGAGCTGCTGATCGTCGACGGGCGCGAGGGCGTGCTGATTGCCAATCCGGACAGGCAGGTGCTTGCGGAGTATCGAGAGCGCAGCCGCGGGATCGAGATCGAACGGCGGAAGCTGAGGCGCCTGCGCACGGCGCGCGCCACCACCCTGGACGGCGTCGCGGTCGATCTGCAGGCCAACATCGAGCTGCCTCAGGACATCGCTGACGTGAAGGAGGCCGGCGCCACCGGCATCGGTCTGTTCCGCACCGAGTTCATATTTCTCAACCGCGACGACCTGCCTTCGGAGGATGAGCAGTTCGAAGCCTACCGCCAGGTGGCCAAGGCAATGGAGGGGCACCCCGTTACCGTCCGCACCCTCGATCTGGGTGCGGACAAGAGCATCAACGGCGCCGATCGCATCGGCCCCAACCCGGCGCTCGGGCTGCGCGCCATCCGCTTCTGCCTTGCCGAGCCGCAGATGTTCCTGACGCAGCTGCGCGCGATCCTGCGCGCCTCGCACCACGGCAAGATCCGCCTCCTGATTCCGATGCTCGCCCACGCCCACGAAATCGAGCAGACCTTGATCGCCGTAAAGCACGCCAAGGAAACTCTCGATGACCAGAAGATTCCGTACGATCGCTCGATCGAAATCGGCGGCATGATCGAAGTGCCGGCTGCGGCGCTGTCGCTGAAATATTTCATCCGCAAGCTCGACTTTCTCTCGATCGGCACCAACGACCTGATCCAGTACACGCTCGCCATCGACCGCACCGACGATGCCGTCGCGCACCTCTACGATCCGCTGCACCCGGCCGTGCTGAACCTTGTCGCGCACACCATCCGCACGGCCAACCGGGCCAGGACCGCCGTCGCCGTGTGCGGCGAGATGGCGGGCGATACGGCCATGACGCGGCTGCTGCTCGGCTTCGGCCTGCGCCAGTTCTCGATGCACCCGGCGCAGCTGCCCGCGATCAAACAGCAGGTGCTGCGCACCAGCATTTCCGAGATCGAAGCGCTCGCCGCCCGGATTTGCCGCACCCACGATCCAGACAAGGCGCGGGAGCTGCTCGCGCGGCTGAATGCCTGAGCCTGGAAAATTGACCGTGAAGCGTTTATCGGGTAACTTCTCCTCCGCGCCGATTTGATCACCAGCTTGCAGGCGCCGCCGGTAAAGAGCCGAGCGCAAAACAAATATTGCTAAAGCGAGGGAGACCCGTTTAGCAGGCAAGCTAAACGGGTTTTTCATTTTATGGCGCCGGAAAACATCACGAAGCCACGCTCGGTCGGAGCGGTGAAGCCGCAGACCCTGCACTTTTCCGAACCGCTCAAGTTCAAGAGCGGCGCGGTGCTGGCCTCGTACGACCTGATGTACGAGACCTACGGCACCCTGAACGCGGCGAAATCGAACGCCGTGCTGGTTTGCCACGCCCTCAACGCCGCGCACCACGTCGCGGGTTGGTACGCCGAAGATCCGGACAACATCGGCTGGTGGGACAACATGATCGGACCGGGAAAGCCGCTCGACACGGAAAAATTCTTCGTCGTCGGAGTCAACAACGTCGGCGGTTGCTTCGGCTCGACCGGCCCGAAGAGCGTCGACCCTCAAACCGGCAAGCCCTACGGCTCGAGCTTCCCCGTGGTGACCGTCGAGGACTGGGTCAACGCGCAGGCGCGCCTGGCCGACCGGCTCGGCATCGATTCTTTCGCCGCGGTGATGGGCGGCAGCCTCGGCGCCATGCAGGCGCTGCAGTGGACGATCAGCTTCCCGGAACGCATTCGCAATTCGATCGCAGTCGCCGCGGCGCCCAGGCTCTCGGCGCAGAACATCGCGTTCAACGAAGTCGCGCGGCAAGCGATCACCACCGACCCGGATTTTCACGGCGGCGATTACTACGGGCACGGCGTGCTGCCGCGCCGCGGCCTGCGCCTTGCGCGCATGATCGGCCATATCACCTATCTCTCGGACGACGCCATGATGGAGAAGTTCGGCCGGACGTTGAGCTCGGGGTCGATCGGGTTTCACTTCGGCGTCGATTTCGAGATCGAGTCGTATCTGCGCCACCAGGGCGACAAGTTCTCCGAGTACTTCGACGCGAACACCTATCTGCTGATCACGCGCGCGCTCGACTACTTCGACCCGGCCGCCGGGCACGGCGACGACTTGTCCAGGGCACTGGCTCCGGCGCGGGCTCGATTTCTCGTGATTTCATTCACCTCGGACTGGCGGTTTTCGCCGGCGCGCTCGCGCGAGATCGTCAAGGCGCTGCTCGACAACCGCCGCGACGTTTCCTACGCGGAAATCGACGCGCCGCACGGCCACGACGCGTTCCTGCTCGACGACCCGCGCTACCACGCGCTCGTCCGGGCCTATTTCGACAACATCCACGCCGCGCCATGACCGAGCAGGAACAGGACCGGATCACGCTCTCGGGCCGCCTGGACTTCGCGGCGATTGCGTCCTGGGTGCGGCCCGACTCGAGCGTGCTCGACCTGGGCTGCGGCGACGGGCTGCTGCTGCGGCATCTCGGGCAAATCCGCAACGCGCGCGGCTACGGCATCGAGATCGCCGATGCCAACGTGCTCGCCTGCGTGAAAAACGGAGTCAGCGTCATCCAGAGCGACCTCGAGCGCGGGCTCGCCGGGTTCGACGCCGGCTCCTTCGACTACGTCATCCTGTCGCAGACCCTGCAGGCGATGCATCACACCGAAGAGATCGTGCTGGAGATGCTGCGCGTCGGGCGCGAGGCGATCGTCTCCTTCCCCAACTTCGGCCGCTGGAACCTGCGGCTGCAGGTGGCCCTGGGACGGATGCCGGTGTCGGAGGATCTTCCCTACCAGTGGTACAACACGCCCAACGTGCACCTGTGCACCATCGCCGATTTCGACGCGTTCTGCGCCGATCACGGCATTCACGTACTTGAGCGAATCGTGCTGCACCGCGGCCGGCCCGTCGCCGCGCTCGCCAACTTTCTCGGCAGCCTCGCCGTCTACCGAGTCGAGATGCGTCGCTAGCGCAGCGCTCCAAATCGTGCCCTACGACGTCGTCATCATCGGCGGCGGCCACAACGGCCTGGTGTGCGCGTGTTATCTCGCCGGCGCCGGCCTCAAGGTCAAGGTCCTCGAGCGCCGGCCCATCGTCGGCGGTGCCGCAGTAACCGAGGAATTCTCGCCGGGCTTCCGCAATTCCACCGCCGCCTACACGGTGAGCCTCCTCAACCCGAGGATCATCCGCGAACTGCGGCTCGCCGAGCATGGTCTGAAAATCGTCGAACGTCCTTTCGCGAATTTCCTGCCGCTGCCCGACGGCCGCTCGTTCAAGCTCGGCCCCACTCTGGCGGACACGCAAGCCGAGCTTGCGCGTTTCTCCAGGCGCGACGTCGAGCGGCTGCCTGGCTATTACCGCACGATAGCGTCGGCCGCCGAGGTGCTGCGCCAACTCGTTCTCGAGACGCCGCCCAATCTGGGCGGGGGCTGGCGCGACTGGCTGCGCGCGTTTGGCATAGGGAGAAGTCTCACGCGACTGAGCCGCCCTGCGCAGCGCGACCTGTGGGAGTTGATAACCCGCAGCGCGGGCGAGTTGCTCGATTACTGGTTCGAGAGCGATCCGGTCAAAGCGGTGTTCGGCTTCGACGCCCAGGTCGGCCATTTCGCCAGCCCTTACGCGCCCGGCTCGGCCTACGTGCTGTTGCATCATGCCTTCGGAGAAGTGAACGGCAAGCGCGGCACCTGGGGACACGCGCTCGGCGGCATGGGCGCGATCACCCAGGCGATGGCGAAAGAAGCGCTGGCGCGCGGCGTCGAGATCGGCACCGGCGCCGAAGTCGCCGCGGTGCGCGTGAAAAGCGGCCGCGTCACCGGCGTCGCTCTGGCCGACGGCAGCGAAGTCCAGGCGCGCGCGGTCGCGGCGGGAGTCAATCCGAAGCTGCTCTATTTGCGGCTGGTCGAGCCGCAGGCGCTCGACGCGGATTTCCGCTCGAGGATAGTGCGCTGGAAGTGCGCTTCGGGTTCGTTTCGCATGAACGTCGCGCTCGCCGAACTGCCGGACTTCGCCTGCGCGCCTGGCAAGCACGCGCAAGCGCATCACAGCTCGGGAATTATCTTTGCGCCCTCGCTCGGTTATATGGAGCGTGCCTATTTCGACGCGCGCACCGACGGCTTTTCGCGCGAGCCCATCATCGAGCTGCTGATCCCGAGCACCGTCGATCCGGGCCTTGCGCCGCCCGGCATGCATGTGGCGAGCCTGTTCTGCCAGCACTTCAACCCGGTATTGCCCGGCGGCCGCAGCTGGGACGATGCCAGGGAAACCGCCGCCGACGCGATCATCGATACCGTGAACCGCTATGCGCCGAACTTCAGGGCGAGCATCGTCGGCCGGAGAATTCTCACTCCGCTCGATCTCGAGCGCGAGTTCGGGCTCATCGGCGGGGACATCTTCCACGGCGCGCTCACTCTCGACCAGCTCTTCTCGGCGCGGCCGGTGCTCGGCTACGCCGATTACCGCTCCCCGATCCGCGGCCTGTATCTGTGCGGCGCCGGCGCGCATCCGGGCGGTGGCGTCACCGGCGCGCCGGGCCACAACGCCGCGCGCGAAATTCTTCGGGATTTCCGCCGGACACGATAGCCCCGCATTGATCGCGGTCAGCCCGTCCCCCGGAGGGCAAACGCAAAGGGTCCCTTGCGGGCCGCGACCGGGGGACGGCGTTTGCCGTCCGGGGGAGGGCCTCGCCGTTCTGCTTAAGACGTACGCTGCGCGCGCCAGCGCTGGCCGGATTTTCCTCCGGCCTTCATCTCGCCTTCCATGACGCCGCCGCGAACGCGGCCGGAAAACTCGCGAAGAACGCCGCGGTCGTCGATCCAGGTGAAGGCCAGCCGATCCCCATGCAGCGACAGGTCGCGCAGACCCAGCCGCGTCGAGCCCGAGACGATGCCGCCCTCGATCATCTGGAATTTCTGCGTCAAGTTCAGGATGTGCTCGGTACGGCTTCCATTGACGGCGTAGCTGAGCTTCCAGTTTCCCTCGACCTTGGCCGGCACCACCCAGAAGTAGGCGGAGCGGCCGTCAAAATTCGACGTCTCGTCGGGCTGCCAGTCGCCCATCGTGAACTGGTGCGAAACAAGGCGCGTTCCAGGCTTCATGTCCAGAAGCTGCGGCCGCAGCCGCAGGTTAAGGTCGGGCAGGAGATACAGGGTGACGACGGTCGCCTTGGTGAAATCGACTGCGAAGATGTCGCCTTCGACGAACTTCGCCCTGTCGAGCGCGCCTGCCTTCGCGGCGTTGCGCCTGGAAAGCGCCACCATGTCCGGGTTGAATTCGACGCCCATGCTGCTTGCCTGAAATTTTTGGGCCGCGGCGATCACGGTACGGCCGTCGCCCGAGCCGAGGTCCACGACCAGATCCCCGGGTCCGACCTGCGCCATCTGCAGCATGCGCTCGACCAGAAACCCGGGCGTCGGCACCCAGACCACGTCTTTTCCCTCCTGGCCCACTTCGGGGGTGAATTCGGCCCCCTGGGCCTGGGCAAGCGCGCATGCCGGCAAGAATGCCAGCGCCACCAGGAACCGGCGCCAGCGGCGGAAATCGGGTCTTGTCATCACTGCCTCCATGAAAATGGGAACCGCAAGAATTGCAGGAACGGCGGGCCGCAAATCGCTCAGGCCGGGGCGGGCGATGCGTTCTCCGCGACCGCGATTTCCTCGCGCAGCAGCCACACCAGCACCAGCCCGGGGAGCGCCGCGAAGAACGTCAAGATGAAGAAATTCGCCCAGTCCATCAGCGCGACCAGCTCGCCGGTCGCGGGTCCGAAAAGGATGCGCCCGAGCGATGCCAGCGCCGAGAGCAGCGCGTACTGCGTGGCGGTAAAGCGGTGATTGCACAGGGCCATGGCAAATGCGACGAATGCCGCCGTGCCCATTCCGCTTGCGAGATTCTCGAACGCCACCGTGAACACCAGCAGCGGGTAGCTCTTGCCGGCCCAGGCGAGCACGGCGAAGGAAAGGTTCGAGACCGCCTGCAGCACCCCGAAAAAAAGAAGCGCGCGGTACAGCTTCATGTTGGCCATCAGCAGTCCGCCCAGGAGCGCGCCCGCGAGGAGCGAGGCGAGGCCCAGCCCCTTGTTGATCACGCCGACATCGGTGGGCGAGAAGCCCACGCCGCGGATCAGGAATGCCGTGGTGAGTGTGCCTGCGAGCGCGTCTCCGAACTTGTACAGCGCGACCAGCAGCAGCAGGCTCACTGCGCCGCGGCGCGAGAAGAATTCCTTGAGCGGCGCCACCACCGCGTCGGCGAGCGAGCGCGGTGTATCGGGCGGGGCGGCCGGCTCGGGCGCAAGAAGCGAAACGAGAATTCCCAGCCCCATCAACGCGGCCATGACGAAATACATGAAGCGCCAGCCGATCTGGTCCGCGAGGATGAGAGCCAGGCCGCCGGAGGCAAGCATGGCAAGGCGGTAACCGAGCACGCCGACCGCCGCGCCCATGCCGCGCTCCCTCGCAGGCAGCAGGTCGGTCCGGTAGGCATCGACGACGATGTCCTGCGAGGCCGAGGCGAAGGCGACCCACAGCGCCAGCGCCCCGAGCACCCAGATCGCGTCCTCCGGAGAAGCGGTGCCCATCGCAACGATGCCGAGGACGAGTGCAAACTGCGTCAGCAGCATCCAGCCGCGCCGCCGGCCAAGAAACGGCGGCACGTACCGGTCGAGCAGCGGCGACCAGAGGAATTTCAGCAAATAGGGAATGCCGATCCAGGAAAACCAGGCAATCGTCCTGATGTCCACGCCGACCACGGTAAGCCAGGCCTGCAGCGTGCTGCCGGTAAGCGCGAGCGGCAATCCAGAGGAAAAGCCTACTGCAAGAATTACCGCGAGCCGCGGACTGCGGAAGACTTCGAGGTAAGGAGAAGGCATGCGCGATTGTATACGGACCCGGGATGCGATCTTCGTATCTAGAGGTGTATGTCGTAGTCGATCGTGAGCGGCGCGTGATCCGAGAAGCGCTTGTCCTTGTAGATCGCGACTTTCTTCGCCTTCGCTGCAATGCCGGGCGTGGCGATCTGGTAGTCGATGCGCCAGCCGACGTTCTTTGCCCAGGCCTGGCCGCGGTTCGACCACCAGGTGTACTGCTCGGGCCGCGCGTCGATTCGGCGGAAGACGTCAATCCAGCCCAGATTGTCGAATACCTCGCTGAGCCAGGCGCGCTCCTCGGGAAGGAAGCCGGAATTCTTGCGGTTCGAGCGCCAGTTTCTGAGGTCGATCTCCTTGTGGGCGATGTTCCAGTCCCCGCACAGTATAAGATCGCGGCCGCTGCTCTCGAGGCCCTTCAAGACGGGGTGGAATTCCGCGAGGAAGCGGAATTTCGCCTGCTGCCGCTCCTCGGAGCTCGATCCCGAGGGGAAGTAGACCGAGACTACCGAGACATTGCCGTAATCGGCGCGCAGGAACCGCCCCTCGGGATCGAATTCGCGGCTGCCAAAGCCGGAGGACACTTTTTCCGGCTTCGTGCGCGAGTACAGCGCCACGCCGCTGTAGCCTTTCTTCTGCGCACAGTTGAACCACGCGTGGAAACCCTTGGGCGCAAGAATGTGCTCGCCCAGATCCTGCTCCTGCGCCTTCACCTCCTGGAGGCAGACCACATCGGCGCGCTGGCGCGCGAGCCATTTGGGGAAGCCCTTGGTGAACGCCGAGCGAATGCCGTTGAGATTGAGCGTGATTATGCGTAACATTTCGCGAATTCTCCCCTGGAACCGCGCGTGTCCAACGACTTTCGCAAGGACTTCATCGCTTTCTGCATCGAGCAAGGCGTGCTGAAGTTCGGCCAGTTCGTGATGAAGTCGGGACGCGTCTCGCCCTATTTTTTCAATGCCGGGCTGTTCAACACGGGCAAAGCTCTCGATCGCCTCGCGCAATTCTACGCGAAGGCGATCCTCGCCTCGGATGTCCGGTTCGACATGCTGTTCGGTCCCGCCTACAAGGGCATCGTGCTCGCCGCGGCCACCGCGATGGTCCTGGCCCGCGAAGGCCGCGACACCCCGTTCGCCTTCAACCGCAAAGAGGCGAAGGACCACGGCGAGGGCGGCGACATCATCGGCGCCCCGCTTGCGGGGAATGTGCTGATCGTGGATGATGTAATGACTGCAGGGACGGCGGTGCGCGAGTCGCTGGAGATCATCCGCGGCCGCGGCGCGGTTCCGGCCGGGGTAGTCATCTCGCTTGACCGCATGGAGCGCGGCCGCGGAAAGCTCTCCGCGAT
>JBGPYQ010000270.1:0-3332 GCA_041493345.1 Gammaproteobacteria bacterium | reverse complement strand
CGCGTTGTGCATTCGCCGTTCGGCCAGGTGCTGAAGGCGATTCGCGAGAACGAATCCCGCGCACTCTCGCTCGGCTACGACACCCACCGCTACAAACTGCTTGCTTACGTGCTCTCGGCGACACTCGCCGGCCTCGCCGGCGCGACCAAGGTGCTGGTGTTCGAGCTCGCATCGCTGACCGATGTGCACTGGACCATGTCGGGGGAGGTGGTCCTGATGACGCTGCTCGGCGGGCTCGGGACCGTGTTTGGGCCGGTCGTCGGCGCATTGATCATCGTTGCCATGGAGAACTACCTCGCGCAGCTCGGTTCATGGGTGACGGTGACGCAAGGCGTCATCTTCGTGATCTGCGTCCTCACTTTCCGCCGCGGCGTGATCGGCGAGCTGGGCCGGTTGATCGGGAAGCCGCTCTAAGAATCAAGCTTCTCCCACTCTCCCGTTGTCGTCCCCGCGAAGCGGGGACCCGGCGCTCGGCGCTTGCTCTCGACCAACTCTACTTCTAAACAGTCCAGAATTCGGGGATGGGGTCACTACTTGATGAAGCCTGCCTTGCGCGCAATCTCCTCGACCATGCGGTACTCGTCTCGGATTTCGTCGAGCAGCTTCTCCGGCGGCTGGTAGTCCTCGACCATCCCCAGCGCGTGCAGCCTCGCCGCGACTGCCGGGGTCTTCACCGCTTTCTCGATCGCCGGCACGAGAACGCCGGTGACTTCGGCAGGAACGCCTGCCGGCGCGATAAAAGCGGCCCATACGCCGAGCAGCTTCTGCGCATGGCCGAGGGCGGCGAGGGTCGGGATGTCAGGAAAATCCGGAAAGCTGCTGGAGGCGACGATGCCCCGCATCGAGCCGCTCTTCAGGTGGCCGCTCAGCACGCCCAGCGCAAGCGCCACGCCCTCGACGTGTGCGCCGCGCATCGCGGTGATCGCGGGCGAGGCGCCTTTGAACGGCACCGCGGCGATGTCGGTGCCGGCGATCGAGTTGATCGTGGCAACGGCGAATTCGCCGGCCGAGCCGGCCCCGGGCGTGCCGATGCGCACCTGGCCGGGATTCGCCCTGGCGTAGACGACCAGCTCGGAGAAATTCCTGTACGGCAGGTCGCTGCGCACTGCGACAATGCTCGGCGTGCGCATCGCCAGCCCCAGCGGCGTGATGTCCTTCATCGGGTCGTAGGTCGCGGTCTGCGGATCGAGCACGCGCCTGAAGGTAAGCGCGGCGTTCATGATGAAGCCGATCGTGTAACCGTCCTTGTTTGCCTTGACCACATTGTCGGCGCCCAGTGCGCCGCCGGCGCCGGGTCGGTTCACGACCAGGACGGGGACCTTGAGCGATTTCGAGAGTTCCTCTCCGATGGCTCGCGCGGCGATATCCACCGCGTCTCCCGGTGCGAGCGGAACGATCACGGTGATCGGTCCCTTCGGGTAGTCCTCGGCCTGCGCCCACGCGGCGGCCGCGACAAGCAGCGCGCCGATCAACACCCTGCGCGTGCGCTGATTCGTCATGATCGCTTCCTCCAATTCGTGTCGCGGCCATTTTACGGCTGTTTGCGCCCCGGCACCTCCGGGTCGTCCCGACCGGCCGGCGAAACGCGTTGCCCGCCCTGTGTCAAAATGCGCCGGTCAGCAACCACGATTCCGGACCGTTTCCCGCCGGTGAATCGCCCCATGAAAACGATCGCGATCGAGGAGCATTTCATCACCCCGATGTACCGGGAGACGGTCGCCGCCAACGAGTTCCGCAATTTCTATCTGAAGAGCCGCAGCGAGCAGCTCGGCCACGACATCGTCGAACAGAATTCCGACCTCGGTGCGAGGCGCATCGCGCACATGGACGCCGCCGGGATCGACGTGCAGGTGCTCTCGTTCGGTTCGCCCGGCGCGCAGGCATTCGGCACGGACGTCGCGATTCCCATGGCGCGCGATGCGAATGACCGGCTGCACGAGGCGATAAAGACCTATCCGGGCCGCTTTGCAGGGTTCGCGGCGCTGCCTACCGCCGACCCCGGGGCCGCGGCAGACGAGCTCGAGCGCGCGGTCAAGAAGCTCGGCTTCAAGGGCACGATGATCCACGGCCACACGCGCGGGAGCTTCCTCGACGAGAAGAAATACTGGGTGATCTTCGAGCGCGCCGAGGCGCTTGGAGTGCCGATCTACCTGCATCCGACGCTGCCGCACCCGGATGCGGTGAAGGCGTATTTCGAAGGCTACGAAGAGCTGGCGCGCGCGGGCTGGGGTTTTGCGGTGGACACGAGCTGCCACTTCCTGAGGATCGTGTTCGCGGGCGTGTTCGACGCTTTTCCGAAACTGAAGATCATCCTCGGCCACCTCGGCGAGGGGCTGCCTTTCGCGATGCACCGCCTGAACGACCACACCTGGCGCGCCGCCGCGCGCCGGGGGCTGAAGCGAACGCCGCTCGAATACCTGAAGGAGAACATGCTCGTCACCACGAGCGGCAACTGGTACGAGCCGGCGTTCCTGTGCACGCTGCTCGCGCTGGGCGCGGACAACATCCTGTTCGCGGTGGACTGGCCCTACGAGGCGAACCAGACAGCGATGGAGTTCCTGAAGAAAATTTCCGTCAGCGACCTCGACCGGGAAAAGATCGCCCACCTCAACGCCGAGCGTGTCCTGAAAATGTGATTGGAGGAGGCTGGAGGCTGCCATGACATCGCACGCAAGCGCCAAGGATCTGCGCAGCTGGATCGCCCAGCTCGAAGCCGCAGGAGAGCTCATTCGCATCGACAAGCCCGTGGACCCGCTCACGCAGATGGGCGCGCTCCTCTATCAGAGCCGCGAGAAGGCCCTGTTCTTCGAGAAGCTCCCGCACGGCTGGCGCGCGCTCGGCCAGGCGCCGGCAAACCTTCGCCACGCCGCGCTCGCTTTCGGCACGAGCGAGGAAGAACTGATTCCGCTGGTCGCCGAGCGCATGGTGAAGTTGATCGAGCCGGTGATGGTGAAGGACGGGCCGGTGAAGGAGCTGAAGTTCGGGAAAGGCGAGTTTGACCTGACGCAGCTCCCGGTGCACGTCGCCGGGCAGCGCGACGGCGGTCCGGTGATCGGCTCGGGACTGGTGGTCTCCAGGGACCCCGACACCGGCGCGCGCAACGTGAGCTTTCACCGTCTCCAGGTGAAGGGGCCGAACAAGTCCGGCATCCTGCTCTATCCGCGCCACACCTGGAAGAACTACCTCAAGTACCAGGAGAAGAACCAGCCGATGCCGGTGGCGATCTTCATCGGCCATCATCCGCTCTATTACGCTGCCGCCTCCACCACCGCGCCCTACGGCATCGACGAGTTCGGCGTCGCGGGGGCCTACATGGGCGAGCCGGCGCGGCT
>JBGPYQ010000100.1:0-11022 GCA_041493345.1 Gammaproteobacteria bacterium | reverse complement strand
GGTGTCTCGAACAGCATTACTCAGAATGAGGCGTGAGATCCGAGTTTGATATGGCCAATACGCCGAACCACGCGTTCGAGGGGACCGCTTGCCAGCGTCGCAGCGCTACGCTCCGCCGACGCTGCCCCTCAACGCGGACGTTACGAAATTCTCAAACCGCAACCAGCTGCATCCTGTCACCCGCCGGCTCCAGCGCGTAATGCTTCTGATGGTACCCCGCCACCGCCGGCCGGTGCGCGATGCTGACGAGCGTCGCGTTCGGCAGGCGTTCGCGGATGAGCGCATAGAGCTGCGCCTCGGTCGCCTCGTCCAGCGACGCGGTCGCTTCGTCCAGGAATAGCCAGTCGGGTTTATTGAGCAGGGCCCTGGCGATGGCAAGGCGCTGCTGCTCGCCGACGCTCATCGACAGCGACCAGTTCTGAATCTCGTCCAGCCTCGCGCCGAAGGGCTCCAGCTTGCACGCCGTCAGCGTCTCGCGGATCTGCTCGTCGCCGAACGCGCCCGGCGCGGCGGGAAAGCTCACGGCGTCGCGCAGGCTGGCGATCGGGATGTAGGGCTTCTGCGGCAGGAACAGCACGCGCGCTCCGGCGGGAACGCGCACGCGCCCCTTGCCGAAGGGCCAGATGCCGGCGAGCGCGCGAAACAGGGTGCTCTTGCCGCTGCCCGAAGGGCCGGTGAGCAGCACGCGCGATCCCGGCTCGATTTCGAGCGAAGTGTCGGCGAGGATGACCCGTCCCGCTTTTCCGGCTATGCCCGGCAGCGCAAGCTCGAGCTGGTCGGCGCGCAACGTCTTCGCGGGCCCGGTCGCCACCTGGATGCTTTCTTTGTTTTCCGCGTCGGCCGAGGCCTGGTCGAGCGCCTGCTTGAAGGTGAGCAGGCGCTCCACGCTCGCCTTCCAGGGCGCGAGTCCGCGGTTGGTATCGATGCTGTAGCTGTTGACGAACCAGGACAGCGCGTCCTGCACCTGGCTGAAGGCGCCGGCGATCTGGGTGAGGCCGCCGAGCGTGAGGGCGCCGGAAAAATAACGCGGCGCGGCAACGAGAAACGGGAACACGATCGCCACCTGGGTATAGCCCGAGGTGAAGTACGTCAGCCGCTTGGTCAGGCGCATCACTTCCCACCAGTTGGCGCGCACGCGCTCGAAGCGCGCGAGCAGTCCGGCCTGCTCCGGCGCCTCGCCTTTGTAGAGCGCGACGCCTTCGGCGTTTTCGCGCAGCCGCACGAGGTTGAAGCGGAAATCGGCCTCCAGCCGTTCCTTCCTGAAACTGATGCCGATCAGCGAGCGGCCGATGTAGTGCGTCAGCACGCTCGCGATCACGGCGTAGATCACCGCGGCCCAGACCATGTAGCCGGGGATGACGATCTCGCTGCCGTTCAGCATGAAGCTGAGCGGGCCGGAGATATTCCACAGGATGGCGATGAACGAGACCAATGTCACCACCGAGCTCAGCAGCCCCAGCGAGAGGTTCAGCGTGCCGTCGGTGAACAGGCGCAGGTCTTCGGCGATGCGCTGGTCCGGGTTGTCGGTTCCGCGGTTGGCAAGCTCGAGCCGGTAGTACACCTGCCGGTCGAGCCACTCGGCGAGGTACTGCCGCGTCAGCCACACGCGCCAGCGCATTTCCAGCGCCTGCGTCAGGTAGAGCTTGTACACCCCCGCGGCAATATAGACAGAGGCAAGGAAGCAAAAGTACAGCAGCAGGTCCTGAAAGTCGGCATAGTTCTTCTGCTCGAGCGAGTTGTAGAACTCGCGGTTCCAGGAGTTGAACTGCACCGCCAGGTAAACGAGGCCGAGAGTGAGCGCAAGAATGGCCGCGAGCAGGCCGCGGGCACGCCAGCGCTCCTCGGAGTGCCAGTAGGGACGCGTGAGTTTCCAGACTTTCCCGAGAAACGTGGTCGCGTCGATGAGCAGGCGTGTATACATGGAGGTTCTTTCTCTTGTGACGGAGCGGCCGGCCGGCCGCCGGCAAAACTAGCGGGAGCGGTTCAACAGTGCGCGCGCGCGGTCGATGACTTCGCTCGCGGTGATGCCGACGGGACCGGTGCCGCCGGCGGCGAGATCGTCGGCCGCGGCGCCGTGCAGGTATACGCCGGCGAGCAGCGCGGAGAGCGGCTCGGCTCCCTGCGCCAGCAGGGCGGCGAGCATTCCGGTAAGCGCGTCGCCCATTCCGGCGCAAGCCATGCCGGGGTTTCCCGTGGGATTGATCCACCATTTGCCGCCGGGCGCGGCGATCACGCTGCCGTTGCCCTTGAGCACGACGAAGCCGTGGTAGCGCTGCGCGAGCAGTCTCGCCGAAGTGATGCGGTCGGCCTGCACCCGGCGCGTGTCCTCGCCCAGCAGCCGCGCCGCTTCGGCGGGGTGGGGCGTGAGGACGGTGGCCGCGCTGCGAGCGCCGATCGACGCGATCATCTCGCGCCGCCCGGCGACGAGGTTGAGCGCGTCGGCGTCGAGCACCAGCGGCGCGGGCGATTTCAGCGCGGCGCGAAGCATCGCGCCGGCGACCTTGCCCGTGCCCATTCCCGGACCGGCGATGAGCGCGTTGACAAGGCCCTTTGCGAGCAACTCCTTTGGCTTGCGCAGCATGAGCTCGGGCTGCGAATAATCGACAGTCGGCGCTCGCGCGCTCAGCAGCCCGAGGTAGACGCGTCCGGCGCCGCATTTGAGCGCGGCGCGCCCCGCGATCAGAGCCGCGCCCACCATTCCCGCCGCGCCGCCGAGGATGCCGACGCTGCCGGCCTGTCCCTTGTGGAAATTCTTCGCGCGCGGCGGCAGCACGCGCTCGAGGACTTCCGCGCCTAGGAGCTGTCCCTCCGGCGCGAGCAGCCTGGCCGCATCCACGCCCAGGGTGTCGAGATGGATCTCGCCGCAATGGTCCGGGCCGTCGAGTGTCAGCAGCCCCGGCTTGCGGGCGATGAAGGTAATGGTGTGAGTCGCGCGCACCGCGGTGCCCGTGACCGCGCCGGTATCGGCGTTGATCCCGCTCGGGATATCGAGCGCGAGGACCGGCACGCGGAGGGCATTGAGCTTGTCCACGAGCGCGGCATAGCGTTCGGTGAGCGGCCGCGTGAGGCCGATGCCGAAGAGGCCATCCACGGCCAGATCGAAACGCATGTTATTCGGAATGTCCCCGAGCAGCGTGCCGCCCGCGGCTTCCCATTTGGCGAGCGCGGCCTGCGCGTCTCTTGACAGCTTGGTGCGCTCGCCGGCGAAGACGGCGCTGACGCGATAAAACCAGCCCTTCAGGCGCGCCGCAACTTCGAAGGCGTCGCCGCCGTTGTTGCCCGGTCCCGCGACGACGAGAATGTGCCCGGCCGTATCGCCGCACAGGCTGCGCGCCAGCTCGGCCGCGGCCACACCGGCGCGCTCCATTAAATTGAGCGCGCCGGTCGTAGAGCGGCCTGCACGTTCCATGAGAACGCTCGCGCCCGGCGCGGCGCGCGCCAGCTCCTCCAGCTTGCGGATCGCGGACGTGGCGTAGATCGGAGAAGAGGACATGGCGCTCAATGATAGCCTGACCGGCCCGGGTCTTGGAGCCGGTTCTGCGGCGACGCCGGAAGGCGAGGGATCCGCCGGTTCAGCCGAGCTTGAACATCTTGCCCGGCAGGTAAGTGACGACCTCGGGGAACTGCCAGATGATCGCGACGGCCAGCACCATCAGGAAAAAGAAGGGCAGCGAGGCGCGCGCCACGTAGAACATGTTCTTTCCGGTGAGCCCCTGCAGCACGAACAGGTTGAAGCCGACCGGCGGCGTGATCTGCGCCATTTCGACCACCAGCACGACGAATATTCCGAACCAGAGCAGGTCGATGCCCGCCGCCTTCACCGAGGGAAGGATCACCGAGGACGTGAGCACGACCATCGAGATGCCGTCTATGAAGCAGCCCAGAATGATATACAGCACGGTTAGCACCGCGATCAGCTGCCAGGCTGAAAAGGCCTGATCGCCGATCCATCTCGCCAGGATTCGCGGCACTCCGGTGAAACCCATCGCGACGGTGAGAAAGGCCGCGCCGGCGAGGATGAAGGCGATCATGCACGAAGTTCGGGTGGCGCCCATCACGCTTGCGCCGAAATTCTTCCAGTTGAGCGAGCCGGACACCGCAGCGAGCACCAGCGCCCCGGCAACGCCGATGACCGCGGCCTCGGTCGGCGTGGCGACGCCGGTATAGATCGAGCCGATCACGGCGCCGATGAGCAGCACCGCCGGGATGAGGTAGCGTGCCGCGTAAATCTTCTTGCCGAGGGTGGTGAATTCGTCGCGCGGCGGTGTCTTTCCCGGATTGAGCAGCGCCCAGGCGATAATGCATCCGGAGAACATCAGCATCAGCATGATCCCCGGTAGCACCCCCGCGACGAACAGGCGTGCAATCGATACGTCCGCGGCGACGCCGTACACGATCATGATGATCGAAGGCGGGATCAGCAGGCCGAGCGTGCCCGCGCCCGCGAGCGATCCGACCGCCATGCTCTCGTCGTAGCCGCGCTTGCGCAGCTCCGGGATGGTGATGCGGCCGATGGTCGCAGCCGTGGCGGCGGAGGAGCCTGAAATCGCGGCGAAGATGCCGCAGCCGACGACGTTGCAATGCATCAGCCGGCCCGGCAGCGGGGCCATCCACGGCGCGAGGCCGCGAAACATGTCCTCCGAGATGCGCGTGCGGAACAGGATTTCGCCCATCCAGATGAACAGCGGCAGCGCGGTGAGCGCCCAGCTGGTGCTCGAGCCCCACACCGTGGTGGCCATCAGGCTGCCCGGCGGCGAGGCGGTGAAAAGCGCCATTGCGACCCAACCCACGCCGAGCAGGGTGAGAGCGATCCAGACGCCGGCAATCAGGAAGGCGGCGAGTGCCGTGAGCAGCACTACGGAGATGATCCACGGTTCCATGGATCAGCGCTCGAAACCCGGCACTGCTTCGGTCTTGCGGGTCTGTGCGATTTCGTAGGAAGTGCTGCGGCCGCGCAGCGCCGCGACGAGGTCGTCGGCCACCGCGACGAAGAGAACTAGCAGGCCCAGCGCCATGCCCGACTGGGGAATCCACAGCGGGACCGCAACGAGGCCCTGCGATACGTCGTGCAGGCTGTACGAGATGAGCGTCATGTCGCACGCATACCAGGCGAAGTATCCGACCAGGAGCGCGGCCGTGGCGAGGCAAAGCAGATCGAGCGCGCGCCGGACGCCGCCGTGCGCGTGATGCACCAGCAGCGTCATGCGGATGTGCTCGTTATCGCGGAACGTGAATGCGAGGCCGAGGAAGGAGCTCGCCGCGAGACTGAATCCGGCAAAGTCGTCGTAGGAATACGCGGCGAATCCGAATTGCCGGCCGACGATCTGCGCCGCCGTCAGGACGGCGATCGCCACCAAAAAAAATCCGGCCAGGAGGCCCGACGCCTTGTACAGCAGATCGAGCGCCCCGCGCATGGGAGGCGGGATTACCTGGCCTGAAACGCCTTGAGGATCGCCTCGCCCTCCGCGCCGGCTTTTTTTGCCCACTCATCCGCCATCTGCTTGCCGATCGTCTCGAATTCGGCGGTGAGCTTTGCCGAAGGCTTCATGATCTTGATTCCGTGCGAAGCCATGGTCCTTACGTAGCCCTCGTTCTCGGCTTCGCTCGTCTTCCACCCCCGCGCCTCGGCCGACTTGGCGGCATCGAGGACAGCCTTCTGCTCGGCGTCACTCAGCTTGCTCCACGCGTCCTTATTCACCACCACCATGTTCTGCGGCAGGAACGCCTGCGTGTCGTAGTAATGGGAAAGGTAATCCCACGCCTGGGTGTCCACGCCGGTTGCGCCCGAGGTGATCATCGAGTCGACCAGGCCCGTCTTGAACGCCTGTGGAATATCGGGGACTTGCACTGTGGTCGGGATCGCCCCCATGAGCTCGGCCAGCCGCGCGGTGGTCGGGCTGTAGGTGCGGAACTTGGCGCCCTTCAGGTCGGCGGCCGAGTTGATTTCCTTTTTCGCGTAGACGCCCTGCGGCGGCCACGGCACGGAATAGAGCAGCTTGATGCCCTGCGAATCCAGGCGCTTCTCGAGATACGGCCGCGCGACGAGCCACATCTTCGCCTGCTTGGCGTAGCTGTTGGCGAGGAAAGGATTGGAATCAAAGGCGAACAGCGGCGATTCGTTGGCGAGCACCGAGATCAGCAGCTCGCCGATCGGAACCTGTCCGGTTTGCACCGCGCGCTTGATTTCGGGGTGCTTGATCAGCGCGCCGTTCGAATGCACCTGAATCTGCAACTTGCCGCCGGTTGCCTTGGCCACGTCTTCGGCAAACTGGCGCACGTTCCGGGTGTGGAAGTTGCCGTCGGGGTAGGGCGTGGGCATGTCCCACCGGGTCTGCGCCAGCGCCAGGGAGCTGGCCAGCGCCAGCACGACCGCTGCAAGTGATCTCGTATCCATGATCTCATCCTCCCAAGGCTGAGCGGAGCAGTTTGTCAGACCGCCGGCCTGTGCGTCAACCGGCGAGCAGTTCGCCGACGTAGTCGCCGATGGCAAGCGCCGCGGTCAGCCCCGGGGATTCGATTCCGAACAGGTTGACCAGGCCCGGCACGCCGTGATCGCGCGGGCCCTGGATCAGGAAGTCGCGCGCCGGCTCGCCGCGCGCATGGATCTTGGGCCGGATCCCGGAGTAGGCGGGCTGCAATGCGCCGTCCTTCAGTCCGGGCCAGTAGCTCCGGATCGCGTGATAAAAGCTGTCCGCGCGGCGCGCATCGACATCGTATCCGATGCGGTCGATCCACTCCACGTCCGGGCCGAAGCGTGCCTGTCCGGCCAGGTCGAGCGTGAGGTGCACGCCGAGTCCGGCGGATTCGGGCGCCGGGTAGATCAGGCGATTGAACGGAGAGCGTCCCGAAAGGGCGAAGTAGTTGCCCTTGCAGTAATGACAGGGTGGCACTTTCTCCGGCGGGAATCCCTGAATGCGGCCGGCAACGGCCTGGGCGGTCAGGCCGGCGCTGTTGACGACGGTGCGCGCACTCAAGTGCATGGTCTCGGCTCCGCCGATATCGAGCTCGATTCCGGTCCCTGGCGTCCTTCCCCCGATCACCGGGCTGCGGAACGCAAGCATCGCGCCGCGGCCCTCGGCTTCCCCGCGCAGTGCGAGCATGAAGCCGTGGCTGTCGATGATTCCGGTCGAGGGCGATTCCAGCGCCGCCGCGCAGGCGAGCTCGGGCTCCAGCGCCGCGGCCTGCGCCGCGGACAGCAGACGCAGGCCGGATACGCCGTTGGCTTTGCCCTGTGCGCGGATTTTTTCCAGCGCGGAAATCTGGCCGGGCGCGGTCGCGACGATCAGCTTGCCGCAGCGGCGGTGCGGCACGCCGTGCTCGGCAAGAAAAGGATAAAGCGCGAGTCTGCCGGCGACGCACAGCTTCGCCTTCAGCGATCCGGGCGGGTAGTAGATCCCCGCGTGGATGACTTCGCTGTTGCGCGAGCTGGTGCCCGTGCCGATCGAGCTTTCGCCCTCGAGTACGATCACCTCGCGTCCTGCGAGCGCGAGTGATCTCGCAATGGCGAGGCCCACCACGCCGGCTCCGATGACTACGCAGTCAGCAGTTTCCATTGGCCAGAAGACGCGCGTGCTATGATTCACCGGCCCCGCAAGAGTGCGCTCATGGTATCAAACGCCGCTCGTTCGAGTTGCATTTCGCGCAAGTTCACATGATCGCCGGCCGCTGGGAATTCTGGATCGACCGCGGCGGGACTTTCACGGACATCGTCGCGCGCCGTCCCGACAGCCGCATCGTCGCGCTCAAGCTGCTCTCCGAAAATCCCGGGCGATACGGCGATGCCTCCGTCGAGGGGATCCGCCGGCTGCTCGAGGTCGCGCCCGGCGCGCCCATTCCCGTCGAGAAAATCGAGGCGGTCAAGATGGGTACGACGGTCGCCACCAATGCGCTGCTCGAGCGCAAGGGCGAGCGGACGCTGCTCCTCGTCACGCGCGGCTTTCGGGACGCTCTGCGCATCGGCTACCAGAACCGGCCGCGGCTGTTCGACCGGCATATCGTGCTGCCCGAGCTGCTGTATGCGAAAGTCATCGAAGCGGATGAGCGTATCGGCGCGCACGGCGATGTGCTCGTTCCCCTGGACGCGGACAGGACCCGCCGCGAACTGGAAACCGCGTACCGCGAGGGCTACCGCTCGGTAGCGATCGTGTTCATGCACGGCTACCGCTACCAGGAGCACGAGAAAGAGGCCGCCGCGCTCGCGCGCGCCATCGGCTATGCCCAGGTATCGGTGTCGCACGAAGTGAGTCCCCTCATGAAGCTCGTTTCGCGCGGCGATACCACGGTGGTCGATGCCTATCTCTCGCCGATCCTGCGGCGATACGTCGATCAGGTCGCCTCCGAACTGCGCGGCGTGCGCCTGATGTTCATGCAATCGAACGGCGGCCTCACCGACGCGCGGCGCTTCGCCGGCAAGGACAGCATTCTCTCCGGCCCGGCCGGCGGAGTGGTCGGGGCGGTGCGCGCTTCGCTTGCCGCCGGGTTCGGCAAGATCATCGGCTTCGACATGGGCGGCACTTCCACCGACGTGTCGCACTATGCCGGCGAGTTCGAGCGCGCGTTCGAGACGCAGGTGGCGGGCGTGCGCATGCGCGCGCCGATGATGAGCATCCATACGGTTGCGGCGGGCGGCGGCTCGATTCTGCATTTCGACGGGTCGCGCTACCGAATCGGCCCGGATTCGGCCGGCGCCAATCCGGGCCCGGCGAGCTACCGCAGGAACGGTCCGCTGACCGTCACCGACTGCAACCTCATGCTCGGCAAGATCCAGGCGAAGTTCTTTCCCGCCGTTTTCGGACCCGGAGGCGACGAGGCGCTGGACGAAGCCGAAGTCCGAGGCAAGTTTTCCGGGCTCACCGAAGAGATCCGCCGCGCCACCGGAGACACGCGCACGCCGGAACAGGTGGCCGAAGGCTTCATCGACATCGCGGTCGGCAACATGGCGAACGCCATCAAGCAGATCTCGGTGCAGCGCGGCCACGACGTGACTGAATACACGCTTTGCTGCTTCGGCGGCGCGGCGGGCCAGCACGCCTGCCTCGTGGCCGATGCGCTCGGCATGACGCGGGTATTCATTCATCCGCTGGCCGGTGTGCTCTCGGCCTACGGAATGGGGCTCGCGGACGTGACGGCCATGCGCGAAGTGGCGGTCGAGGTCGGTCTTGCGGCGGAGCATCTCGGCATCCTCGAATCCGTGCTGCTGAAGCTTGCGGGCTCGGCGCGCGAGGAGCTTTTGGCCCAGCACCTTCCGGCCGGGCACATCCGCATCTTGCGCCGCGTTCATCTGCGCTACGACGGTACCGACTCCACCCTGATCGTCGAATTCGGCAGCCTGCCCGACATGGTGTCGCGGTTCGAGTCGGCGTATCGCAGGCGCTACAGTTTTTTGATGCCGGACCGGGAACTGATTGCCGAGGCAGTCTCGGTCGAGGCCGTCGGCGCGGCACAGGGGCCCGCCGAAGCCGCCGCAAGGGTGTCGCGCGCGAAGGGCGAGCCCAAGCCGGCGGAGCAGGTAACGATGCATACAGGCGGCCGGGCGTACCTCACGCCCGTATTCCAGCGCGAGGCGCTCCTCCCCGGTGACCGGATCTCGGGTCCGGCGATCATTTCCGAGCAAAACGCCACGACCGTGATCGAGCCCGGCTGGAGGGCCGAAGTGACGCCCTTGAATCACCTCGTGATCACGCGGGTGCAGGCTTTGCCGCGGGAGACTGCCGTGGGCACGAGCGTCGATCCGGTGAAGCTCGAGATATTCAACAACCTCTACATGTCCATCGCCGAGCAGATGGGCCTGCGTCTGGCCAACACCGCCTACTCGGTCAACATCAAGGAGCGGCTGGACTTCTCCTGCGCGATTTTCGACCGGGACGGAAGCCTCATCGCCAACGCTCCCCACATGCCGGTGCACCTGGGCTCGATGGGCGAGAGCGTGCAGACGGTCATCCGCGATAACCGCGGCCGGATGAAGGCCGGCAACATTTACGCGCTCAATGCGCCCTACAACGGCGGCACGCATCTGCCGGACGTGACCGTGATCACGCCGGTATTTGACGACGCCGGCAAGGAAATACTCTTCTACGTCGGCTCTCGCGGCCACCACGCCGACATCGGCGGCACCACGCCCGGATCGATGCCCCCGGACAGCAAGGTGGTCGAGGAGGAGGGCGTATTGATCGACAACTTCCTGCTGGTGGAGGAAGGCCGGCTGCGCGAATCCGAGACCATTGCGCTGCTGCGCTCCGGACCGTACCCGGTGCGCAACGTGCGCCAGAACATGGCCGACCTGCGCGCCATGATCGCGGCCAACGAGAAGGGGGTGCAGGAGCTTCGGCAGATGGTGCAGCACTTCGGGCTCGAGGTCGTGCATGCCTACATGCGGCACGTGCAGGACAACGCCGAGGAGGCGGTGCGGCGCGTGATCGACGTCCTGGCGGACGGCGAATTCGCCTACCGGATGGACAACGGCGCCGTGATCCGCGTGAAGATCGCCGTCGACCGCGCGGCGCGCAGCGCGATCATCGACTTCACCGGAACCTCGGCGCAGCTTCCGGATAATTTCAACGCGCCTTCGGCGGTGTGCATGGCGGCCGTGCTGTACGTTTTCCGTACCCTGGTCGATGACGAGATCCCGATGAACGCGGGCTGCCTCAAGCCGCTCAAGGTGATCATTCCGGAAGGCTCGATGCTGCGGCCGCGCTACCCCGCGGCGGTCGTCGCCGGCAACGTCGAAACGTCGCAATGCGTGACCGACGCGCTTTATGGCGCTCTGGGCGTGATGGCCGCTTCCTGCGGCACGATGAACAATTTCACTTTCGGCGATGACGAGTACCAGTATTACGAGACGGTCGCGGGCGGTTCAGGCGCGGGAATCCGCTTCGGCGGGGCAAACGGCATGCCGCGGGGTTTTGACGGAACGGACGCCGTGCAAACGCACATGACCAATTCGCGGCTCACCGATCCGGAAATCCTGGAATGGCGTTTCCCGGTGTTGCTCGAGAGCTTCGAGATCCGGCCGGACAGCGGCGG
>JBGPYQ010000073.1:0-14412 GCA_041493345.1 Gammaproteobacteria bacterium | reverse complement strand
CTGGTCTGGTCGTCGTAGTAGACGAACTCGACCTTGCGCCCGAGGATGCCGCCCTTGGCGTTGACGTCGTCGCGCCAGATCTCCATCGCGATCAGCGCCGCCTTGCCGTTGCCGGCGAGCGGGCCGGTCAGGCTCATGCCGAAGCCGATCTTGAGCGGCTGCTGCGCGAGCGCCGCGCCGGCGAGCGCGAATGCGATGAACAGGACGCCCAGCGCGCGCCCCGCAATGTGCAGCAAACCTCCGGTTCTGCCTGACATGACCCCCTCCTTGACTCGGTTACAGAGAATTTCAGCGATTATGAAAGCGCCCCACTATTTGTCAAGCGATTGCTCTGTCGGGGATCCATACGGCCGCGAGCCCGACTACCACAGGGGCTCGCCGCGCTCGACCTTCTCCAGCATCTCGAGCTGGAACTCCCTCGGGCCGAATCCGAACCGCTCGCCTCTCTGTTCGTAGTAGAACGGGCAGCCGGTCCTCACGCTGAATTCCCGCATCCACTGCAGGAGCGCTTCGTCCGGATCACGCCCCGCGAATCGCAGAATGTAGGCGGCCTTTTCCCTCCACCGGATCGGCACGATCAACACGCCGAGTCTGTCGGGTTTGAATTCATTCGGAAATGGGCTCTCTTCCTGCAGCCATCCGCAGATGAAGGTCCGGCATGGATTAACCGGACGGCGCTCGTAGATGGAGCAGCATCCCTCCCCCCGGAAGTGGCAGGGCTGGCCCGGCTTCATTTCGTGGCCGAAGATGGTACCCACCAGCCAACCGCCGCAGCACACCGTGCAGGTGCCGCAGTGCCGCGCCTGTCCGGCGGCCGACGTCGAAACCGGCAGCAGCGGCACTGTCGCGCCGCAACACTTCTTGTACTTCTTTCCGCTTCCGCAAGGACAGGGATCGTTTCTTCCGACGGGCATGGGGAGGAGTCTAGCGCATCCACTGGCAAATCATGGCAATAGGGGCATACAAGTCGGGAAGCGCTTTTCAACAGCCTGCTAGACTTGGCGCATCCATGTCGGTCTATTTCGTCATCTTCCTGTCGGTGCTTGCTAGCATCAGCCTTCGCGGGAGCAAGGTGCTGGTATCGCTCAGCGCCATGCACCTCGGCGCGAATTCCTTCATGGTCGGCATTCTCGCCGCCCTGTATGCGGTTTTTCCTCTGCTGCTCGCGGTGTACGCGGGTAGGATTTCCGATCGCGTGGGCGTGCGCTATCCCATCCTGTTCGGTTCGGTCGGAATGACCGCGGGCCTTCTACTTCCAGCCCTTCACGACGGCCTGTTTGCTCTGTTCGTGTGCCCCACCTTGATCGGACTCGGTCAGATCTTCTTCCACGTTTCGATTCACAACGCGGTGGGTTCGATCGGCGACGCTGCAAACCGAACCAAGAACTTCAGCACCTTTGCGCTGGGCGCATCGGTGGCGACTTTCATCGGGCCGTCGCTTGCAGGGTTTTCGATCGATGAGCTGGGTTTTCGGCCTACGTACGTCGTGCTCGCTGCGATCTCTCTTGCTGTCGTGCTGCTCGTGCTCGCCTTTCCGCGCATGGTGCCGCCGCGCGGCGAGCATCACGATGACAGGCAGGCGCGGCGGGCGCTCGACCTGCTCAGAGACGCTCCCTTGCGCCGCACGCTGATCATGAGCGGGGTGACGCTCACCGGGATCGAGCTGTTTTCCTTCTACTTGCCCGTATACGGCCAGTCCATCGGGCTTTCGGCCACGCGGATCGGCCTGGTGCTCAGCAGCTACGCCGCCGCCGCTTTCGTGGCGCGGCTCCTCATGCAGGAGCTGGCCAGGCGCTTCACCGAAGCGGGCGTGCTGACCGGGTCGCTGTTCATCGCGACCGCGACCTATGCGCTTTTTCCGTTTCTTTCCGGCGTGCCGATGCTCGTGCTCACCGCATTTCTGCTGGGGCTGGGCCTGGGCTCGGCCCAGCCGCTCACCATCATGCTGACCTACCAGCACGCTCCGCCGGGACGCTCGGGCGAGGCGCTGGGAATGCGCCTTACGGTAAACAAGATCACCCAGATCTCGATTCCCCTGGTGTTCGGCGGCATCGGCGCCGTGTTCGGCCTGGCGCCGGTGTTCTGGGCCAATGCAGCGTTTCTGCTGGCCGGCGGAATCGTTTCAGTGAAGGATCTTCGGTCGTTCAGCCGCGATCGCGCCGATACGTAGCGGGCGGGGCGCGCGGCTGCGGGTCAGAGAAGCCCGGGCATCCAGCGTTTCACACGAGAGAGATACTCGCGGTAGGGATCTCCGAAAAGCGCCGCGAGCCGCGCCTCGTCATCGCGCACGCGACGATGGAACCACACGACGTGGAATGCGAACACGCCGGCGGCGAGCCACGAGCGCAGCGCGAAAGCAAGCCCCGCGAGAAAAATCAGGTGCCCGAGGTACATCGGATTGCGGCTCCACCGGTACGGTCCGCCGACCACCAGGCGCTCCGGCGGATTCGAGAGCCCGGGCCCGCCCCCGCCTTCGCTCAGACGATAGCGGCCGACAAGGCGGTACTGCAGGTAGCCCCATACGAGCAACGGCAGCGCCCAGGTGTCGATGCGGGGCCAGCCTCGCTGAAGCGCCGCCTCGGCCGCAAAGAGCACGACCGGCCAAAGCAGGAATGTGCGGTTGGAGGTACTGCGCAACCCTCTCGCCACAATATCGCCGGACCTGTTCATTGCTTCATCCCTTCGATATCGGGAGCGGCAACCGCGACCCTCGCGCGAATCTCCTTGCTTAGGGCATGGTCACTTCCCCGCGCGCTTCAGGACGATCTCTTCGAACAGCCTGCTCCATTTCTCGGATTCGTCCAGCGAGCGGATGGGATCGGTCTGCAGGATCTTCACGTTCTTGAGCGGCGAGGGCACCCTCATGTTGGCGGGCACGTAGTCCATGCCCACCAGAAATTGCTGCGCTTCGCCGAGCATGTACTCGTAGAAGAGCAGCGCGGCGTTCGGATGCGGCGCGCGACGAGCGATGCCGATGGCATTGGAGCGCGCCACCGCAGGCTCCAGCGCGAACCAGTCGATCGGCGCGCCCTTCTTCCTGGCCTGCTCGGGCATGTAGTTGTAGACCGTGAGGGCAAGCGGCACCTCGCCGGCAATCACCATGTTGTTGAGCAGTGTGTGCCCGGTGCGCGCGGAAATTCCGTTCTGCGCCACGAGGTCGCGGAAGAAATCGAGTCCCCTCTCGCCGCCACCCATCACTTCCACCACCGACGCGAACCAATCCTGATTTTTCGCCTCGATGCCAAGCTTGCCCTTCCACTTGGGGTCGAGCAGGTCCTTGTAGGTCCTGGGCAGATCCTCCTTCTTGATGAGATTGGAGTTGTAGACCTGCACCCACACGGACAGGAGCGTTGCAGCCCACTCCTTGTGCGGCGGCACCGAGCCCGGCTGCAGGTCCCTGTGAACGGGCGAAGCGACCGGCTGCAGGATCTTCTCGCGCGAAAGCGCCTCCATTTCGGGTGATCCGAAGTGGATCGCGTCGACGTTGTACTTTCTGGCGGCCGCCTCGGCGATCGTACGCTGCAGCACCTTGTCCGTCCCCGCGCGCCAGACGATGATCTTGACGCCGTACCTGGTCTCGAAGGGCTTGAAGAGCGCGGGTTGGTCCTTTTCCGCGAACGTGGTGTAGATCGTAAGCGTGCCCTCTCTCTTCGCCGCCGCGACGATTTTCTCCATCCGATCCGGACCGTCGTAGTTGAACAGCGTGCTTTGCGCGCCCGCCGGGCCGGCCGCGAGCCCTGCAACGAGCCAGCCTGCCACAACGATCGAATCCAGAGTCATCTTCACGGAGTTCCCTTTAATTTCGGATATCCTGCAGGAACCACTCGGTCGGAATTTCGCGCCCGAGCCCCTCGCGCCGCGCCGCCTCGTAAGCAACGGCGGCCACGGCGAAGAACTGCGCGCCCTGGATATTGCCGCGCTCCGAATAGGTAATCTGGTCTTGCGACGTGCGGCCGCGGAACTTGCCGCTCGCCACATCGCTGAAATGGACGTCGTCACCGTGCCCTGTCACATGGGTCGCCCGGCTGCCCATCCGGCTCGCTTCCCACCGCGGGTCCTGGGGGCGCGCGATGTATCCCAGGTATTCGTCGGCGATTCCCAGGTCGGCCCGTCCCACGGGCGCCGGCGAAGTACCCAGCCGCAACGTTCTGTCGAACCGGCTGCGCGCGGCGTCGTCGGGACGTCCGCCGATCGAGACGATGTGCATGCCGGGCTCCAGCCATTCTCCGCGGATGACCGGGACGGCGGAATCGGTGCAGGCTGCGAGAATGTCCGCCCCCTGGTAGACGTCGCGCGGCTCGTCGCAGGCTTCGCACTCGAGATCGTGGCGCTCGGCCATATCGTCTGCAAAGCGCTCGAGGTTCGCCCGGGTCGGGCTGTAGACCCGGAGACGCTCGATGCGCCTTACCTCGAGCAACGCCTCGACGTGCGCGGTCGCCATGCCTCCCGAGCCCAGCATGCCGAGGGTGCGGCAGTCTTCCCGGGCCATGAGATCGGTGCCGATGGCGCTATCGGCCGCGACGCGCAGGTGCTGCAAGTGCCCGTCGTTGATGATGGCGAGCGGCTCGCCCGTCTCGATGTCCGTGAGGAACACCAGGCCGCAGTATCGGCCCGGGCGCAAGCAGTACTTCTCCTGCGTGCGGACACCCTCGTACTCGCGCTCGTAGATGACGTCGGATTTCATCCGGATCGCGAAATAGCCGCGCGTCGAACCGCCTTCCATGGTGCCCCACTGGTAGAACTTGCCGGGATCGCGCGTCGGAATGCGGATGTCGATGCGCGGGCGGCAGACCGCCTCTCCCGTCGCGAGATCCCGGTAGGCCGACTCGAGGGCGCCGCGGACCGCCGCGGGGGTGAGCACGCGCCGCACCACCTCGTTATCGATGAGCAGGGTCACAGGCGCGCCTTGGCGGCCTCGCGCTCAGGCCGGTTGGCTGGCCTTGGCCCTGGCGCGCAGGTACTTCTCCACGCGTTCCGCGTTCAACACGATCTTGGGATCGTACTCGGGAGCATCTTCGATTTGTTCCAGATCGTTCAGTCCGCAGTATTTGTAAATGCGATTGATCGCCGAGACCAGTCTTACCGGATGCTGCGGATCCGCGTTGAAATGCTGGTGAATCGTGTTCGGCGGAATGTAGATCACGTCTCCCGCCTCCCAGTCGTAGCGCTTCACTTCCGCTTGCGGCTTCCAGTGATAGGTGTCGGTGATCTCCACGTCGCAGTCCTGGTGCAGGTCGTAGCCGCGGC
This sequence comes from Gammaproteobacteria bacterium, assembly GCA_041493345.1. Lineage (GTDB taxonomy): Bacteria > Pseudomonadota > Gammaproteobacteria > Burkholderiales > SG8-39 > VBDM01. The sequence goes on along the minus strand of JBGPYQ010000073.1, from coordinate 9,165 downwards.
CTTCCAACACGTACAGGCACTCCTCGGCGAGATGCCGGTGCTTGCCCGAGCGGCTGCCGGGCGGGATGATCTGCATGTAGGCATCCACCGTTTCCATGCGCGTGTTCATCTGCTCGTTCAGCAAATGCTTGAGCAGGCCCTGCCGCGACATTTCCCACGGCATGTCTTCCGGATGCAGGATCTTGCGCCGCTTGGCGTTTCTCGCCGGTGCCTGCATCGCGTTCTCGAGCAGGCTCTGATACAGCTTCTGGTGCGCGTTGCCGCGCATCCAGGCTTTCGATTCATCCCAGGCCAATTTTGGCTCCTTTCCTCAAATCGCGCACCACGCCGTCACTCGGAGTGGTTGCAGTTCTCCTCGAGATGCCGCGGAACGAACCCGGCGCCCTCGGGCGTCGGCTCCTTCGGCCGCGGGATGACCGTCTGCTGAAACATCAGGTTCAAGAACAGGATCATCGGTTTGGGCTTGAGCACGAGTGCGCGGGCGGGTTTCACCGGGTCGGCGTTGAAATGCTGGTGCACGCAGTTCATGTGCACGATCGCGACGTCGCCGGCCGACCAGTCGTAGCGCACGCCGTCGTGGATCTCGTAGCCCTTGCCGTCGAGGATGTAGAACGCCGCCTCGTTGACGTGGCCGTGCTTCTGGGTGCGGCCCCCGGGGCCGTATTCCTCGAGGTGCACGTGCAGTGTCTGCGCCAGGCCGTCGACGGGCTCGATGAAATGCTTGCTGAAGGATTGCGGCCCGTCGTTGAACAGCAAATCGCGCCCGCGGATTACGCGCGGCAGACCCCGCAGCCGCGTGAGCTCCTCCTTGAGGCTGTACTCCCCCTGGATGCCGCGCACGAACACGCGGTCTTTCTTGCTGCTGTAATGCGATTCCTTGCCCATGGTTCCGCTCCGTTCTCTATCGCCCCTTGGCGCCGAAGATTTCCTCGTAAAGCTTCGCCCACTTGTCGTATTCGTCGAGCGTGACGCGCGCATCGACGAACTTGAGGGGGAGCTTGTTGAGCGGCGTGTCGACCTTTTTGCTGGTCGGCACGAAGTCGCGCTGCGCTAGAATCTTCTGACCCTCCTCACTGATCTCGAAGTCGTAAAAAAGCACCGCCGCGTGCGGATGCGGGGCCCGGCGCAGGACGCCGGCTCCGTTCGGTCGCGCGATCGCGGTGCCGAGGGCGAACCAGTCGATCGGCGCGCCCTGGCGCTTGAGCTGCTCGGCCTTGTAATTGTATACGGTCAGCGCCAATGGAACTTCGCCCGACGCCACAAGCTGCGTGAGAAGCGTGTGCCCCTTGCGCACCGACATGCCGTTCCTCGCCACGATTTCCTTGAACAGCTTGGTGCCCCTGGCCTCGCCGAGCTCGGCGAACATCCCCGCCAGCCAGTCGGAATCCTCCGCCTCGATGCCGAGCTTGCCCTTCCACTTCGGACTCAGGAGATCTTCCCAGGTCTTCGGCAGATCCTCCTTCCTGATCGCCTTGGTGTTGTAGGCGTGCACGAACACGTTCAGGCGCGTGCCCACCCACTCGCCGTGCGGACGGAGCGCCGGCGCGATGAGATCGGCGTGATGCGGTGACTTGATCAACTGCAGGAGCTTTTCGCGGTGCAGCGATTCCAGTTCGGGACCGTTGGTTTCGACGACATCCACGGTGAAGCGACCCGCCCGTGCCTCGGTGACGGCGCGCTGCAGCACCTTTTCGGAACTTGCGCGCCACACGCTTGCCTTGATGCCGTACTTCTTCTCGAAGGCGGCCAGCAGCGCGCCCATGTCGTCGGATTGGGCCGAGGTGTAGAGGGTCAGCTCGCCTTCCTTTTTCGCGCCTTCGATCAGCTTTTGCTGGCGGTCCGAACCCGCATAAAGGCCGACATCCGCGGCCGTGGCGTTCGGTTTGACCTGTCCGAGGACGGCAGGGGGAAGGACGGACACCGCAACGAGCAGGGCCGCCAGAAGAGTGAATTCGCGTCTGTTCATGGATCATTTCGTCCTGTGTCGATGCCGTGGCGGGAGGAAGCGCCTCAGTCGGCTTCCTTTTGGACCTTCTGACCTTTGAGGAAAAGCTCCGACCAAAGTCTCTCCCACCGGTCGGCCTCGTCGAGCGTGATGACCGGGTCGATCATCTCGAAGGGAAACTTGTTGAGGTGTGTGTCCACCGCGAGGCTGGAGGGCACCCGGTTGCGCTCCTTGAGGAGCGTCTGTCCTTCGCGCGAGAGCATGAAGTCGCAGAACAGGAGCGCCGCGTGCGGGTGCGGAGCGCGGCGGGTCACCCCGATCGCGTTTGGACGTCCGAAGGTGGGTTTGAGCGCTTTCCATCGGATCGGGGCACCCTTCACCACGAGGCGCTCCGCGTTATGGTTATAGATGGTGGCGGCGAGCGGAATCTCCCCCGAGGCGACGAGCTCCGCCATGAGCGTATGACCGGTGCGTATCTGGGGTTTCGCTTCGGCGAGTTTTCTGAAAAATGCGAGGCCCTTTTTCTCGCCCATGGCCTTGACCATGGCTCCGAACCAGTCGACGTCGCTCGCTTCGATGCCCACCCGGCCCACGAAGCGCGGGTGCAGCAGGTCCTCGTAGGTATTGGGAATTTCGTGCGCCTCGACGAGATTGGTGTTGTAGGCGATGGTGAAGAAGTTGAAACGGTCGGCGACGTAATGCCGATGCTTCGGAAAAGCGGCCGGGGGCAGCTCCGTGAAGTGGGGACTGAAGAACTCCTCGAGCAGCTGCTCGCGGTACAGCGCCTCCATCTCCGGCCCGTTGGTTTCGAGAATGTCGGGCGTGAAGCGCCCTGCGCGGGCTTCAGCCAGCGCGCGCTGCAGCACTCTCTCGCTGCTGGAGCGCCACAGCGACACCTTGACCGCGTATTTCTTCTCGAAGGCTTCGGCGATCGGGACGGAATCCTTGAGGTTGAGCGAGGTGTAGACGACGACCCGCCCCTCTTTCCTGGCCCCTTCGAGCACGCGCGGGTCGCGGTCCGCGCCTTGGTACATATAGAGGTCGCGATGCGGGCTTGCGCCGCGCTCCTGTGCCGGAGCCGCAGGGGCCCACCCAACGAGCAGCGCCGCCGCCGCGGCAAGCGCGCGTACGGGTGCGCGCTGTCTCCAGAGTTCCGCACGCGTCATCACGAATCAACCCCTTCGGCCGAGGAAGGGTTGTATTTCACATCGTGTGGCTTCGCAAGTGAAGAACCGGTCCACCGTCTTTGACGCTCGGCTGGCGCGATCCGCGCGCCGCTAGCCGCGACCGTCGCCGTAGTCCTCGCGTATCTGCATCGCGCTGGTGACGATCCCGCCGTCGTTGAACAGCACGTAATACCGCGACGGATAGCGCCAGGCATCCTGGAAACGGTATTCCCACACGAGTTCCCGGCGCGCCTTGAAGTAGGTCTCGAGGTAGGGCGGTCCGAACAGGCACAGGATGTCGTTCCTGTTCGACTTGCCCGCCTGCACGCGCGCGAAGCCGGCGTCGTCGAGCACGTTGCGGAGGTCCCGCAGGATGCCGTCCTTGTCCAGCCGCACGTCGAAGGTCTCCAACCCGGCCGGGCCCCGCGGATAGACCCAGTTCTGCCCGCCGTCGGCGAGCGGGCACATCGTCGCGGGTTCCCCCATGGCGTGGCGCACGTCGGCCGCGGTCGCCGTTCCCGGCTTGAGTCCGCGGCCGTCGTACGAAGCGCAGCCCGCGAGGACCAGAAGACCCGCGGCGGCGATGGCGGCACGGCTGGCGTTCATGCGGCGATTTTACGCCTGGTCCCGGGCGCGCGCGCACGCTCAGGGAGCCCGTCACGGAAGCGTTCGAGAAGAAGTACGGAAGCGCTCGGCGCAGATGCAAGACTCCGAATGCGGCCGCCGCGAAGGCGCCGCGACAATCCGCCGTCCCGGAAACGCCGATGCGGCAGGACGAGGTTGCCCTCGCGCCGCCGCATCGGCGATTAAAAGTCAGAAGCTGTGCTGAATACCGACCGCGTAGTGCGTGATGTCGCTTCCTGGAGAGATCGTGGTGACATTGGCCGTGTTGTTGTAGACGGCCGAGATGCCGTTCGTCAGCTTGTCATACAAAACAAACAGCCCCGTGCGCTTGGAGAACGAGTACTGGCCGCCCACGGCCAGCATATTGCCGTTCAGGCCGCTCGTGCTGCAGGCCCCGCCGCCGGCCAGGCCGCAGGTGCCCGCCGAAGCACTGGAGTACTGCACCACGGTCTTCCACGGACCGCCCCAGGTCTGCTCCCATGCGAGCGACCAGGTTTTGTTCTTGTAGTTATCGAATCCGGTGGCCGCCCGGGCGCTGCCGGTCTCCTGATACTCGAGGGAAGAGATCATGAGCGAGACGCGCGTCGGGCCGAAGGTAAGGCCCGCCACGGCGCGGGTCGCCGTGTCCTTCGAGTGGATGTTGCCGGCGCCGGTTGTGGCATTGGCGGTCGCCGCCGGGACGCCCGTGGTGCTCGAGTAACCGAAGAAGTCGTTGTGGATTTCGTGCGCCAGCGTCAGGTAAAGCGGGCCGCTCTCGTACTTGACTCCGAACGATTCCAGATAGGCGTTGAGATTCGCGGCTCCGGGAGAAATTTTCCTGATTTCGTCAGGCGAGTATCCCGCCGCAAGCTGAACCCCGCCGAAAATCGGCGAATGGTAGTCAATGGAATTGGGCTGCCGCACGTGGAAGACGTTTTTGTTTCCCCATGGGGTACTGGAATGAACGCCGGCGGAGGACACAAAGTTGCCGGACTCAATGCCCAGGAACCGGATCGGCTCGCGCAGATCCTTGTATATGGTAGTCATGTTGCCCAGCCTGACGGTGCCGAATCCGCTCTTGTCCAGCCCGACAAAAGAGTCGCGGTTCGCCAGACTGCCGGACGCGCCGGTGTCGATAGTGGCTTTTTGCTCGATCTGCCAGATCGTCCTCAGCCCGTTGCCCAGGTCTTCCTTGCCGCGAAAACCAAGCCGCGAATTGGAAGCATCCACCGAATTTCGGCTCTTGAAATCGAGGCCGGTTGCGGCGGGCGAAAGACCGCTTACGGCCGTGCCTGCCGGCGTCGCGCCTGACGACTTGGCGATGGTGAACTCGGGATAGAGCTTGCCGTAGACTTCTACGTTGCTTTCCTGCCCGAACACCATGGGTGAAAAACCGGCGCCCAATGCACCCGCGACTGCGACGCTCAGGATCGTTCTCTTGCGCATGCTGCCTCCTCCTCTATGCGGAACCACAGGCTTTGTTTCAAATTGTTTCCTTGGCGACGCTATCAAGACTCAGCCTGACTGTCAAGCCAAAGCGAATGACCCCTTCATTGATGCGCCGCAACGTCGAAACGGTCAGCGTCCATAAAGCTCGAGTTGGTAACGCCGGGGCTTGAGCGCCCGGCAGATTTCGCGGTTCACGCCGGCCTGCGGCAGTTCGATTCCGGCCTCGGCCGCCATCTCGGCGACGATCGCCATGTCATCCTCGGCCCAGGCCATGGTCTGGGTGCCCCACTTCTCCAGGGGGCCGTTGGCGCAGCTTGAGAGGAGGAGCGCCTTGCGCAGCGCCTCGATGTCCGCGCCGTAATGCCGGGCGAGCGCGAGCCCCTCGTGGTCGGCGACCAGGCACGCCCACAGAATCAGGTTGTTGACGGCCTTGGCCACTTGCGCGGTGCCGACGCCGCCGGTGCGCACCACGTCCGCCGAGTAGGCGCGGAGCACCGGCGTAAGGCGCTCGACGATCTCCGCGCTACCGCCCACGAAGGAGAGCAGCGTTCCCTGGTCCGCGGCTTCGCCCCCGCGGCACACCGTGGAATCGACGACATGCAGGCCGGCGCTCTCGCATTCCCCGGCCAGGTTCTGCACGGTTTTGGGATGAATCGTGCTAAGGATCGCGACGATCGTGCCCGGCTTCGCCTTGCGAAGAGGTCCGCCTTTTGCGAGAAGCTCCTGCACTTCGCGATCGAAGCCGACGCAGATCAGAATCGCGTCGCTCCCGGCGGAAAGTAACTCCGCGCTCGCAGTCCATTTCGCGCCGAGTCCTTTCACTGCGCCCGCTCTGGCGGCATCGACGTCGAAAACCTGCGTCGCAAATCCCTTGCGAACCAGGTGCCCGATGATGGGCGTGCCCATGCGCCCCGCGCCGACGACGCCGACGGTTTTCAGTTCGTGCGGAACCGCAGTCTTCGTCATTCTCCACTCCTCGGACAACCGGGGACAGACCACGTTCTCCCTCTTTTTTTTACTCTCGCCACTGCGAAAAACGTGGTCTGTCCCCGGTTTTCAGCGTTTCTGGGTGATCGTGTCGAGAAGCGCCGGCGTCCCTGTTTTCACCTTGGCGATCGCGCGCTTCAGCGCCGCCGCGATCCGCGCAGGATCCTCGATCGGGCCTTCGGCGTACCAGCCCATGGCCCGCGCCATGGTCGCGAAGTCCGGCGCGGGATCGTCCATGTCCATGCCGATGTGCGCGCGCGCTACCGGCGTGCCGCGCAGCTTGGCCATGCGGATCTGGTGCTCCCAGTCGTTGTAGTAGGCGCGGTTGTTGTACATGACGACCAGCATCGGGATGCGATGCTTCGCGGCCACCCACATCGCGCCCGCATCGAACATGAGGTCGCCGTCGGGCTGCAGGTCCACGACCAGGCGCTTCTTTTCCCGGTGCGCGAGCGCGACCCCGAGCGAAATGCCGAATTGCGTCGCCGTGCCGAGCGACCGTCCGGGATGCCGGTAAGGCCGGTCGAAATCCCAGAGCCTGCGCGCCCACTCGTCGAGCGTGCCCGCGGTGAGCACCCAATCCTCGCGCTTGATCGCCTCCCAGACTTCGGAGGCGAGCCGCGGCAGCGCGATCGGGCTCGCGTCCCAACCCTCGCGGGCTTCCTTCGCCCAGCGCCCGCGTTTGGCCTCGCTTTGCCTGGCGGTGTCGGCGGCACGCGTCTTCACCCGCGCCTGGAACTTCTTGTCCTTCCCGAGCCGGTGCTTGAGGAGCGAGCTCAACATCGGGATCGCGACCGAGGTGTCGGCGAGAATGCGCACGTTCGCGTGATGCAGGCGCTGATAGTCGAGCGCCCAGCTCGAGAGCTCCAGGTCGCCGAAGCCGATGTCGATCCATTTTGCGTCGGGCGGCACGATCGAAGTGAGCTTGCGCGTGGCGCTCACGAGCTCGGTCGTCGGCCGCTCCCAGTCGCGGGCGTCGAGGCAGAGCACGAGGTCGGCGTCGCGGAACACGTCCTTCTGCATGCTCATGTTGAGCGGGTGCCGGCTGGGAAAGTTTAGGCGGCTGTCTACATCGTATACAGGTATGCCGCCCGTCTCGGCAAGCTCGACCAGGGCATGGAAGCCCTCGGGTTCGCGGCCCACATACTCGGCGATGATCACCGGCTTTTTCGCGGCCGCGATGAGATCCGCGGCTGCAGCCAGCGCTTTCGGGTCCGGCGCGAGCTTGCTCGGCACCTTCGCCGCCTGCGGCGGCGGCAGCGGCACCTCGTGGTCGAGCTTCTGCTCCTGCAGCCATGCGTCGTAGCACATGTAGATCGGGCCCGTCGGCTCGGTCATCATCACCGCGTAAGCGCGCGCGAACGCCTCGGGTACGCCGTCGATCGTGTGCGGCTGATAGTCCCACTTCGTATAGGCCCTCACCGCCTCGCCCTGGCCTTGCGCGGTGTGGATCCAGTCGATGCGCGGGCGGCGCTTGGTTTCGTCCATGGGCCCCGTCGCTCCGATGATGAATATCGGAGCGCGATCGATGTAGGCGTAGTAGATCGCCATGTTGGCGTGCAGGAGGCCGACGAGGTTGTGCAGGATCGCGGCCATGGGCTTCCCGCTCGCCTTGGCATAGCCGTGCGCGATCTGCACTGCCGTTTCCTCGTGCTGACAGAGCATCATCGCCGGGCGGTTGCGCCCGTAATTCACGATGGAGTCGTGCAGCCCGCGGTAGCTCGCGCCCGGGTTGAGCGCCGCGTGCGGCAATTTGTACGCATGCAGCAGGTCGACAATGACCTCAGACGCCCAGCGCTGCCGGGCCGCGCGCACCGGGTTCTTGCCCTTGCGGGCTTGGGGTGTCTTCCTGGACATGGGCGGCTTCAGTCGGCCTTGACGGCCACGCATTTTTCCGGATGGAGTTTCACGAAAATGGCGTCGCCGATGCGCGTGCGCAGCGAGGGATGGCATCGCGCGAGAAGAATGCGCTCTCCCAGCTTGACCTGGAAGTCGACAAACTCGCCAAGGAATACTTTCTGGTCGACCCGCGCCTCCCAGACATTGCGTCCCTCCGGCCGCGCTTCGATCAGTTCGACGTCCTCAGGCCGCACCGAAAACACGATACGGTCGTTGCTGCGCAATTCTTCGTTCGACAGGATCTCGAACTGGCCGATCTCGGTACCCACGCGGTAGTAGCCGGGGTCGGCGCCGCGCGCGAGAACCGTGCCCTCGAGAAAATTCGTCGTTCCGACGAAGTCGGCGACGAACCGGTTCAGCGGCCGCTCGTAGATTTCGCGCGGCGTGCCGATTTGCTGGATGCGGCCCTCGTTCATCACGGCGATCGCATGCGAGAGCGCCAGCGCCTCGCTCTGGTCGTGCGTGACATAGACTGTGGTGATTTTCAGCTCGCGCTGCAGGCGCTTCAGCTCGAAACGCATGCGCTCGCGCAGCTTCGCATCGAGGTTGGACAGCGGCTCGTCGAGCAGCAGCAGCTGCGGCTCCATGACGAGGGCGCGCGCGAGCGCGAGACGCTGCTGCTGCCCGCCTGAGAGCTTGGTCGCCTCGCGGTCGGCAAGCTGATCGAGCTGCACCGCCGTCAGGACGCGCAGGACCTTTTCGCGGATCTCCTTCCTCGATAGCCTGAGATCGCCGACCTCAAGGGGGAAGGCCGCGTTCTCGAAGACGTTCATGTGCGGCCAGATGGCGTAGGACTGGAACACCATGCCGAAGCCGCGCCGGTTGGGCGCGACGAAGATGTTTCTGCTCGAGGAGTACACCACGCGGTCGTTGACGGCGATCTCCCCTGCGCGCGGGCGCTCGAGTCCTGCGATCGAGCGCAGCGTGGTCGTCTTGCCGCAGCCGCTCGGTCCCAGCAGCGTGAACAACTTTCCCTCCGGGACCTCGAAGCTCACGTCCTGCGCCGCCTTCACGATCTGGCCGCGTTCGTTGGGGTATTCGGTGAAGAGCCCTTCGACTTTCAGCACGCGGTTCTCCTGATCACTCCCTGACGCCGAATTTCTTGCCCAGCCACTG
>JBGPYQ010000007.1:0-34943 GCA_041493345.1 Gammaproteobacteria bacterium | reverse complement strand
GTTTCAGGCCCGCCTTGGGATCGTCTGCCGGCGGCAGCCGGTTGTCCGAGCCGGCGGAGGGCTCGCTGATGCCTTTGCCCAGCACGAACGTGTCGTCGGCGAGGAACGGCTTGAGGAAACGCTCCTTCTGCTCGTCGGTGCAGCTCGCGGCGATCAGATGGCTCCACTTCCAGCACTGGCTGAAGGTCTTCGAGATTGCGCTGTCGGCCTTGGCGAGCTCGGTCATCACCAGCGCCTGCGTGACGAAATCGGTCCCGTACCCGCCCCATTCCTTCGGAACGGCCAGGGTGCGAAAGCCCAACTTCGATCCTTTGCGGATGAGGTCCCAGTCGAAGGTCGCGGCGGGATCTTCGATGGCGTCGCGCTCGAGCGAGATCGGCCGGATCTCCTCGCGCGCAAACTTGCGCGCTTTCGTCTGCCATTCGCGCTGCTCGTCGTTCAGTGAGAAGTCCATGGGTCAGTCCCTCGTTTTGTTCACCCCGCCGCGGCCGCCGGTAGCCGGCGAGGACCTCGGCGAGCCTGAGCTTTGCATCCGCGCCGCCGTCGCCCGAGTGTGGGCACACACGCCCGTCCTGAACGTATCCAACTCGCCCCGCTAGGCGATAAAATTCGTGGTTGGCCAATAGGGGCGTAAAAATGCCTATTCGCCACAGATAAATACGCCTATTGGTCCTGTACACAGAGGTTCTACGATGAAGCTTAGCAGAGCGTTTGTGACGTTGCTCCTCGTCATCGTGGGTACCGACGCAGCTGCCGATCACATGCCGAGCCGAAAATTTGCGGTTCTCGCCAAGGACGTCGAGATGATCGGCATCGTTGCCGAAGCAAGTCCAAACAGCGATATCTATCTACTCCCGGATCCCAGCTACCGACATCTACTGATCAGGGGAAACACAACTGTTCCCGGGAAGAACGACAACAGCTTTCCTGGATGGAAGAATCTCCAGGATAGACTAAAGACGTGCCAACTCTCGCCAACGGAATACGCCGAGCCCTATCCTATTGTGAAGCTCGAGACATACGGCTTCGATGGGTATTCAAGCAATGCATCAAGGGTTGGGCCGCCTAGCGTCCTTGAAAATGGCCAAGCGAGAGAAGTCAAGACATGTGACCACATCCGCGTGCGCGGTCTATATGTCATCGACTACGCTCATACGATGTACTACAACCTGTGTACGGACTCTTTTTCATATATGAGGGGTCTCTACAAGGCCTGCTATCCGCACGTCGAGTTGCACCCTTATGATTTTGAGAGTGTACAGCTAGTATCTTCGCCTCTGCCGGCGAGTGAAAAGGTTGAGAGGCACGCTGCAGTTGTTCCGTTCTATGACGAATACTATTCGGGAACATATGCATGGAACTGGTGGGGTGTTGCCGGAAGAGTAGTGGACCCTTCGAAGAGAACAAAAGTCTTGGCTGATTGGTACATTACTGCTCCACCGAGACCGGTTGGGGGTTGCTGTATTCTCAGGGTCACGGAAAGTGTGAAGCGCTCGGAGGGTGCAGTAAATGTGACGATCGACAAGGGCGCCGCGGGGGCCAGAGTGCGTGTGATGGCCGTGGCCGGGCCGACCGCGGACTATCGCCTTGGCGGAACGCTGTCGTATGAACTGACGGGAGCCGCAATCTACCAGGCGACGTATACGCTGAAATGGGAGTGTCCAGTCTGTCCCCCGCCGCCCCCGCCGCCCCAGCCGTGTCCCAAACCGGCTGCGACTCCTGGTCCATGTCCGCCAGGACAACGGCCAAGCTGCGCTGTGGGATGCGATGTGGTGTGCTGCTCGATTGACCTGAGTCCTCAGGAGGCGGACGTGTGCAAAGAAGATCTTGAGGCTTGCATGGAAGATGTGGGAACAGGACGTGGCGGACGTGGAAGCACCAAAGCTCAATGCCGAAGGGCGTTCACTGCTTGTGTGACTCGGCGAGCCCCAGGACCTGGGATGGTGGGCCCTTGAGCCCCCGGAGCGGAGTCCGCCGCTCGATTCCGCGAGCTGGCCCCCGCACACCAGCCTGCCGCTCACCTATCACAGGACGCCAGCAACGGGCGGATTGAATTTCTATCACTCGGTCGAAACATACTCGGTTCGCGCTTGGCGACGACCTGCCAACATACGATGGCAATTGGTGAAGAACAATCCCGGTGCGCTCCAATCCCGGAGACCCAGGTCGCTCCGCCGGCCGCGAGCGATCTCGACTTGCTAGTCCGTCTAGAGCGGCGTCTCGATGCGCTGCCCCAGCCGAATGTGTATCCCCCGGGGCTCCAGGGGCTTGCGGGCCTGCCGCGAGCTCGCATCCGCCCCGTCCAGCCACCTCTCGGGCTTGGAGCCTTGCCGCGGATTCGCTTCCGTTCGCTACAGCCATCGGTGCGGATCGCGCAATGGCTCGCGCTGCTGCTTTCGAGGCTCGCTGCGCGACTAAGCAGCCAAATTGGACTACGGAGCGCACCAGCGTGGAATGAGATCATGGCGCCGACTTTCGCGCCCTACGCCCGCATAGCGGACTTTCGCAATCTACTGCGCTCAGGCGGACCTCGGCGTCCCGGAACTCAACCAGGTGCGTTGCCGACCGATTGGGCGACCTTCGACGAGGCGATCGAAGGCGCTTGGCGAGAAACGGCCCTTTCGGTCGCGGTCGGCGCGTGGACCGCCGCCGGTGGACAACCGGACGATTCACTGTTCGAAGATGCCGTTCTCCGGATCTCCGACTGCGTTGTCGCAGCCGCTGGCGTCTGTTCGGTTCCCGCCCGCACGTTGTACTGTGCGATCCACGGCACGGCAGCCATTGACGTGGCCGTCCCGGAACTGCGCCGCACACTCGTCGAGGCGCGCGCCGAGGTCGACCGCACGCAAACGCAAGTCGAGACCATGCTGCCGTCGGGCTTGGCTGCGAGCGCCCAAGTCTTCGGCATGGCCGGTTTTCTCGAGGTATTCGACGTTTTGCGAAGCGGCCTGACGGAGCGGGAGGATTCGCTCCGAGACCTCGAGAGGGCCGGGCGCGCCCTGGAACGGGCATCATTCGGCGCCCCGGGTGGTGTGCTGGTACCACAGGAACCCGGGTCGGGAGAGGCGCTCTGGGCAGAGAAGCGGGTGATCAAGGTCACCCAGCGGCTTGCTACCCTAGTACGGGAGGCCGGCTTTTTGCTGTGGGTGAATGCAGCGTCGAACCAGTACGGTGGTCGCCACCCGCCACATCAGGGGCACAACAAGGGAATCGAGGTGGACCTCGACTGGACACGCTCACTTGACCCGAACGACAAGGTTCCCAATCTGGCCCGCGGCGATCTCGTCCCCGTGGCACGCGCGGACCTCTCACAGGGGGCACCCGTGACTTTCTTCATCGACCCCGTCCAGGGGGCAATGACGCTAGTGCCCGCGCCCGGCAATGAGGGGCTTCCGACCACTCAGAGGGGCGTTGCGCGGCTTGCTACCTGGGTCGTCATCCAAGGCGCGGCGCTGCTCGGGTTCAGGCCGTGGATTTACATCGATCGCGACAATATTAAACGCTCGCTCGAAGTCCACCTGTTCGCGGCACTGTCCAAAATTATGGGACCGGAGGAAGGGAAAGTCGCCACGCACTGGGATCCCGAGTCCCAACGCACACTCAGCCAACTCGATGCGAAGTCGCACTACAATCATCTCCACACCGAGAACCCGCCTAGCGACAGGCCTTGCCTTCTCGACAATGCGGCAGTAAAAGCCGAACTTCGGCGGCTCGCGACCATACGCGACGACGACGAACATATCGAGCTGTTTTTAACCGAGGTGCTTGGGCCGGAGGGCAAGAATTTCCGCGAGGGATGGAGCAACCTCAAGCCCCGCCCGCTTCTGCCCGCGTGGGTCCCAGGAGCGGGCTGAGCCACGCCTAACCGTGCTCATCGGTCGCAACCACGACCGTCGTCTTCGGCGCGGTCATAAGCTGAGCTGCCTTATCCTTGAGTTGCACGTCGCGGTTACGTTGCTCGAGGAGTGCGCTTTGGAGCTCAGCCTGGAGAGTTGCGGCTCGCTCCCCGGCCTCGTCCACAGCGCTAGTTGAGGCGAAGACGCTCTCGACGTGGGTTCCGTCGGTAGGGAGGGTCTCTTCCCACTGAGCGAGCGTGAATGCGTGAGATACCCGCACGCCTGAATCCGGATCGAAATCGTCCTCGTTCGCGTTTCCGAAGTGCTGCTTCCGGTATTCCTGAAGCTCGGTCACGAAGCGTTGGAATGCGTCTTCGTGATCCTGGTCGAGCGGCTGATCGATCACGTTCCCATAGATGAACCGCAGGGCCCGGATCTCGTTTTCCTTCCCCGGGCGAACCGGCAGGCAGACCTGGGCCCACGAAGCGTTGAGGAAATCCGCGGGAGCCCGCTCCAAGTAAGGCAGAGGCTTGCCGGACCACCATCCCGGGTACAGGGCGTATCCCGCCGCCGAGAAGTCGAAGATGGAATGCCAGAACGCGACCTCGGAGAAGTCGTCGCGGATGGCGGGCGCGAATTGCGTTTCCACGATTCGGCCGAGCATTTCCGAGATCGGGCTCGTCGCGGCCAGCACCTGATCTACTAGCGACGGCGCCTGCTCGGTGGCTTTCTGTCGCGCCTCGGCCTGCAGTCGATTTACCTCTTTCTTCCAGTTCGCGACCTCCGTGCGGTAATCGTCGAGTGCCTTCTTCTCCTCGGGGGTCTGCACCGGCACCAGGTACAGCTTCAGCGCGACCGAGGCGGTTCCGCGCGCCCCCGGCTCCATAGTCCAATCGATACCAACATGCACACGCGCCTTGACGAAATCGACCTCACGCCAGGGAGGCCCAAGCACAGTTGCATGGCTCGAACGGTTTCCCGAAAAGTTGAGAGATACGCCGTAGTTCACCCCGTCCCAGTCAAGCCCCAGTGCCTTGAAGGGCTTCAAATCGAACTTCGTTTCCACGTCAACGCGCATGTCATTCCAGAATCCGAACTTGTCATTCAGATCGAGCTCGTCTCCCTCCTTCATCTGGGCGGGCTGCTTCGACGTCGCCGGCGCGAGAGGCTCCGGCGGCAGCGGTAGCGTCTCGGCCAGCCGCGCCGCCGCCTCTTCCTCGGCCTTCTGGATTCGCTCGCGCACGGCAAATCCCGGGTCGCGCAGGAAAGGTGTCCAACACAGGCGCACGCCATAGCGTTCGTGCGTGAGCTGCAGGGACCTCAGGATCTTGAAGTAGTGCAGATCGAGGGCCGACCCTGGGTTCGGATTTCGCACGATCCGCTTCGACGTGGCCTCGAACCCTACCTCAGTCGAGATCTTGAACGTCGTTTTATGAAGCGCGCGGTACTTGGCGGCGACCTTGGAGGTTCTCTGGAACGTGCTCTTGGTGCTCTCGGTCTTGGTCCTGGAATCCGCGTCTTTCAGATCGTGTGTCGTCGTGTTGCCGTTCGAAAGATCGATGCCCACGGATCCCTTGTCGTCGAGCGGCACGTTCGCGCGGACGCCCACGTTCGTCGTCGTGGTGCCTCCCTGCGCCTGGTCGTGCGTTTGCTGCCGCGTTACGCCGTCCTGGAGTTCCGTCGTGAGGACACTCGACTGCTCAAGGTTGATTTCTTGCTCTGTCTCCACCAGATCCTCAAGAGAGATCTCACGCTTCGTCCAGGATTTCTGCTCGAGAGTCACTTCCTCGCCAGGCCCGAGGCTCAATGAATAGACATGCTCGCCGAGGACGAACCCGTTGGGTACGACGAGAGTGCGGTCAAAGAACATGTATCCAATCGGGCTACGCTGCAGGCCGACCGACGATGGTCCCGGTTCAGGGGCCGGGAGGGCGAGGACGGTGAAGTCCGCGGGTTCGCTCCGCAGACTCGGCACGGACCTTGCGACAATCACGCCTGTCAATGCGTCGGAGCTGCTGCGGACGTCAGGTACGAGGACGTGGATGCTGGTATTGCTCCAGTCCTGAACGGTGCCAGCGAAAGACCCGGCGCTGTCCAGTCGAAAAAGCACTTGGCCCGACTTCGCGCCGAATGCGGCCCCGCTGATCTCGACCAACGCACCGGGCATACCCTCGGCGGGATCGATCTGCGATATGGCGGGGCGCTGCTTTCCGGGTGGACCGTTGCCGTTCGGGTTGCCGTTTGGGTCGCCGTTTCCCGGAGGCGGGGGAGGAGGCAAGCTGGAGATCTGCACCGCAAGCTGTTCCCAGGCTCTCGCTCCATTCAACGCACGTTGGAGCACGCCGAGTCGTTTCAATCCCACATCCGGAGACGCGAGTTCCTTGAGCAGCCGATGTGGATCCGGAGCCTGCGCGAGGAGGTTGGCAACGTCCGTTTTCTTTCCCTCAAGCAGCGCGACGTACGGGTTCGAGCGCCGCAGCCCCTGCAGCTCTCCGCCGGTGCGAGACGATCGCGGCGCCGCCTTTAGTGCTTTCAGCGCTTCGAAAACCGGAAGCACGCGCTGGAGCCGACGAACGACTGAATCTCGCTGAATGTCCGCGATTTGAGCTTGCTGCGGTGAAGGCAGTGGCGTTCCGTCGGCCCGCGTCAGCTCTCGCAAGATGAACGGGCGCGAAAAGATGATTCGCTCCGCCGACCCAGGCCGGAACTGCAGAAGGTTAGGATCGATGTTGGCGACGATGCGACTCATGGAAGGGCTCCTTGCGGTCGACCGCTTGCTAACTGGCGTTCGCGAGGGATAGGGATACGAAATTCAATCCGCGACGCGTCTGCGGGCGAGGCTCGGAAAAGGCGCGGGCGCGACGAGGGCGCGCGCGAAGCGAGTGAGCGTTCATGGTCCCCCATTTGATGCGGCGTACGTGGGCGTTGCGGCCCGGCGTGCACCAGTTTGAGCCACAGTCTACTCGCGTGGCCGAGGATCTCCAAAGGCGCGACAAACCCACCCCGGCGCCCTTGCCGGTTGGCGCGTCAGGCGATGTCGGGTATGGGATGATAGGTGAGCGGGAGCAGGGCGTACTCGGGTCACGCTTGCGCACGCACGGGCGGGCCGCGCTCCTCGGTGCACTCGGGGCGCAGATCGCGCGGCCAGAGGTGCTCAGATCGCCGCACCACGGGCTATCACTCGTTCTGCGCGTCGCCGGCGACAAACCCGGCATTCCCACGCAAGCGGGAATCCAGTAATTTAGAATTCGCCGGGGGCGGCCCGGCGGCCGGCGATTTTCCTTCGGCGAGACAAAAGAACGTCATCTGAGCTTGCCCACCCGAGCCCCGCCGCGCTCACCGGTGCGGCGACTCGATCTATTCCAAACGGCTTGATCCCCAACCCATAGCGATTCAGCAACCGAGCCGACGATACGGCTTGGCCCGCACTCGCGCGAACGGCCAGATTGTGACTAAATCAGCCGCTCCGGGCCGATGCATCGCCCGAAGAATCCCCGCAAGAGCGCAATTTTTATCAAACACTTCACCAAACACTCGTGCGATCGATTGCGATTGATCCACTCGCCCACTGGACGATAAATTCATGGCTGGCCAAAAGGGGTTTTGAAATCCCTATTCGCAAAATTTAGCTAGCGGTAATGGACCGAATTTTTTGTGCAAGAAATTGACCGGTTCGCGAATGAAAGCGCTTGACCTTTCCCACTTTGCCTCTGACATGGTTAAGCGAAAGGGGCCCCACCAAAGCACTACCGGTTGCCACCGTTTTGGCGACCTTATTAACCAAACTTCGTACGGCGGAGCGCTCCTCGTGGGATAGCGCCGGGCGTTCGTTCACAACAAGGTTATTCACCAGCATGCGCTCACTGGGGTCAAAGATCGCGTGCTTCCGGTATTTTGGCTTGTAACCATTGCGCTTGATAAAAGCGTATATCTTCGACACGATTTCGCTCTTCATTTGACGCGACAGGGCATAGGGAGATGAGACGGTGATGTCGTCTGTGAGCCTGGAATAGGTCAAGCTGTTGAGTGCAAGGTGGCGTACGAACTCATGTTCGTCGCGCCAGAACACAAGATTGGCTAGGTGGTTACTCGTCTTCGCGCCCTGTGGCATCACACCGTGTCGCGTGGTAAGAGATGTCAGACACTCCGCGACTTCCAATGAAAATCGAAAAACATGGAGCCAGATGGCGCGGACTTGCGCAGCAGTTGTGGATGGGAAGAAGTCCGAAATATCCTCGTTGATGACGCAAGCTTTTCCTGCGTGACTACCCGCGTTCCGCGCGTAGTCACGAGGATTTTCACGATCGCGTATGCCTCCTTGCAGATACAACGGATACGACACCTGCGCCAAGATTCGCTCCTTGATCAGGTGCTGTGCCGCCTTTAATTGACGGTTTGCATCCCAGGTAATGCGCGCAGAACCGTCTTTCTTTTTCTGTGGACTGCATCGATACGATCGGTCAGCCAAACGCGACATACGGTCGAGTTGCGAACGCGACATCTCCAGAACCTCGGCAAGAGTATCGAGACCCAGAATCGGGGCGTATCTATAGAAGACTTTGAGAGGATTCCGGAGCATTGAGAAGGCTCAGGGCCGCGAAGGCAAGCTTTTCCTGCAGTTCAGGTTCCAGCCCGGAAAGTTCGGCCTTGTCAGCCGCAAGAAAAAAAAGAATTCCAGAGGGAACCCGCAAAGCGATTGCTAGTTTCTGGATGGTCGAGAGAGTCGGGTCTTTGCGCTTGTTTTGTTCAAGCAAGGAGAGATAAGAAGTAGATAGTCCGGCACGATCAGCGAGTTCTGATTGAGTCAGTCCTCGCTGCGTTCGGCACATGGAGATCGCTTTTCCTAGATTCATAAGCCTCTCAAATCGGTAATGGTTTGCTGCGTTACTGCGGGCCGAAGAACTGACGAGCAATTTCAGCGAGATTCGTCGCGGTACTGAGGCACCGGACAATTAATTCCAGCACCCGGGTCCTCAACTCCGCTTCAACCAACACATCTTCGTTCGTAGACTTCAAGCACCGCTCAAGACGAAAAATTACGTCATCGAGCTCCGCAGTAACGCTGGCATCTAGCTCTTCGTGCATTCGTGCGCGCAACGCCGACATGGCGCTGACGCACTCCTTCAACAGATCGTGTTTCATGGATTTCTCCAGTTCCGGGCAAAATTGCCCAGCCTCGTAAGCAAGAGCCAGAACGGAGAAAGCTAGACACCACAAACCACCCCAAAAACAAACAGCCTCCTTATGTACCCGCGCACTTCATCGTCGACTAAGTTCGAACCCGCAACAACTGGGTACCGACTATCGTGTGACGAGGAAGACTCGGGGACGTCGGGCGCTGACGATCAGGGCAGGACTTCGACCTGATCGGCCTTTGCTCCCGCATCACTGCGGGGATCCCACCAAAAAGGTAGGCAGGACGGCAACACCAAGCCCTCGCTTCAAAGCCTCGGAGAATCTCGATCTGTCAAAGAGCGCACCGGAGCGAAACGCTCCGCCAATTTGAATAGTAGTTGAATTATGACTGTCAGTCAATTTTTCTCCTTCGACGGACGATTTTGATCTACCTTGGCGCTTTTCGGTGATCATGAGAATCCTCACCCCTCTGGGCTTGCCCACCCGAGCCCCGCCGCGCTCACCGGCGCGGCGACTCGATCTATTCCAAGCGGCTTGATCCCCAACCCATAGCGATTCAGCAACCGAGCCGACGATACGGCTCGGCCCGCACTCGCGCGAACGGCCCGATTGTGACTCGATCAGCCGCTCCGGGCCGATGCATCGCCCGAAGAATTCCCGCAAGAGCGTAATTTTCACCAATCACTCGTGCGATCGATTGCGATTGACCCACTCTCGCCCGCTAAGCGATAAATTCATGGTTGGCCAAAAGGGGCTTTAAAATCCCTATTCGCATTAAGATGGGAAATGAATATCTGGACATCCTGACCCTGCGCAGGAACAACGCCCGGCGTCTGGCGGAGACGCTGAGCAAAATGCAATCCGTGCTGGAGTTCCGCATTTCGCCCGCCGGGAATTAAGGAACCTCTGATGAGGTTCCCAAGTTCACGCAAATATATTGTTCAGATTAGTGAAGGCTGCCCCGCCGGGAGCCTGTCGAGCCCTTCCGCCTCGTGAATAAACGGCGGCGGCGGTTTGAGCAACCGCCGCCGCTGGCAAAACACTCGCTTTTGCGCCGCTTGGATTAATTATTCAGCGCGGATCAGTTGTCCTTAGTCCTTGTCGTCGTCATCGTCCTTGTCTTTGCCGTCGTGATGGCCTTCGCCCCGCTCTCGAGTTATGAGCACACCGTTGATGAAGATGTTGTCCAGAACAGCAAGGCCCACGCCCTCCGTGTCGTTATTAGCCGTGTCTGTGCCCTCGTCGAAGATGATGTCGATGCTATTGATCTTGGCCCCGGCAGGAATGGGTCCGGGGAAGCACTCGACGCCGCAAGTCGTTAACACGGAGCGTGTACGCGTCCACTGGGCGGGATCTTGCGGAGCTGGGCTCTTGGGAGCGTTGGCACAGCCGACGAAAAAGAAGCCCATATCGGTGTCGATATTGAACCGCGGTGCACCGGCGCCGCAATGCCCGCCATTCCGGTAGTCATAGCCTACTGCGAACGTGGCCGTTACAACCATTCTATTAACGCCCTTGATGGTTGCTCCCGACGAGGAGCAGTCAGGTGTCGGGCCGTTCTTTGACAGGAGAAGACCGGAATGACGGTCCTTCTTGTTGGGATTGTCCTGATTATTGAGCGAGTTGACATTTTGCCCGCCATTGTCTGGTAGGCCAAGGCCATTCAGCCATTTCGCCGTGACGATTCTGCTCCCGGCCGGATAATTAGTGCCGCAATCTCCGGCCTTTCCGACGAACTCAAACGGCACCGCTTTGAGGCCGTGGTCATCGTCGGCCCATGCAGTAGCTGGTCCCACGACGCCGAGCGCAACCGTAGCGGCGACCAAGAAGCTACCGACAACAGTTCTTTGTCCGCTTGATTTCAAACGAAATATCAGATATTCACTCATTTTCTCGTTCCCATTATCATTTTGCGGCTAAGCGAGCCGCACGCTCTTCAACCAGCCATTTCGTCGGTACGGAATTATTGACAGGGGGCCCTTCTCCGGGGCGCCAGCCCTGCTGACCCTGCGTGCTCCGATGCGTTCAAGGTTCTGCCTGAAGAGGGTCCATGTCAAGTGGCTTTAGGCAAGCCGGCGGATGAGGTATCGGGCATGTCGGATGAGGCCGCTGCTGGAGGCTCTTCAGCGACAAGCTGCGTGGGAAGCTGTAACATTTTGCTTGATCGCGCCGCTGCTGCACGCCTATTCGCCGGCTTCACTTACATGCTCTCCGGAAATTACTGGATCAGCGTTTTTCCTGGAATCGCCCTGCTGCTCGCGATCGTGAGCATCAATCTGGTCGCCGACCGGCTGCGCGACGTCCTCAATCCGCGGCTGTGGCAATGAAACCCGAAGCCCGCACACCGCGCGCGCAAACGCTGGCGCTGATGGAAAAACTCGTCGGCTTCGACACGGTGAGCCGCAACTCGAACCTCGGGCTGATCGAATGGGTGCGCGACTATCTGAAGCGCCTTGGCGTCGAGTCGCGCTTGAGCTACGACGCGACACGCGCGAAGGCCAATCTATTCGCCACGCTGGGCGGCGCGGGCGAGGCAGGCCTCGCGCTCTGCGGGCACACCGACGTCGTGCCGGTGGACGGCCAGCCCTGGGACACCGATCCGTTCCGGGCGGTCACGCGCGCGGACCGCGTTTACGGCCGCGGCACCGCCGACATGAAAGGCTTCATCGCCTGCACGCTGGCCGCCGCGCCCATGTTTCTGGAAGCGCCGCTCAAGCGTCCGGTCCATCTCGCCTACACCTACGACGAGGAAGTCGGGTGCCTGGGCGCGCCCGTGCTGATCCGCGACCTTCAGGCCGCCGGCATCAAGCCCGCCGGCTGCATCATCGGCGAGCCGACCGCAATGCAGGTGATGATCGGGCACAAGGGGCTGCGCGTGTACCGCTGCTGCGTGCGCGGGCTGGAGGTGCACTCTTCGATCTCGCCGAGCGGCGTCAACGCCATCGAGTACGCGGCGCGGCTCGTCGCCCGCATCCGCGAAGTGGCGCTCGAGCTGCGGGAGAATGGCCCGCGCGACGAGAGTTTCTCGATACCCTACGTCACCATGGGCACTGGCACGATCAAGGGGGGCACCGCGCACAACATCGTCCCGCGCGACTGCGAGTTCCGCTTCGATCTGCGCTACCTGCCCGGAATGAACGCCGACGAGCCGGTCGAGCGCGTCCGCAGCTACGCCAGCGTGACGCTGCTTGCGGAAATGCGGCGCGTCTCGGCCGAGGCCGACATCCGCATCGACCTGGAGGAAGAAGCGCCTGCTCTGGATACCGCCGCCGAAGACCGCATGACCACTCTGGGAACGCGGCTCTCGGGAAACAGCGTGCCCGGACGCGCGCCCTTCGCCACCGACGGCGGGCATTTCCAGCGCGCCGGAGTGCCCACCATCGTCATCGGGCCGGGCTCGATCGATCAGGCGCACAAGCCGAACGAATACGTCGCGCTGGAGCAGATCGCGCAGTGCGAGCGCTTTCTTGAGCGCCTCAAGGACGAGCTTTGCATGTGACGCGGAGCAAAGCACGTCCTCATGTCCTGATTGCCGGAGGCGGGATCGGCGGCCTGACGGCGGCCCTTGCGCTGCTCAGGCGCGGCTTCGACGTCGATGTCTACGAGCAGGCCGCGGAACTCAGGGAAGTCGGGGCGGGAGTCCAGATCAGCGCGAACGGCAGCCGCACGCTGCACGCGCTGGGCGTGCTCGACGATCTGAAAAAGCTCGCCTGCGAAGCCACCGGCAAGGAAATCCGGCTCTGGAACACCGGCCGGACGTGGAAGCTCTTCGACCTCGGGGCCGTATCGGTCGAGCGTTACGGCTTTCCGTATCTCACGGTATACCGGCCCGACCTTCTGGGCGTGCTCGCCGAGGCCGTGCGGCGCGAAAAGGCCGGCGCCCTGCACCTCGGGTCGCGCTGTGTCGGCTGCACGCAGCAAGAAGACCGGATCACTCTCAATCTCGAGAACGGCACGAGCGCGGAGGGCGACGCGCTCATCGGCGCCGACGGCGTGCATTCCAGGATTCGCCACGCGCTCTTCGGCAAGGACCAGCCGAAGTTCACCGGCATCATGGCCTGGCGCGGCACCGCGCCCATGGAGCGCCTGCCGAAGCACATGGCGCGCAGGGTCGGCACCAACTGGGTCGGCCCCGGCGGGCACGTCGTGCACTATCCCCTGCACCAGGGCAGGCTCATGAATTTCGTCGGCATCGTCGAGCGGGCCGACTGGAAGGTCGAATCCTGGACCACGCGCGGCACTGCCGCCGAATGCGCCGCGGATTTCAAGGGCTGGCACGAGGACGTTCACGAGTTGATCCGCGGCGCCGGCTCGCTGTACAAATGGGCGCTTCTGGGACGCGCTCCCATGGAGCGATGGACCACCGGCCGCGCGAGCCTTTTGGGCGACGCCTGTCACCCGATGCTGCCGTTCCTCGCTCAGGGAGCGGTGATGGCGCTCGAGGACGGATACATCCTTGCGCGCTGCCTGGAGCGCTGGAGCGGCGATGTCGAGACGGCGCTCGCCCGATACGAAGGCGCGCGCCGCGAGCGCACGCGCAAAGCGGTGCTGGGGTCGGCCGAGAACACGGCCCGCTTTCACAATCCCGCGCTCGCCCGCACGGAGCTCGCGCAGGAATACGTCGATCGCGAATGGAGCGAGGAGCGCGTCAGACAGCGTTACGAGTGGCTCTTCACCTACGACGTGACGGCCGTCCCGATCTGACCCCGGTTCTCAGGCTGTCCCCCACACCTCGCGCGCGACCTCGAGCACCAGGGCGAGCTTGCGCCGCTGGTCGTCCACCGTGATCTTGTTGCCGTGATGCGTGCTGGAGAAGCCGCATTGCGGACTGAGGCACAGATTTTCCAGCGGCACGTACTTCGCCGCAGCCTCGATGCGGCGTTTCAGGTCGTCCTTCTTCTCGAGCTGGGGAATTTTCGAGCTGACGAGTCCGAGGACCACCTTTTTCCCTTTCGGCACGAACCGCAGCGGCTCGAAGCCGCCGGCGCGCTCGGTATCGTACTCCAGGAAAAATCCGTCCACATCGAACTTGCCGAAGACGATCTCGGCGACGAAATCGTAGCTGCCGCTCGCGAGCCAGGTGCTCTTGAAGTTGCCGCGGCAGGTATGGATGGCAACCGTCATGTCCTCCGGCACGTCGCGGACCGCCGCATTCACCGCGTCGGCGTACATCTCCGTGTCTTTTTTCGGCTCGTCGCCGAGCTTGCGGAACTGCTCCTGCACTTTCGGGTCGCCCATCATCGCCACCGTAGTGTCGTCGATCTGCAGATAGCGGCACCCGGCCTGATAGAGATCGCGGATCTCCTCGCGGTAGGCCTGCGTGAGGTCCGCCCAGAACTCCTTCAGGTCCGGATAGGTCTTGGCGAGCGAAGCGCGGTCGCCCCGTGCGTGCAGCATCGCGGGCGAGGGCATCGTAAACTTCGGCGTTCGCTTCGTGACCGACTTCAGGAACTTGAAATGATCCAGCATGCTCGGCTTGCTGCGGCGGATCTTGTTCTTGACCATCATGAACGGCGGCTGCTCGTCGGCGCCCTGGAATTTCGCGTTGCCGTAAGCGTTGTCTTTCGCGAGCTCCACGCCGTCGAATCCGTGCAGGAAGTCGATGTGCCACCAGTCGCGCCGGAACTCGCCGTCGGTGATGCTCTGGAGCCCGACCGATTCCTGCAAGGCGACAACTTCCCGGATGCATTTGTCCTCCACGGCGCGCAGCGCCGCGCGGTCGATCTCGCCCCGCGCCGCGCGCTCGCGCGCTTGCTTGAGCTCGGGCGGGCGAAGCAGGCTGCCGACATGGTCGGCGCGAAACGGCGGAGTCGCGGGTTTGCTCATTCTTTTCTCCTGTGAATCTCATCCGCTATGACTGAGCTGGAGCGCCCATCGGATGCGTGCCCTATATCATATGCCTTGTCCGGAAGACCATGGCGGGACGATCGCGAAACGTACGGCCCTTTCATAGTGCTGTTTTAATCCTCTTTTCGCTCTCCTTCCCGGCGCAGGACCCACCCGCGGCTGCGTCAATCCCGGCTGCCGTAGCGCCTCTACCGGCACCCTATAATACGGCGATGAAAACGGATGCCGGGGCCGATTCCTTCGCCGCCCACACCCCGATGATGCAGCAGTACCTGCGCCTGAAGGCGCAGCACCCGGACATCCTGCTCTTCTACCGCATGGGCGATTTCTACGAGCTGTTCCACGACGATGCCGAGCGCGCCTCGCGTCTGCTCGACATCGCGCTCACCACTCGCGGCGCCTCGGCCGGAGCGCCCATCAGGATGGCGGGCGTGCCTTACCACGCGGTCGAGCAGTATCTCGCCAAGCTCGTGCGCATCGGAGAATCGGTGGCGATCTGCGAGCAGATCGGCGATCCGGCCACTTCCAGGGGCCCCGTCGATCGGCAGGTCACGCGCATCGTCACGCCGGGCACGCTTACCGATTCGGCGCTGCTCGACGAAAAAGCCGACAACCTGCTGCTCGCCCTCGCTCGCGCCAAGGGCGCCGTGGGGCTCGCATGGCTCAATCTGGCCAGCGGCGATCTGCGCGTCACCGAAGTCGCGCCGCAGATCCTGGCGAGCGAGCTGCGCCGCATCGGCCCTGCGGAGATCCTCGTCGCCGACGGCGCGGCCGAAAACGCCGCGCTCGAGGGTTACGCGCTCACGCGCCTGCCCGAGTGGCATTTCGATTTCGATGCAGGGCGAAAAATCCTGCTGAAGCAGCTCGGCGCGGCGAGCCTCGCCGGCTACGGCTGCGAGGACCTCGAGCCCGCGATCGCCGCCTGCGGCGCGCTGCTCGAATACGCGAGGAAAACCCAGGGACAGGCACTTGCGCACGTCTCGGCCGTGATCCCGGAGCGCGTGAGCGAATATCTGCGCATGGACGCGGCGACGCGGCGCAATCTCGAGCTGACCGAGACGCTGCGCGGCGACCCGGCGCCGACGCTTTTCTCGCTGCTCGACGAATGCGCGAGCGGCATGGGCAGCCGGCTGCTGCGCCACTGGCTGCACCATCCGCTGCGCGAGCGCTCGGTGCTCGAGGCGCGCCACGCGGCGCTCGCCGCGCTGGCGGACGCTCATGCAGGGATCCATAAACTGTTGCGCCGTTTCGCCGACGTCGAGCGCATCACCGGCCGCATCGCGCTCCGGAACGCGCGCCCGCGCGATCTCTCTTCGCTGCGCGAGAGCCTCGCGCTGCTTGCCGAGCTTGCGCCCACGGTGCCGCGAGGCGCGCCGCTTCTCGCCGGACTGCTGCGCGATCTGGAACCGCCGGCCGGGTGCCTCGCGCTTTTGCGCCGCGCCGTCCACGAAGAGCCCTCGGCCATGGTCCGCGACGGCGGCGTCATCGCCGACGGCTACAGCAAGGAGCTCGACGAGCTGCGAACGCTTCAGACCCATTCCGGAAAATTTCTCACTGAACTCGAAGCGCGCGAGCGCGGCCGTACCGGCATTCCCAACCTGCGGGTTGCATACAACAATGTGCACGGCTTCTACATCGAGATTACCCATGCCCACGCCGAAAAGGTCCCCGCCGACTACCGCCGCCGCCAGACCCTGAAAAACGCCGAGCGCTACATCACGCCGGAACTGAAGGATTTCGAGGACAAGGCACTCTCCGCAAGAGACCGCGCGCTGGCGCTGGAAAAATCGCTCTATGAGGAACTGCTCGGACTGCTGGCCGCGCACATTGCCGCGCTGCAACGCATCGCGCGCGCACTCGCCCAACTCGACGTGCTCGCATGCTTCGCCGCCATCGCGTCGAAGCACAATTACTGCAGGCCGGAATTCACCGACGAGATCCTCGTGGAGATCGAGGCCGGCCGGCATC
Organism: Gammaproteobacteria bacterium; assembly: GCA_041493345.1. GTDB lineage: Bacteria > Pseudomonadota > Gammaproteobacteria > Burkholderiales > SG8-39 > VBDM01. Next base: position 18,156 of record JBGPYQ010000007.1, on the reverse strand, counting down.
CCGTGGTGGAAGCACAGATCGGGCTGTTCATAGCCAACGATACGAGGCTCTCGCCGCTGCGCCAGCTGCTGCTCATCACCGGCCCCAACATGGGCGGCAAGTCCACCTATATGCGGCAGGTCGCGCTCATTGCTCTGATGGCGCACGCCGGCTCGTTCGTGCCGGCGAAAGCGGCGCGCCTCGGCCCGATCGACCAGATCTTCACCCGCATCGGCGCGGCCGACGACTTGGCCGGCGGCCGCTCGACCTTCATGGTCGAGATGACGGAATCGGCCAACATCCTGCATAACGCCACGGACAAGAGCCTGGTGCTGATGGACGAGGTCGGCCGCGGAACATCCACTTTCGACGGGCTCGCACTGGCCTGGGCGATCGCGCGACAGCTTCTGGAGCGCAACAAGGCGCTGACGCTCTTCGCCACGCATTATTTCGAGATGACGCGCCTCGCGCTCGAATACAAGGAAGCGGCCAACATCCACCTCGACGCGGTCGAGCACAAGGACACGATCGTGTTCCTGCACGCCGTCGAGGAAGGCCCGGCGTCGCAAAGCTACGGCCTGCAGGTCGCGCAGCTCGCCGGCGTGCCCAAGGCCGTCATCCGCAACGCGCGCAAATATCTGCAGATGCTGGAGGACGCAAGTCTCGCGCGCGGCGGCCAGTCGGACTTGTTCGCCGCGGGCAAGGCCGATCCCGAGCCTCCTGCGCAAGCGGATGCCTTGCGCGATGCGCTCGACGCGGTCAATCCGGATGAGCTATCGCCGCGCGAGGCCCTGGAGCTGCTTTACCGCTTGAAACGACTGTGAAGCAATCGCTGTTCGTCCTGCTGCGATAGCAGCGGCGCGGCCGCTCACCCGAGGACGCCGAGATCGGTGTCTTCCAGACCGCCGGCCCCGCTCCGGCGATCGCCCCGGTGTCTGTGACCCATGCGATCCATGCGGTTCTTGATCGAAAGGCGCACTGTCTCTTTCTGGCCCGCGTCGAGGGAGTCATACACCGCGAACCACGCAGCGCGCATCTGATTGCGCGTCGCTTGCATCTGCGGGCGCATCTGCTCGCGCAATTGGTCGCGAAGCTGCGCGACCTGCTTCAGGTCGGCGCCCGGTTTGTCGATCTCGGCACGCACCTTGTCATGCATCTCCCGGCCGCCCGCCATCATCTTCCGGAAGGCGTCCCTTGAAGCAACCTGAGCCGCCTTCCACAGATCTTCCTGCTGCGGGTTGAGGTTGAGCTTCCTGTGCAGGCGCTCCATGCCGCGCATCGGGCCAGGGTGCTTCGCCTCGCCGCGGGGACTGGCTTGATCAGGCACCTGGGCCCGGGCACCCGCGCCCGCGCCGAGCAGAACTGCGGCAAGCAGCGAAACGATCAGTTTGATTTTCCGGAATCCGAACATGTCTTTCTCCTTGGAGGGCGTTGTCGAAATGACGCGCTCATTGTCGTGCAAAGACGTTTCAAAACTGTTGCCGGAAGGAAGGAAATGATTGCAAATTGTTACGGGCTGCGGGCGGCATTCCTTTGCCGCCCGCAGCTCAAAAGAAAGCGCGCCGGAGCCGTTGCCGCGTTTGGCAACGGCCTGGGCGCGCCGCGCTTCTACCGGGCGAGAATCTGCCAGGCAATCGTCATCTGCGCGAAGAATCCCACGGCGAAGCCGAGGGTGCGGACCCAGGGCAGGGCGAACGTGTAGGCCGCCAGATGAACGACGCGGGCCCAGAAGTACACCATGCACGCCGTCGCGGTGGCGCCGTTGCTGACCCCGAGTGATTGCGCCGCCAGCACCAGTGCCGCGAATATGACCAGGTTTTCCACGGCATTCTCGTGCGCTGCCTTCATCCGGCTCGCCCAGGGCGTTTGCGGCTTCGGATTCGTGGGATAGCCGACGGTGTCCGTGATCCCCCACACGGCGATCCGATCCAGAATGTACGGAACCCAGAGCAGGCCCGTGAGTGTCGTTACCCAAACCAGGTACATGAGTTCTGTTTTCATCGTTACCTCCTTTGATTGCAATAATGATGGATTAAGAACGGCATTGCCCGACACTTGAAGCTCGAACTAACAGGACACGCTTCGACGGACGGATTACTTCTTGGCGTTTTTTGCCGCGTCCTGGATGTTTTCCCCACCCTTCTTGACCTGGTCGCCGACTTTTTCCACGGCCTTGTCGATCTTCTTCCCGGCGCGCTCTGCAGGGCCTTCCTGCTTCTCGCAGGCAGACAGCCCTGCGATCACGACACTCAACGCAAACGCTGCCACAACACTAGAACCGAATCTCATTGTCTTTGCCTCCCGGTTGCAAATGGATGAACATTTGCTGAAGAAAACAGGTCAGTGCAGGTCGAGCGCGCAGCTTTTCAGCGATTGCAGCGGGACGAACCGCAGAACGTGCTCGTGCGTGGCTTCGAGGATGACCTGCGGCGCCATGCCGGCCTTCCAGGCTTCGACCCAGCGCAGCACGTGCAGGCACCAGCGGTCGCCGGACTTGAGGCCGCGGAAGCGCATCTCGGGGCGCGGCGTGCTCAGGTCGTTGCCGCGGGAGCGGCTGAATTCGAGGAACTCCTTCGTCGTCTTGATGCACACGAGGTGCGCGACGCCCTCCGCGCCGTGCGTCGCGCAGCAGCCGTCGCGGAAGAAGCCGGTGAGCGGATCGTAGCTGCAGGCGAGGAGCGGCCCGCCGAGAACGTTTTTTTCTTTGGAGAGGACGGAGCTCATGGGAGGATTCTATCCGGAAAACCGAGTTTGAGAGCACGCGACAGGTGGTTGGCACTTACGGTCAAGCGTTAGGACGAGGTGTCCACATTGTCAAATGAACTTCTCCCTCCGCAGTAGCTAGGGGTTGATTTTCTGCGCACCTTCTATTCTCGTTATGAAATGCTGAAGTAACCGGCTTCCGTGAATGACTGCTGCGACCAGAATGCGCTCAGACTCAAGACGATAGATGATGCGGTAGCTGTATACAAACCGCTCGCGAAGTCTCCATGCAGACGAGCGGCACCTCGTGTCGGGCTGTACTTCGGCCTATCGCTGAGGAATCAGCCGAATCTCGATCTTGCATCCCACGGCCTCGGCATACCTCTTCAATGAGGTCAGCGACGGTGCGTGCTTGCCTGCCGACTCGAGACGAGACACTGCGCTCTTGGATGTTCCCATGCGGGTTGCGACCGCTTCCTGAGTGAGCCCGGCGCGAGCGCGCGCGGCGAGCATTTCGCCTGCCACTGCGTACTCGGTGGCGAGCGCTTGATATGCCGCTTGGAAACCCCGGCGCTTTCTTGCCTTTCTGAGAAAGGCTTCGTGGTCATGACGGACGGGTTTGTATTTGGTTTCAGCCATGGAGTACCTCTTTCATTCGTTTGCGAGCCAACTTCAATTCACGGTCGGGCGTTTGCTGCGATTTCTTGACGAATGCGTGCAGTATCACGACGCGCCGGCCCATGAGAAAGCAATAGAACGCTCGTCCGATGCCCGACCTGCCCCTTGGCCTGAGTTCGAAAAGCCCGCCTCCGAACGCACGCGAGTACGGAAGCCGCAGATTCGGACCGTGTTCCATCAAAAGCTCCACCATCCGCGCATAGTCCGCGAGGACATCCACAGGTCACGCTTCTATTTCTGCGAGCACTCTGGGATGGAAGTATTCGACGGCAAACGCCACTTCGTCATGTTCTCATATTTGAGAACACGGGTCAACTGCTTCAAGCTCACACGGAACGCGACGTCGCCGCCGCGATGAAGTGTTTGACCTGCCCCACGTCGGCGTCCATGACTTCGAAACGCTGCGGCAGTTTTTCCAGGTTTTCGAATTCGGCGGGCCGCACCGGTTCGCGCCCGAGCGCTTCGCGGATGTTTTCGGCGAACTTCGCGGGCTGGGCGGTCTCCATGCAGACGAGCGGCACACCCGGCTCGCGGCGCTCGAGCCCGACCTTGATCCCGTCGGCGGTGTGCGGGTCGATCATCACGCCGTAGTCCTTCCACACGCGGCGGATGGTCGCGAGCCGGTCGGCGTGCGTGCTCGATCCGGAAACGAACCCGGTGTCTGCGACGCGCCGGAAATAGTCCGTTCCGGAAAGATCGAGCGTTCCCTCGCGATCGAGTTTCTCCCACAAGCCGCGCAGCTTCGCGCCGTCGCGGCCGACGAGATCATAGGCGTAGCGTTCGAAGTTCGACGACTTCGAGATGTCCATCGAAGGGCTGCTCGTCGCCTTCACCTCGGCGGCCATGCGAACGCGATAGCGCCCGGTGCGGAAGAACTCGTCGAGCACGTTGTTCTCGTTGGTCGCGACGATGAGCTTTCGGATCGGCAGGCCCATTTGCCGCGCGACATGCCCGGCGTAGACGTTGCCGAAATTGCCCGAAGGCACGGCGAAGGACACTTCTCCGCCCACGGCGAAACACGCCTTGAAGTAGTACACCACCTGCGCGGCGATGCGCGCCCAGTTGATCGAGTTCACAGCGCCGATGCGGTGCCTCGCCTTGAACGCAAAATCGCCCGAGATCGCCTTGACGATGTCCTGGCAGTCGTCGAACACGCCGCGCACCGCGATGTTGAAGATGTTGGCGTCCTGCAGCGAATACATCTGCGCCGCCTGGAACGCGCTCATGCGGCCCTGCGGCGAGAGCATGAAGACCTGCACGTTTTTCTTGCCGCGCAGTGCATACTCGGCGGACGACCCTGTGTCGCCGGAGGTGGCCCCGACGACGTTGACCCGCCTGCCGTGCTTTTCCAGCACGTACTCGAACAGGTTCCCGAGGAGCTGCAGCGCGATGTCCTTGAAGGCGAGCGAAGGCCCGTTGGAGAGGCCGAGGAGAAACAAGCCGGGCTCGAGCTTTTTGACCGGGGTGATATCGTCGCTGCCGAAGATTTTTCTCGTGTAAGTCGCCTCCACGAGCCGCTTCAGGTCGCCTGAGGGAATATCGTCGGCGAACTTCGATAAGATTGCGAACGCGAGCTGCGGGTAGCTCATGCCGCGCATGGCCGCGAGCTCGGCTGCACTTAGGCTCGGAAATTCCTCTGGCAGGAACAGCCCGCCGTCCGGCGCGAGGCCCTCGAGCAGGATCTCGGTGAACGGCTGCGGCTTCGCCCCACCGCGGGTGCTGACGTAAAGCATGGGATCCAGGAATCGGGATTCAGCCGCGCCCCTGAATCCCGATCACTGCAGTTCTTCCAGCCGGATGCGGGTCACCTTGCCGGTCACGACGGGCAGCGCCTCGATCTTCCTGATCGCGGTGTTGATGCTTTTCTCACGCGTCTGGTGGGTGAGCATGATGATATCCACCTGCTTTTCGCCTTCGGCCGGCTCGCGCTGGACCATGGCATCGATCGAGATCGAGGCGTCGGCGAGGATGCGGGTGATGTCGGCGAGCACGCCGGGGCGGTCCACGACGCGCATGCGCAGGTAGTACGAGGTCACGACCTGGTCCATCGGCAGGATCTTGAGGCTCGACATTCTGTCGGGCTGGAACGCGAGATGCGGCACGCGGTGGTCCGGATCGGCAGTGTGCAGGCGCGTGATGTCCACGAGGTCGGCCACCACCGCGCTCGCGGTCGGCTCGGCGCCGGCACCAGCACCGTAGTACAGGGTCGGGCCGACGGCGTCGCCTTTCACCAGCACGGCGTTCATGACGCCTTCGACGTTGGCGATCAGGCGCTTCGTCGGGATCAGCGTCGGATGCACGCGCAGCTCGATCCCGTCGGCGGTGTGCTTTGTGATCCCCAGCAGCTTGATGCTGTATCCGAGCTGCTCGGCGTAGCGGATGTCCTCCTGCGTGAGCTTGGCGATGCCTTCCTTGTAGCACTTGTCGAACTGCATCGGCACACCGAAGGCGATCGCCGCCATGATGGTGAGCTTGTGCGCGGCGTCCACGCCCTCGATGTCGAAGGCGGGATCGGCCTCGGCATAGCCGAGTTCTTGCGCTTCCTTCAGCACCGTGGCGAAGGGAAGGCCCTTCTCGCGCATCTCGGACAAAATGAAGTTCGAGGTGCCGTTGATGATCCCCGCGATCCATTCGATGCGGTTTGCGCTCAAGCCTTCGCGCAGGGCCTTGATGATGGGGATGCCGCCCGCCACCGCGCCCTCGAACGCCACCATCACGCCTGTTTTCTGCGCCGCGGCGAAAATCTCATTGCCGTGGGTGGCGAGCAGCGCCTTGTTGGCGGTGACCACGTGCTTGCCGTTCTCGATCGCGGCGAGCACGAGAACTTTCGCGACCGTGGTGCCGCCGATCAGCTCGATTACGATGTCGACTTCGGGATCGCGCACGACGGCAAAGGCGTCCGCGGTCACGCGTGCCTTGCCGCCGGTGAGCCTCTTCGCCTTCGCGACTTCCTTGTCGGCGACGACGCTGATGCAGATGGCGCGGCCGGCGCGGCGCGAGATTTCCTCCTGGTTGCGCGACAGCACCGTCCAGGTGCCGCCGCCCACCGTGCCGATGCCGAGCAGCCCTACGTTGATCGGTTTCACTTGAGCTTCTTTCCGAAATGGAACGAGCTTACCACCATGCCCTCGAGAAAATAGAACTTGTGCGCCTGCTGGCGGTGCACGGGCTCGGCTTTTCTGAACCAGTCCGCGGCGGCGATCGCTGTCGTCGGTAATTTCGACAATCTACATCAGAGCAGCCCGTCCTTGCGGAACATCTCCTTGATTCCGCGCACCGCCTGCCGCGAGCGTGCCTCGTTCTCGATGAGCGCGATGCGCACGTGGTCGTCGCCGTAGTCGCCGAAGCCGATTCCCGGCGATACCGCAACCTTGGCGTCCTTCAATATTTTCTTGGCGAACTCGAGCGAGCCGATCTTGCGGTAGGCGTCGGGGATCTTCGCCCAGATGTACATCGAGGCCTTCGGGTTCTCGACCATCCAGCCCGCCTCGTGCAGGCCGCGCACCATGACGTCGCGCCGCTTCTGGTATTTCAGCCGGTGTTCCTCGACGCAGTCCTGCGGCCCTTCGAGCGCGACGATGGAGGCGACCTGGATCGGCGTGAAGGTGCCGTAGTCGTGATAGCTCTTGATGCGCGCGAGAGCGTGGACGAGGTCCTTGTTGCCGACCATGAAGCCGATGCGCCAGCCCGCCATGTTGTAGCTCTTCGACATGGTGAAGAATTCCACCGCGATGTCGCGTGCACCGGCCACCTGCATGATGGATGGCGCCTTCCAGCCGTCGAAGGTGATGTCGGCATAGGCGAGGTCGTGCACCACGAAGATGCCGTGGGCCTTGGCCAGCGCGATCACGCGTTCGAAGAAATCCAGCTCAACGCATCTTGCCGTCGGATTGGACGGAAAGCCGATCACCAGCATCTTCGGCTTCGGGGTCAGCTCGCCGATGGCGCGCTCGAGCTCCTCGAAGAAATCGACGCCCGCGGTCATGCGCACCGAGCGGATGTCGGCTCCCGCGATGATGGCGCCGTAGATGTGGATCGGATACGAGGGGTTGGGCACCAGTACCGTGTCGCCGCGGTCCAGCGTCGCGAGCATCAGGTGCGCGAGGCCCTCCTTGGAGCCGATGGTGACGATCGCCTCCGAATCCGGATCGAACTCGACCGCGTAGCGCCGCCGGTACCAGCCGCAGATCGCGCGGCGCAGGCGCGGAATGCCCCTCGACACCGAATAGCCGTGAGTGTCGTTGCGCTGCGCCGCTTCGATCAGCTTGTCAACGATGTGCTTCGGCGTGGGCCCGTCGGGGTTGCCCATGCTCATGTCGATGATGTCCTCGCCGGCGCGGCGCGCCGCCATCTTCAACTCGTTGGTGATGTTGAAGACGTAAGGGGGAAGACGCTGGATGCGGGCGAACTCTCTCATGGCTTGCAATCGGGCCTGGCGGGCATCGCGGCGGACCTTGTAGCACCGCGCTGCAGCGCAAAAAGTTATAATGTTACCGGACACTTACGTCACCAGCAATCTTGAAATTCCATCTTGAGGCCGCGACCGCCCTGAACACGTTCACGGGCTACGGCAACGGCTACGTCATGGTGAACGGCCGGCGCATCGAGAAGAGCGTGATCGTGCTGCCCGAGCGCATCATTCCGGACTGGCCGGCGACGAGCTTCGAGGCGCTCGCGCCAGAGCATCTCTCGGTGCTGGCGGATCTCGATCGCGAGATCATCCTGCTGGGCACCGGCGCGCAGCAGCGCTTCCCCCGCCCCGAGATCATGCGGCCGCTGATTCAGGCCGGCGTCGGCGTCGAGGTCATGGACGTGCAGGCCGCCTGCCGCACCTACAACATCCTCATGGCTGAAGAGCGCAAGGTGGCGGCGGCCTTGCTATTCGATTAACAGTGGCACAACTCGAATTGGCCGCCGTCATCCTGAGCCCTTCGCTTTGCTCAAGGGTAAGCTCCGCGAAGGATCTGCTTTTCCTGCAAAACAGCAGATTCTTCGGCGCTTGCAGCGCCTCAGAATGACAACGGAGTCCACTATTTCGCGCCGCACCCTGCTCGCCTTGCTCGCGGCGTTCACGCTCGCGTGGTTTTGCAATCTGGGATACCGTCATCTCGTAAAGTCCGACGAAGGACGCTACGCCGAAATTCCGCGCGAGATGGTGGCAAGCGGCGACTGGCTCACGCCGCGGCTGAACGGATTCAAGTATTTCGAGAAACCGGCGCTGCAGTACTGGGCGACCGCGGCGGCGTTCACGCTGTTCGGCGAAAACGAATGGGCGGCGCGCCTGTGGCCGGGACTCGCGGGATTCCTCGGCGTATTGCTCGTGTTCCACGCCGGCAACCGGCTGTTCGGCCCTCCGGCCGGACTCCATGGCGCCGCGGTCGCGGCGAGCAGCGCCATTTATGTGTTCATCGGCCATGTGCTCACGCTCGACATGGCGCTCACGTTTTTCATGTCGGCGGCCGTATTCGCGATCGCCATCGCGCAGCGCGACGGCGCCGGCGACCTGGAGAGACGCCGCTGGATGCTCATCGCATGGGGTGCCGCTGCGCTGGCTGTGCTCAGCAAGGGCCTTGTCGGCTTGGTGCTTCCGGGGGCGGCCGTCGCGCTGCATGTCCTGGTCGAGCGCGACTGGAAGCGGCTCGCGCGGCTGCACATTGTCCCGGGGGGACTGCTGTTCCTGGCCATCGCCGCGCCGTGGTTTGTCGCGGTCTCGCTCGCCAATCCCGAGTTCTTCCGGTTCTTTTTCATCCAGGAGCACTTCGAGCGATTTTTCACCAAGGAACACGGGCGCTACCAGCCCATCTGGTATTTCGTCCCGGTGCTGCTCGGCGGCGTCCTGCCCTGGATCGTGAGCCTCGTCCCGGCGCTGCGGCAGGCGTGGACGCGCGCGCCCTCCGCGAATTTTCAGCCGCAGCGCTTCCTGCTGCTCTGGTGTGCGGTGGTTTTCGTGTTCTTTTCCGCCTCGGGCTCGAAGCTCGGCTCCTACATCCTGCCGCTGTTTCCGGCGCTGGCGCTGCTTACCGGACGCTATCTCGTCAACGCCGGGACGCGGCTTGTCCTCTCGCAGGCGCTTTTGTCCGTGGTGCTCGGGCTCGCCTTCGCGGCCGCATCGCCTCTGGCGATGCGCTACGCCGAGCCCAGCCTGCCGAGCGAACTGCTCGCGGGCTACGTGCCCTGGCTCGCCGCCGCCGGCGTCGTTCTCTTCGCCGCCGCCGCGGCCTCCGCATGGTTTTGCCTGTGCCGGCGGCCCCTGGCGGCCACGCTCGCGCTCGCGGCCGGCGGCCTGGTCGCCGTGCAGGCCGGACTCTCGGGCTACGAGCAGCTCGCGCCCGCGTATTCCGCGTATCATAGCGTCCAGAAAATCCGGGATCAGCTCAAACCGGACGTACCCTTTTACGTGGTCAACACCTTCGATCACACTCTGCCGTACTACCTCGGACGAACCGTGACCATGGTGGCCTACAAGGACGAGCTCGCCAAGGCGATCGGCTGGGAGCCGCAGAAATTCCTGCCGGACATGGCGGCATTTGCGCGCGCCTGGCAGGCCGACCGCGAGGCTTTCGCAATGTTCAATCCGGGAGACTTCGCCGAATTCCGGAAATCGCATCCCGTTCCCATGCAGATCATCGCGCGCGACCCGCGCCGAATCTTCGTGAAAAAACCATGAACGCGACCAGCTTCGGCCTGCTCATGCTCGGCGTGTTGCTGAACGCTGCGGCGCAACTGCTGCTGAAGGCCGGCACCAACGCGGTCGGTCAGTTCGAGTTCAGCGCGCAGAACCTCGTCCCCGTGGGCATGAAGCTCGCCTTCGAGCCGCACATCATGGGCGGTTTCGCCTGCTACGTCGTGAGCGTGGGGGTCTGGATCCTGGGCCTCTCGCGCGTCGATGTTTCCATCGCCTACCCCATGCTCTCGGTCGGCTACGTGCTGAACGCGATCGCCGCCTGGTACTTGTTCGGGGAGTCGCTCACCGCGCAGAAGCTCATCGGCATCGCCTTCATCGTCGCGGGCGTGTTCCTGGTGGCGAAGAGCTGACCCGCGCGGCATGGAGTTCCTCCCCTTCACGCGTCCGGGCAAAAGAACAAGGGGGCGACGCCCCCTTGCAGATCCCCCAAATCCGCCATGCTCGAACGCGTTTCGTGCCCGCTGCGCGTACCCGCTCGAATGACGAACCCGGCTTTTCTTCCCTTTACCCGTCCGACGATTGACGAAGAGACCATCGCCGGCGTCGCCAAGGTGCTGCGCTCCGGGTGGATCACCTCGGGGCCCCAGGTCAAGAAATTCGAGGCCGAGCTGTCGCGCTACTGCGGCGGCCGCCCGGTGCGCACTTTCAACTCCGGCACCGCCGCGCTGTCCATCGGGCTTCGACTCGCCGGCATCGGGCCCGGCGATGAGGTCATCACCACGCCGCTTTCCTGGGTCGCGACGAGCAACGTCATTCTCGAGCTGGGAGCGAAGCCCGTCTTCGTCGACGTCGATCCTGCGACGCGCAATATCGACCTCGAGAGCATCGAGTCCGCCGTCACGAAGAACACAAAGGCGATCCTCCCGGTCTATCTCGCCGGCCTGCCGGTGGATCTAGACCGCCTGTACGCCATCGCGGAAAAACACCATCTGCGCGTGCTCGAAGACGCGGCACAGGCGTTCGGTTCGTCGTGGAAACTAACGCACATCGGCAGCCGCGGCGACCTGATCGCATTCAGCTTCCACGCGAATAAAAACATCACGTGCGGGGAAGGCGGCTGCATCGTGCTTCCCGGCGAGAGCGACGTCGCCCTGTGCGAGAAACTGCGGCTCCAGGGCGTGACGCGCGCCGGCGAGGATGGCATGGACGTGGACGTGGTGGGCGGCAAGTTCAACCTCACCGACGTCGCGGCGCGCATCGGGCTCGGACAGCTCGAGCGTCTGCGGGAATTCACCGACAAGCGGCGCGAACTCGCCCATCACTATTTCGAATGCTTCGACCGCGAGCTCGGCTGCGAGCTTCCGGTTCCCGATTTCGAGAACTCCAACTGGCACATGTTCCAGGTGGTGCTGCCGGGGCGCGTGAGGCGGGCCAAGTTCATCGCCAAGATGCGCGACAGGGACATCGGCATCGGCGTGCACTATCCGGCCATCCATCTTTTTTCCCTGTACCGCTCGCTCGGCTGGAAAACAGGCCAGTTCCCCCACGCCGAGCGCGTCGGCAAGGGCATCGCGACCCTGCCGCTCTTCCCTGCAATGGAAAAATCAGGCGTAGAGCGCGTGTGCGACGCCGCTGCGCATGTCCTTCGGGAGATTCTTCAATGAGGCCGGGCGTTTCGGTGGTCATCCCGGTCTACAACGAGGAAGCCGTTCTGCCGGCGCTGTTTGCGCGCATGTATCCCGCGCTCGACGCGCTCGGGACCCGCTACGAGGTGATATTCATCAACGACGGCAGCCGCGACCGCTCCGCGGCGCTGCTTCGCGAGCAGTTCGAGCGCCGGCCCGAGGTCACTCGCGTCATACTGTTCAACGGCAATTTCGGCCAGCATCTCGCCATCATGGCCGGATTCGAGCACAGCCGCGGCGAGCGCGTCGTGACGCTGGACGCCGACCTGCAGAACCCGCCCGAGGAAATCGCGAAGCTCCTCGAAAAGCTGGACGAAGGCTTCGACTACGTCGGCACCGTGCGCCGCGAGCGCCGCGACTCGGCCTTCCGGCGCTTTGCTTCGCGGCTGATGAACGCGCTGCGCGAGCGCATCACGCGCATCCATATGACCGACCAGGGCTGCATGCTGCGCGCCTACAGCCGCGCCGTCGTCGACGCGGTCAACAGCTGCCGCGAGGTCAACACATTTATTCCCGCTCTCGCCTATACCTTCGCGCAGCACCCCACCGAGATCGAAATCGCGCATGAGGAGCGCGCCGCCGGCGAATCGAAGTATTCCCTATACGACCTCGTGCGGCTCAACTTCGACCTCGTCACCGGATTCTCGGTGATGCCGCTGCAGCTCTTTTCGCTGTCGGGAATCCTCATCTCGCTGCTGTCGCTTGCGTTCGTGGTCTTCCTCTTCATCCGGCGCCTCGTCGTCGGGCCCGAGGCAGAAGGGGTGTTCACGCTGTTCGGCATCGCGTTCTTCCTGATCGGCATCACCCTGTTCGGCATCGGTCTTCTCGGGGAGTACGTGGGCCGCATCTACGAGCAGGTCCGGCAACGCCCGCGTTATCTGGTGCAGGCGGTGCTGGAGCGGAAAGAGTGACCGTTGCCGTCGTTTTCGCATACCACAACGTCGGCTGCCGTTGTCTCAAGGTGCTGCTCGACCGGCGCGTCGACGTGCCCCTGGTCGTTACCCATCGCGACGATGCCGGCGAGAACATCTGGTTCGAAAGCGTTGCGGCGCTTGCGCGCGAGCGGGGCATCGAAACCAGCGCGCCCGATGACCCCAATTCGCCGGACTTCGTCGAAAGAGTGCGTACGCTGCAGCCCGATTTCCTGTTCTCGTTTTACTACCGCGCGATGCTGAAGCCCGCATTGCTCGCGATCCCGAAGCGCGGCGCATTCAACATGCACGGATCGCTCCTGCCGAAATACCGCGGGCGCGCGCCGGTCAACTGGGCGATCCTGCGCGGCGAGACCGAGACCGGAGCGACCCTGCACGAGATGGTGGAAAAGCCCGACGCCGGGCGCGTCGTCGGCCAGGAAGCGGTGGCCATACTTCCCGACGACCTCGCGATCGACGTGTTCCACAAGGTGACCGACGCCGCGGAACGGTTGCTCGCGCGCAGCCTGCCGGGCCTGATCGACGGCAGCGCGGTCCCGCACCCGCAGGATTTTTCCAAGGGCGGCTACTTCGGCGGCCGCAGGCCCGAGGACGGGCGCATGGACTGGAGCGGGCCCGCAAAAAAGGTGCACGATCTCGTGCGCGCGGTGGCGCCGCCTTATCCCGGCGCATTCACCGAAGCCGATGGCCGGCGATTGCGGGTGCTGCGCACGCGGCTGCTTGCGCGAAACGGCGGCTCGCGGCCTGCCGCCTTTCTGTACGCGGAGGGCGGCCGCTGCTACGCCGCCTGTGTTGACGGCGGCGTGATCGAGCTGCTCGAGCTGGAGCTGGACGGAAAGCCGCTTCCTGCGCGGGAATTCGCGAGCCGCATCGGCGCTCGCAGGCTGCCTTTAAAGTAGGGAGTGGAAATGAAAAGAGTCCTCATCCTCGGCGTCAACGGCTTCATCGGCCACCACCTCTCCAAGCGCATCGTCACGAAGACCGACTGGGAGGTCTACGGCATGGACATGCAGGCCGACCGCATCGCCGATCTCGTGGGGCACGAGCGCTTTCACTTCTTCGAGGGCGACATCACCATCAACCGCGAGTGGATCGAGTACAACGTGCGCAAGTGCGACGCGGTGCTGCCGCTGGTGGCGATCGCCACGCCGGCGACTTACGTCAAGGAGCCGCTCAGGGTATTCGAGCTCGACTTCGAGGCGAATCTTCCGATAGTGCGCGCATGCGTCAAGCACGGAAAGCGCCTCATTTTTCCTTCGACCTCCGAGGTCTATGGCATGTGCCCCGACCGTGAATTCGATCCGGAGGCATCGCCGCTGGTGTACGGCCCGATCAACAAGCCGCGCTGGATTTATGCCTGCGCGAAACAACTCATGGACCGCGTCATCCACGCCTACGGCATGCAGGAAAAGCTCGACTACACCCTGTTCCGGCCGTTCAACTGGATCGGGTCGGGACTGGACAACATGAACGCCGCCAAGGAAGGCAGCTCGCGGGTGATCACGCAGTTCTTCGGCCACATCGTCCGGGGCGAGTCCATCAAGCTCGTGGACGGGGGCGGACAGAAGCGCGCCTTCACCTACATCGACGACGGCATCGATGCGCTGATGAAGATCATCGAGAATCCGAAAGGGATCGCCAGCGGAAAGATATACAACATCGGCAACCCGAAGAACAATTACTCCGTGAAAACGCTGGCCGCCATGATGGTGAAGCTCGCCCTCGCCTACCCCGAATACCGCGACAGCGCGAAGAAGGTGAAGCTGATCGAAACCACGGCCATGCAGTATTACGGCAAGGGCTACCAGGACGTGCAAAACCGCGTGCCGAAGATCGCGAACACCATGAAGGAGTTGGGCTGGAAGCCGCGGGTGGACATGCAGCAGGCCCTGAAGCGCATCTTCGACGCCTACCGCAGCCACGTCGCGGAAGCACGCCATTTGGTGGATTGAATTGAACCGACGACACCGAGCAAAACAACGGACTTCCTTTTGCCTCTGGGCCTCTATGGTGAGCCTGTAACTTGAAACTCGCGCTGAAAATAGACGTCGACACCTACCGCGGCACCCGCAAGGGCGTGCCGCGGCTGGTCGAGCTGCTGAAGAAGCACGGTGCCGGCGCGACCTTTCTCTTCAGCCTCGGCCCCGATCACACCGGCCGCGCGATCAAGCGCCTGTTCCGCCGCGGCTTCATCGGCAAGGTGTCGCGAACTTCCGCGCTCTCTCACTACGGCCTGCTGACCCTGCTCTACGGAACGCTGCTGCCCGGCCCGGATATCGGCCGCCGCTGCGCGGACGCGATGCGCTCGGTGCGCGACGCGGGCTTCGAAGCCGGCATCCACTCCTGGGACCACGTGAAATGGCAGGACGGCGTCGGCAACGCGAGCGCGGGATGGACCGAGCGCCAGATGCGCCTCGCGCGCGAGCGCTTCGACAAGATCTTCGGCGAGCCCGCACGCTCGCACGGCGCGGCGGGTTGGCAGATGAACCTGCACGCCCTGCGTCTGACGCAGCGCCTGGGCTTCGATTACTGCTCCGATACGCGCGGCACTTGCCCCTTCATTCCCGTATGGCGCGCCGAGATCGTCGCCTGCCCCCAGCTGCCCACGACCCTGCCGACGCTCGACGAGCTGATCGGAGCGAACGGGCTCACGGCGAAGAACGTCGCCGCGCACCTGCTCGATCGCACCAAGGTGCCGCCGCAAGGCGGGCATGTCTACACGCTGCACGCCGAGCTCGAGGGCGGAAAGCTCGCTCCGGTATTCGACGAGCTGCTTGCCGGATGGAAAAGCCAGGGCTACGAGCTGGTGTCGATGCGCGAGCTCGCGGAGACGCTGGACCTCAAGAGCCTGCCGCGCAACGAAATCGCGATCGGCGAGATCCCCGGCCGCTCCGGCACCCTCGCGCTTCAGGGCAAGGAGTTCCTGACGTGACCGTTAAAGCTGGAACGCCGTCCGTGTTACCGCTTTTGAACCTTGTCCATGTTTGAGGGGTTCACAAATCAGCGAATCAAGGCGAGCGGCGCCACGATCAACCTCGTGCACGGCGGCAAGGGACCGCCGCTGCTTCTGCTGCACGGCTATCCGCAGACACATGCGATCTGGCATCGAACGGCGCCGGAGCTGGCGAAGCAATTCACGGTGGTCGCCGCCGACTTGCGCGGCTACGGTGACAGCGACAAGCCCCACGGGTTGCCCGACCACGGCAACTATTCCAAGCGCGCGATGGCCAAAGACCAGGTCGAGGTCATGCATGCGTTGGGCCACGAGGCGTTCTTCGTCGTCGGCCACGACCGCGGCGGGCGCGTGGCGCACCGCATGGCGCTCGATCATCCGGCGAGCGTGAGAAAGCTCGCCGTGCTCGACATCGTGCCGACGCGCACCATGTACCAGAACGTCGGCCGCGAATTCGCCAAGGCGTATTACCACTGGTTCTTCCTGCTGCGCCCCGAGCCGATTCCGGAGACGCTGATCGGCGCCGACCCGGATTTTTACCTGAAGAGTCACATGGGCACGCGCCACGCGGGCCTGAAGCCCTTCACGCCCGAAGCGCTCGCCGAGTATCTGCGCTGCTTTCGCGATCCGGCCACGATCCACGCCAGTTGCGAGGACTACCGCGCCGCGGAAAGCATAGACCTCGTCCACGACGAGGGCGATCTGCACAAGAAGGTCGCAGCGCCGCTGCTCGTCCTGTGGGGCCAGCAGGGAACCATCGCGCGCTGCTTCCAGCCCCTTTCCGATTGGACTGAACGGGCCGAAAGCGTCCAGGGCCGGGCACTGGACTGCGGCCATTACATTCCCGAGGAAGCGCCGGCGGAGTTGCTCGCGGAACTTCTCGGATTTCTGTCATGATTCTGCATTTTGAGCAGCGCGCCGATTCCACCCCTGCCGCGGAAGACTCGCGGAAATCCATGCCCTCCCGCCGATCCCGAGCCAAATCCCGCAGCCCCCTCACAAAGCTTTTCGTCCTCGATACCAATGTGCTGATGCACGATCCGACGAGCCTGTTCAGGTTCGAGGAGCACGACATCTTCCTGCCGATCATGACGCTGGAGGAGCTGGACGACAACAAGAGCGGCATTTCCGAGGTCGCGCGCAACGCGCGCCAGGCAAGCCGTTTCCTCGACGATATCGTCAGCCATGCCAAGGGGCCGATCGACGCCGGCATCGCGCTCAAGCGCCACGATGCCGACAACGCCACGGGACGCCTGTTCCTCCAGACCGAGGCGATCAACGGCCACATCCCGGCGAACCTGCCGATCGGCAAGACCGACAACCACATCATCGGCGTGGTGATCTACCTGCACAAGCGCGAGCCCCGGCGCCACGTCATCCTGGTGTCGAAAGACATCAACATGCGAATCAAGGCCCGCGCCCTGGGCCTGGCGGCGGAGGACTATTTCAACGACAAGGTGCTGGAGGACACCGATCTCCTCTATACCGGCGTGCGCGAGCTGCCCGCGGACTTCTGGGACCACCATGGCCGCGACATGGAATCATGGAAGCGCGAAGGCCGCACCTATTACCGCATCCACGGGCCGCTGTGCCAGAAGCTGCTCCTGAATGAGTTCGTTTTCCAGGAAGGCGACCGGCCGCTGCTCGCAGTGGTGAAGGAAGTCTCCGGCCGCATCGCGGTTCTCGAGACCGTGCGCGACTATACGCACCACAAGAACAACGTCTGGGGCATCACGGCGCGCAACCGCGAACAGAACTTCGCCCTCAATCTGCTCATGAACCCCGAGATCGATTTCGTCACCCTGCTCGGGCAGGCGGGGACCGGCAAAACGCTCCTCACGCTTGCCGCCGGCCTGATGCAGACGCTCGAATCAAAGCTCTACTCCGAGATCATCATGACCCGCATCACCGTGCCGGTGGGAGAGGATATCGGCTTTCTTCCCGGGACCGAGGAGGAAAAAATGGCGCCGTGGATGGGCGCGCTGGAAGACAACCTCGACGTGCTGAACAAGAGCGACGACGAGGCGGGCGAATGGGGTCGCGCGGCGACGCGTGACCTGATCCGCTCGAGAATCAAGATCAAGTCGCTCAATTTCATGCGCGGCCGCACCTTCATCAACAAGTACCTCATCATCGACGAGGCGCAGAACCTGACGCCCAAGCAGATGAAGACGCTGATCACCCGCGCCGGCCCCGGCACCAAGGTGGTGTGCCTGGGCAATATCGCCCAGATCGACACCCCGTACCTCACCGAGGGCAGTTCCGGAGTGACCTACGTGGTCGACCGCATGAAGGGCTGGTCGCATTCCGGCCACGTCACCCTGCAGCGCGGCGAGCGCTCGCGGCTCGCCGACCACGCGGCAGAGGTTCTGTAACCGCGGAATAAACGCGGCCCGCCGGCTGTTGGCCGGCGAGCGCGCAAGTTTCCACCGGCTTTCCGTTCAACTCATCCCGAGAGGACAACATGTCGTACGCAATTTTCACCAGAGGCGCTGCGGCGGCGCTTGCCGTCGCCGCGCTGATCGCTGTACCTGCCGCGCACGCGCAGCAAAAGGATTATCAGCCCCAGGTCGGGCAGCAGGGCAAGGACGTCGTCTGGGT
>JBGPYQ010000069.1:0-14780 GCA_041493345.1 Gammaproteobacteria bacterium | reverse complement strand
GACGACATTGCGCTGCCGGGACAGACCT
Source organism: Gammaproteobacteria bacterium (assembly GCA_041493345.1). GTDB lineage: Bacteria > Pseudomonadota > Gammaproteobacteria > Burkholderiales > SG8-39 > VBDM01. The sequence continues at coordinate 14,752 of JBGPYQ010000069.1, read as the reverse complement.
ACGCGTGCTTCGTGCGCTCGCCGCACGCCCACGCGAAAATAAAATCGATCAGGAAGGACAAGGCGCTGAAGGCGCCGGGCGTCGTCGCCATCTTCACCGGCGACGATCTCGCCGAAGCCAAGGTCGGAGGCCTGCCCTGCGGCTGGCTCATCACCGACGTCAACGGCCAGCCGATGAAGGAGCCGCCGCACCCCTGCCTCGCGCAAGGGAAAGTGCGCTACGTCGGCGACCACGTCGCCGTCGTCATTGCCGAGACCTACCAGCAGGCGAAAGATGCCGCCGAGATGGTGCAGGTCGATTACGACGTGCTGCCGGCCGTGGTGCGCGCCGGCGATGCGCGCAAAAAGGGCGGGCCGGCGATCCACGACATCGCGCCGGACAATACCTGCTATGTCTGGGGGCTCGGCGACAAGGCCGCGGTGGACAAGGCGTTCGCCTCCGCCGCCCACGTCACCCAGCTCGAGTTCATCAACAACCGGCTCATCCCCAACGCCATCGAGCCGCGCGCGGCGAACGCGAGCTACTCGCGCGCCGACGACAGCTATACGCTTTACGTCGCCAGCCAGAACCCGCACGTCGAGCGCCTGCTGATGACCGCCTTCGTGCTCGGGCTGCCCGAGCACAAGGTGCGCGTGGTGGCGCCCGATGTCGGCGGCGGCTTCGGCTCGAAGATCTATCTCTACGCCGAGGACGTGGTGATGACCTGGGCGACGAAGAGAATCAACCGCCCGGTGAAATGGACCGCCGAGCGCAGCGAATCCTTCGTGTCCGACGCGCACGGCCGCGATCACGTGACCAAGGCGGAACTGGCGCTCGACGCGAGCGGCAAGTTCCTCGCGATGCGCGTCACCACCACCGCGAACATGGGAGCATACCTCTCGACCTTCTCCTCGTGCATCCCGACGATTCTCTACGCCACGCTGCTCGCGGGCCAATATACGACGCCGGCGATCTACGCCGAGGTCACGGCGGTGTTCACCAACACCGCGCCGGTGGACGCCTACCGCGGCGCGGGCCGCCCCGAGGCGACCTATGTGGTCGAGCGGCTGGTCGAAACCGCGGCGCGCGAGATGAAGATGAACCCGGTGGAGATCCGCAGGCGCAACTTCATCACGAGCTTCCCCTACCAGACGCCGGTCGCGCTCCTGTACGACACCGGCAACTACGAGGCGACGCTTGCCGAGTCGTTGAAGGTCGCGGACGTGGCCGGATTCTCCGCGCGCAAGGCGGATGCCGCGAGGCGCGGCAAGCTCCGGGGCCTGGGCTATTCCTGCTACATCGAGGCCTGCGGCATCGCGCCTTCGAACGTGGCGGGAGCACTGGGCGCGCGCGCCGGGCTGTTTGAGGCCGGCGAGGTCCGCGTGCATCCGACCGGCAAGGTCACGGTGTTTACGGGTTCGCACTCCCACGGCCAGGGGCACGAGACCACGTTTGCGCAGGTCGTGGCCGATCGCCTGGGCATCCCCATGGATGACGTCGACATCGTCCACGGCGACACGTCGAAGGTCCTGTTCGGCATGGGCACCTACGGCTCGCGCTCGATCGCGGTCGGCGGAGCCGCCATCGTCAAGGCGCTCGACAAAGTCGTCGCCAAGGGCAAGAAAATCGCGGCGCACCTGTTGGAGGCCGCGGAAGCCGATATCGAATTCAAGGACGGGGCATTCGTCGTGAAGGGCACGGACAAGAAGAAGGCGTTCGCCGAGGTCTCGCTGGCCGCCTACGTGCCGCACAACTACCCGCTCGACAAACTCGAGCCCGGACTGAACGAGAATGCCTTCTACGATCCGGCCAACTTCACTTTCCCCGCCGGCAGCCACATCTGCGAAGTCGAGGTGGACCCGGACACGGGGACCGTCAAGGTCGTCAATTTCACCGCGGTGGACGATTTCGGCAAGATCATCAATCCGATGATCGTCGAGGGTCAGGTGCACGGCGGACTCACGCAGGGCATCGGTCAGGCGCTCACCGAGGGCTGCCACTACGATCCCCAGTCGGGGCAACTGGTCACGGGCTCATACCTCGACTACTGCATGCCGCGCGCGGACGACGTGCCGGCGTACAAGGTCGGCACCAAGGAAACGCCCTGCACGCACAATCCGCTCGGGGTGAAAGGCTGCGGCGAGGCCGGTGCCATAGGCGCCCCCGCGGCGCTGATCAATGCGATCACCGACGCGCTCGGCGTCAAGGACATCGAGATGCCGGCGACACCCCAGCGCGTCTGGCGCGTATGCCAGGAAAACAGGATCAAGGCCGCGGCCTAAGGAGAAAACAACCATGTACTCGTTCAAATACCAGAAAGCCAAATCGGTCGATGACGCGGCCAAAGTCATTTCCAAGAATGCCGACGCCAAAGTGCTCGCCGGCGGCCAGAGCCTGGTCGCGGCGATGAAGCTGCGACTTGCGCACCCCACGGACATCGTCGATCTCGGCACGATCAGGGAACTCTCCGGAATCAAGGCGGACAAGAGCGCCGTGACGATCGGCGCGATGACGCGCCATGCCGAGGTGGCCGCTTCGGCCGAGGTGAAAAAGGCAATTCCGGCGCTTGCCGCCCTGGCCGGCGGCATCGGCGACCGCCAGGTGCGCAACATGGGCACGATCGGCGGCTCGCTCGCCAACAACGATCCGGCGGCCGACTATCCGGCCGGCGTCCTCGGGCTCGCCGCGACCATCATCACCAACAAGCGCAAGATTTCCGCCGACGAGTTCTTCAAGGGCCTGTACGAGACGGCGCTCGCGCAGGGAGAAATCATCACCGCGGTGAGCTTCCCCGTGCCGAAACGCGCCGCGTACACGAAGTTCAAGAACCCGGCCTCGCGCTACGCCATCGTGGGCGTGTTCGTCGCGGAATCCGGCAGCGGCGTGCGCGTCGCGGTGACGGGCGCGGGCCCGTGCGTGTTCCGCGTACCCGAGATGGAAAAGGCGCTCGCCGCGAAATTCGCGCCGGAATCGGTGGCGAACATCAAGGTCCCGGACAAGAACCTCAACTCCGATCTCCATGCAAAAGCGGACTACCGCGCGCACCTGATCACGGTGATGGCCCGGCGGGCCGTCGAGGCAGCGCTGAAGTAGAAAAATACGGGGTACCGGTTTCCGGGTCCCCTGCCGGCCCTCCCTCTTCCCCGGGGGAGGTGGCCTCTGTTACGACACGAGGGGACCCGGGTGGGAACGGACGGGTCCCAACCCATCCTCAGCCCCGCGTGCTCCCCTTCCTGAGGAACGGCATTTTGCCGACCGGGCTGGCATAATTGCCGGATGAAGGCCCTGCCAAAATCCATCGACGACACCGAGGCGCTGCTTGCGGGCGCCGATTACGTGGCCGATCGCAGCCTCGCGACGGCGGTTTTCCTTTCCCTCAAGATGGGCCGGCCGCTGTTCCTCGAAGGCGAAGCCGGCGTCGGCAAGACCGAGATCGCGAAAGTTCTCGCCTCCAGCCTCGGCCGCAAACTCGTCAGGCTGCAGTGCTACGAAGGCCTCGACATCGCCTCCGCCGTATACGAATGGAACTATTCCAGGCAGATGATCGAGATCAGATTGGCAGAAGCGGCCAATCTGAAAGTCAACGAGGCCGGCGGCCCCGGCCCGGCAGAAGCGCAAGGCGCGTCGCGCGCAAGGCTTGAGAAGGACATTTTTTCCGAGCGTTTTCTCGTCAAGCGGCCGCTGATGCAGGCACTCGAAGGTGAGCCGGGCGCGGCGCCCGTGCTGCTGATCGACGAGCTCGACCGTACCGACGAGCCTTTCGAGGCGTATCTGCTGGAAGTGCTGTCGGATTTCCAGATCACCATTCCCGAGATCGGCACGATCAAGGCCAAGGAGCCGCCGATCGTCGTGGTCACCTCCAACCGCACCCGCGAGATCCACGACGCCATCAAGCGCCGCTGCTTTTACCACTGGGTGGATTATCCCGACGCCGCGCGCGAGCTCGAGATCCTTGGGCGCAAGGCGCCCGAGGCGGCGGCGAAGCTCACGCGCGAGGTGGTCGCCTTCGTGCAGCGCCTCAGGAAGATGGACCTCTTCAAGCTCCCCGGCGTCGCCGAGACCATCGACTGGTCGAAAGCGCTGGTGGCGCTGGACAGGATGGCGCTCGATCCGCAGACCATCAACGACACCCTCGGCGCTCTGCTCAAGTACCAGGACGACATCACGCGCGTTAGGGGCAGCGAGGCCGAGCGGCTGCTCGCGGAAGTGAAAGCCGAACTGGCGGCCGCCTAGATTGTCGGATAAGTAGGTATGTACAAGCCTGCCTTCCTCCAGCGCCTGCTGGGGTCCATGTCGTTACGTTCAAGAACGTTTTCACGCGTCGCCGTTCGCAGGGCCCGCCGGCCAGTGTCTCTTTGCCACGCGCTGCTGTCAAAGCGCGGCGAAGTGTCCGGCGCCCGCGTTGCACGGGACGCGCTGGCTGCGTATCAATCGCTCGACAAGCCCGCTCTCGAAGTGTTCTTCAACCTCCTCGTCAAGGAGTTTTCCCCCAATCAAGAGCAGGTCGGACAAGCCGCCGACGCTTACCGCACAGATCCGTCCCAGGCGAATCTTGTCGGCCTGCAGCGGGCGGTGGAATCCCCGCGCCAGGAGCTGTTCCAGCGTCTCAATATGGCGCCGGGCGGCATCGGGGTGCTCCTGGAGATGCGACGCCGCCTGCTCAAGGAACTCGATGCGCAACCGCAGTGGGCGAGCATCGAGGCCGATCTCGGTCACCTGTTCCACTCCTGGTTCAACCGCGGCTTTCTGGTCTTGCAGAGGATCGATTGGCGCACTTCCGCGCTGGTGCTGGAGAAACTGATCCAGTACGAGGCCGTGCACGAAATCCAGGGTTGGCGCGACCTGCGCCGCCGGTTGCAGGCCGACCGCCGCTGTTATGCCTTTTTCCATCCGACACTGCCCGACGAGCCGGTGATCTTCATCGAGGTCGCGCTCACGCGCCGATTGAGCACCAGGGTTCAGCCGCTGCTCGATCCGGATTCGCCCGTTGTCGATCCCGCCTCCGCGCGCTGCGCGATCTTTTATTCGATCACCAACTGCCAGGAAGGCCTGCGCGGGGTGTCGTTCGGCAACCTTATTATCAAGCAGGTCGCGGAAGACCTCGGTCGCGAGTTTCCCCGGTTGAGGATTTTTTCGACCCTCTCGCCGATCCCCGGCTTTCGCCGCTGGCTTGTCGCGGAAGCGGATCGCCAGAACGGCGATCCCCGGCGCGGAGATCTCACCGCCCTCATCGCCAGGCTCGAAGTGCCCGGCTGGCACGAGGACAAGGCGGCGCCCGCGGAACTGCAGCGGCAACTCAGCCGGCTTTGCGCGCACTTCCTCCTGCACGCGAAGCAAGGCCGGGAGCCGCTCGACCCGGTGGCGCGCTTCCATCTCGGCAACGGCGCCCGTCTGGGATGGCTCAACTGGCTGGGCGACACGTCGGCGACCGGGATGCGCAGCTCGGCCGGAATGATGGTGAATTACGTCTATCGTCTGGAAGACGTTGAGCGCAACCACGAAGCTTATGCGAGGGATCAACGGGTGATCGCTTCGCGCCGGATCGAGAAATTCGCCAAGGAATCTCCGCTCGCGCAGCGCCGCCCGGTGGAAGCATAGCAAGTCCATGCGGGATCAGGGCCGTCTCGCCGAAAACGTCATGCACTTCGCGCGCGTGCTGCGCGCGGCGGGACTGCCGATCGGGCCCGACCGCGTGCTCGATGCGGTGCGCGCGGTCGAAGTCGCGGGCGTCGAACGGCGCGACGACTTCTACTGGACGCTCGCCTCGGTATTCCTCGATCGCCGCGAGCAGTTCGAGATCTTCGACCAGGCCTTCCACATCTTCTGGCGCGACCCGCAGCTGCTCGAACGCGTCATGGCGATGCTCCTGCCGCAGGTGTACGGCCGCCACACGAAGGATGACACGCGCGATGCATCGAACCGCGTCGCCGAGGCGCTGCGCCTCAAGCCGAAGAAAACCAAGGAATCCGCCGGCGAGCCGCCGCCCGAAGTTCAGCTCGACGCGGCGCTGACGTTTTCCTCGCGCGAGGTGCTTCAGCACGCCGACTTCGAGACCATGACGAGCGAAGAGATCGCGCAGGCGAGGCAGATGATCGCGAAGCTGCGCCTGCCGATCCCGGAAATTCTCACGCGGTGGCTGAAGCCGGATCCGCACGGCGCCCGCGTGGACCTGCGCGCGACCTTGCGCGCGAGCCTGCGCGGCGGCAGCCAGCTCCTTTCCCTGCGCAAGCGCTCGCCCACGCACCGCCACCCGCCGCTGGTGGCGCTGTGCGACGTGTCGGGCTCGATGAACCGCTACTCGCGCATGTTCCTGCATTTCCTGCACGCGATCACGAGCGACCGCGACCGGGTGACGAGCTTTGTATTCGGCACGCGGCTCACCAATATCACGCGGCACCTTCGCCATCGCGACATCGACGTCGCCATGGTCGGGGTTTCCGACGCCATCGCCGACTGGTCGGGCGGCACGCGCATCGGCAACTGCCTGCGCGAATTCAACCTGCGCTGGTCTCGGCGGGTGCTCGGGCAGAACGCCGTGGTGCTGATGATCTCCGACGGCCTCGATGGCGACGTCGGCGAAGGACTCGCCGAACAGATGGAGCGGCTGCACAAGTCCTGCCGCAAGCTCATCTGGCTCAATCCGCTGCTGCGCTACGTGGGGTTCGAGGCGCGGCCGGCGGGCGTGCGCGCGATGCTGCCGCACGTGGACGCATTCCTGCCGGTGCACAACGTCATGAGCCTGATCGATCTCGCTCGCGCGCTCGACGGCTCGCACGAGTACCGCCGCGCGGCGTAGCGATTCCGCCCCGCCGTCAACGCCCCCCTGCCCGGGGATATCCGCGCTTACGCTTTCAGCTTCGGCAGCAGCTTCAGCGCGTTGTCGCGGTCGATGGCGCGAAGTTCTTTCTGATCGAAGCGGAACTCGGCCAGGCCTTCGTTGACTTCGGCGCCGGGGCGGAACGGAAAGTCCGAACCGTACAGCACCTGCGACGACGGAACGATCTTCAGCAGCGCCCCAAGCGCGCCCGAATGGTTCGCCTGGGCTGTGTCGTAGTAGAACTTCTTCAGTTCGTGCATCACGCCCCTCGGCAGCCGCTGCTCGCGCTCCTTCATCGCCGCTTCCTCCCGCGTGAACCGGCTGAGCAGGAAAGGCATGGTGCCGCCGCCGTGCGAGAAGATCCAGCGTATGTCCGGGTAGCGCGCGGCGGTGCCGCTGAACACCAGGCTCGCGATGGTGCGGGTGGTGTCGGTTGCGTATTCGATCACGCCCGGCGGCAAGCCCTGCACGGTGTTCCTGCAGCAGTCGGGCGTCAGGGGATGCGTATACACCACCGCCTTGCGCCGGTTGAGCTCCTCCCACACCGGCGCGAAGGCCGCGTCGCCGAGATACTTGTCCTGGTAGCTCGTCATCAGGCCGATGCCCTCGGCCTTGAGCGTGTCCAGGGCGAATTCGATTTCCTTAAGGCTTCCTTCGGCGTCGGGCAGCGGCAATGTGGCGAAGCTGCCGAAGCGGCCGGGATAGTCCCGGACCAGTTGCGCCCCGTATTCGTTGCTCTGGCGCGCGAGGCGGCGCCCCAGCGCGCTGTCGCCGAACCAGACGCCCGGCTGGATGAGCGACACCATGGAGATCGCGATACCGCTCTTGTCCATGTCCTCGATGGACAGGGCGGGACTCCACTTGACCCTGCCCCCGCCCTGGCGTCGCGCGCCCACCTCATCAAGATAGCCCGGGGGTACAAGATGGTGATGAACGTCGATGCGGAAAGGTTTCCCGCCGCTGGCGGCCGACGCCGCCGGCTTCGGCTGCTGCGCCGTCAGCTCGCCGGGGAGGATCGCCGCCGCGCCCAGGGCGGCAAGCTTGCCGAGGAAACCACGCCGCGGCGAACAACAGGCACACGTCATGCCGGCACTGCTTGCGGGAATCTCCCCGTCGAGCTTGTCGGCGTTCTTCTTTTCGGCGGCAATCATCATAAACCTCCTCTAATCAAGTCCAAGTGCAAAATATCCTATCATGCGGATAGCTGGACGCCGACAGCGCCTGCGCTCGAGCATCCTGGACATCCATGAGCCCGTCGTCCAGCCGCGCGTTCGGGAGCGGACGTTTGCGAAAGCATCAATAGATTGTTTTGACCAACAAAGGAGGATTCATGCAAGCGCGATTCGAATTGTTTTTGGCGGCGGCCACACTTTCTCTGTGCGGGGCGGCGCAGGCCGAATTTACCGTTCAGATGAATGCTGTTGACGAGAAGGGCATCGGGAAATCGGTTGGCAACGTGGTCGTCAGCGAATCACCCTATGGTGTCGTGTTCAGCCCCTCGCTTGCCGCGCTTCCGCAAGGATTGCACGGCTTACACGTGCACGAAAACCCCAGTTGCGAGCCCAAGGAAGCAAGCGGGAAGATGGTGCCTGCGTTGGCAGCGGGAGGGCATTACGATCCGGCTGCAAGCAAGCGCCACGGCCTGCCTTGGGGTGATGGGCATCTCGGTGATTTGCCCGCCTTGTTCGTAGACGCCATGGGCAATGCAAATAATCCGGTATTGGCGCCCCGACTTAAACTCAGCGACGTAAAAGGTCGCTCTTTGATGGTTCATGCCGGAGGCGACAACCACGCCGATCACCCCGCTCCCCTGGGCGGAGGCGGCGCGCGCATGGTTTGCGGCCTTATTCAGTAGTTCTCTGCTGCTCCGGCAGCGGGCAATTCAGAGCGGAATGGCGAGCAGCGTGTCGAACTGACGGCTGTCGCAAACGACGATGCGCTCCTCGAACTGCGCCTGACCGCCCTCTCCATTCAAGCGGATGCGGTCAAGGCAGCGGCCGCTCGCGAACAGCATGGATTCGCCAGAGTGCATGATGCGCGCCACCATGAAATGCGACACCGCGCGCGCCGTATTTGCGTCCACGCGCTCGACCAGGACGGACGATACGGTGTGGCGGTAGCGCTGCGCTTCGTAGATGTTGGCGTGGCGCAGCGCGCTCACGCGGTCGCGCAGCATGGCGCGCGAGTCGGCGTAGATGATTGAGAGCGGTAGATTGCGCTCGATATTTTCCGCGGTGGTAATGCGGTAGCGTCCGTCCTCCACGAAGAAATCCGGCCATGCCTCCAGACGGTCGCCGTCGATCGCGTGCGCGTAGCGCGAGAGGAGATTTTCGATTCTGAATTGCAGCTCGGCGTCCATTGCATTACAAACCCATGTGCCGCCGATACGCCTGCCAGAATCCCCGCACGGAGGTTTCGGTGACCCGCGACTCGTCCGACGCGACGGCGCGGCCGCCCATCTCGACGAACGAGGTACGGTCGGGCGCACCCTGCACGCCGCGCTGAACGAAACCCGTCGCGGCGCCGTCTTCCATCGAGATATAGCCCGCCGGGCCGATGAGGTTCGCCTGTTTCAGGCGCAGCTCGGTCATTTTCTCGTCGTCGTCCGCGTAGCCGAAGCAGGTCCATACCAGCTCGGTTTCGCCCACGCCCTTGGGCACTACCTGGCGCACTGCGAGGCTGTTCATGATCTGCTGCAGCACGAAGCCCGGAAACACCGCGAGGATCTGCAGCGTGATGCCGTCTCCGTTCTCGTCCACCGAGTGCAGAAGCTCCGGCGCTTCGAGGCTGTAGCCGCCGCTCGCCGAGCGCACCCCGGCCCTCTCGTACTCGTCGTCCCGGGTGTCGGTCCTCATCATGGTGAAGCTCGCGTGATTGCCGCCGTCGCCGCCGACGATGACCCCGCCCTTCTGCTCCAGCCGGTTCAGCCGGAATTTGGCGAAGAACAAATGAAGCAGGCTCGCGTGATACGTGTCCTTCACGTTGTCGAGATAGAGCTTCCAGTTATTGGGAAAAATCTGGCTGTAGCCGCCGAGAATATTGACGGGCCCTTTCATCACGCGCCGCACTTTCGCGGCGATTTCCGTCCCGAGATACTGCTCCAGGGGCGGCGTCGCATCCGCCAGGGTCGCGAACATCAGTCCGCAGAACGTCTCCAGTCGCAGCTTGCGCGGCGCCTGGCTCTCCGGCTTCGCGTCGGCCGGCATGCCGCCCTTGCCCTGGATGCCGCGCCGGAACGCCACTCCGGTCAAGTTGCCCCTCAGATCATAAGTCCAGTTGTGATAGACGCAGGCGATCTCTTTGGCGTTGCCGCGGTCCTTCAGGCAAAGCAGCGCCCCGCGGTGCGCGCAGCGGTTCTCGAAGGCGCGCAGCACGCCTTCCTCGTCGCGCGCCACCACCACCGGCATCTCGCCGACGAAGCTCGTCTTGAAGTCGCCGCGATTGGGCAGCTCGACCTCGAGACCGAGGAAATTCCAGGTCGCGCCGCGGAAAATCAATTCCTGCTCGCGGCGGTAGATGTCCTCATCCTGGTAGACCCAGTACGGAACGCGGGTGAGGCCTTCGGCGGGCCAGGCGCGGGATTCGGGAACTGCAGACATGCAGACCTCGGTGCGTTGCGCGGTTAACTCATGATCGGTCCGATTCTATAGGTAAAATGCACGGGGAACCAACAAGACCATCTTCGCAGGAGGCACCATGCTTCGAGGGATATTGCCCGCGGTCGCGCACGGCAGCGCGCTCGACATCGCCGGGAAGAACCGCGCCCATCCGGGCGCGATCCTCTCCGCGATCAAGCGGCTCGCCGGCGCTTCCCCCGATTAAATAGGTACGGGCGGAACTGTGCAAGAATGCGTCCCGGCCGGGCCGGAAAGAGGAAGACCGTGGAGAAGGTGACTATCCCCGCGCTTCAGAGAATGAAGCGCGACGGACGCAAGATTGTTGGAGTGGTGGCCTGGGACTACCAGATCGCGCAGATCGTGGATCGTGCCGGGGTGGACATCGTCTCCGTGGGCGACTCGGTGGGCGTCAATTTGTGGGGCCGGGCGGAATCCGACGAAGTCACGGTGGACGAGATGACCGTGGTCTGTAAAGCGGTGCGTCGCGGCGTCAAGCGCGCGCTCCTCAGCTGCGACCTCCCTTTCGGTCCCGTACAAGACGGCAGCGAGGCCGCGCTAAGCGCCGCCATTCGCCTCGTCAAAGAGGGAGGCGCCGACATGGTGAAGGTCTATGGCGTTCCCGACACGGTGCGCGTGATCGTTCGCGCCGGGATCCCGGTCTTTGCCGAGTTTCATGGAAAGCAGGTGGCCCCGGAGAAGCTCGTGGAGGAGGCAAAGCAATTGCAAGATGCGGGCGCCACGCTTCTCGACTTCAGGCACTCGGGACCGGTGGCCGGTCCCGCCGTCGTGCAAGCGGTTTCGATTCCCGTGATCGGAGGACTCGGCGGCGGGCCGTGGCTCGATGGCCGGATGCGCATGGCGACCGCCGCCATCGGCTACGCGGCTTCGAACCTGGTATTAAAAACGGAAACCTACGCCAACGTCGCGAAGATTACGCTCGATGCCATCACCGCCTATGCCGAAGACGTGCGCGCCGGACGCCATCTGAAAGGACAGCGCCCTGCGTAGTCATGGAAAAGACGGCGATCATCGACGGCATCAAGACGCGCTACGAGGTGATCGGCAACGGGCCGCCTTTACTGATGTACTCGCCCGCCGGATTCGACGCGACCCTGGAGAAGTGGACCACGCAGGGCGTGTACGCCCGCATCAAGCTTCTCGATCACCTGCCGAAGAAATATACCTGCATCATTTTCGACCGGCGCGAGTGCGGCCAGTCGGGCGGCCGGGTCGAGCGCATGACCTGGGCGCACTACGTGGCGCAGGGCAAGGGATTGCTGGACCACCTGAACATCAAGCGGGCGCACCTCATGGGCGGCTGCATGGGATGCTGCGCGGTCATCGCTTTTGGCGTGGCCTATCCGGGGGCCACGCTGAGCATGATCCTGTGGTGGCCCGTGGGCGGCGCCAAATACCGGATCAACGCCCACCGGCGCTTTGCGGATCATCTTGCGTATGTGCAACAGCACGGCCTGGAGCAGGTCGTCTCAACGGTCACCCAAGAAGGCAAGCCGTTCGGCGCGGATCCCCGAGGCGGGCCCTGGGCCTCGGTCATCCGCCATGACCGTGCCTTCGCCGAGTCCTACGCAAAACTAAACGTGGACCAGTACAAGCTTATCGTGGCCGACATGGCCCCCACGCTGTTCGACCGCGACACCGCTCCGGGCGCCGAGCCTGAGGATTTACTCCGACTCGACATCCCTGCTTTGGTCATTCCGGGACACGATGAGTCGCACGCGACCTCGGCGGCGAGGTATCTGGAAGAATGCCTGCCGCGCGCGGAATACTGGGACGTCCCCGTCGCCGGCCAGACGGAGGAGAGCGCGGCCCCGCGGCTGCTGGAGTTCCTCGACAAAGCGGGCGCTGCCGCGCGGTAACGGGTTACCGCAAGCGGATCGCGCTACGCCCAGGCGCGGTTGTCGACGGTGTTCTCGTAGGTGGCGCCCGGCACCGTCATGTTCCACTTGACCGTCCAGTTGTAGGTGTCGTCGAACCTCTCGCGCGTGTAGGGCTGCGGCGCGGCGTGAAGCAGGCGCCAGGTCTGGAACTCGTGGGGCTCGAGCAGCCCACCGGTCTCGCGGATGAAATAGTGAATGAAAGGCGTCGGGTCTTTTTCGATGAGCTCGACCGCCCTCGACTGCGCCCGGAACATCTTCTTGAGCGTCGGGCCGTCGAGGTCGTCGCCGGCCGCCTCGCTGCGAGTCGAGTGCGACTCGATCAGGATGCGCAGGCCCCACCTCTGCGCCACGCTGATCCAGGGCTCCATGACGCTCGCCGCCGCGACCTTGCCGTCGCGCACCGCCTCGAGCCGCTTCAGCATCGAGCCCGCGTGGGTCCTCTTGATGTGCTCCTGCGCGAGGAAGCCTTCCATCATTTTCAGCGTGGTGAAGTCCGAGCCGTTGTTCGGCGTCACCGCGATCGGCTTGTCCTTCAGCATCTCGGGCTCGTAGTACTTGGAGTCGCGCGCGACGACGATGGCGAACTTCGACATGGAGGCGCCCAGCGCCACGATCTTGCGCCCGCGCAGCCCCTGGGTGTTGGCCTCGACGGCGCGCTTCATGATGCCCCATTCGCACATGCGGTACTGGTCGATGCCGCCTTCGTTGTAGACCGAGTCGAGCGGGCGGTCGAAGACGGAATCGAACTTGACAAAGTGAGAGGTCGTGACTTGCGCCATGCCCGGCGTGGTGACGAACTCGAGGTCCAGGCCCTCGTCCTTGAAGAAGCCCTTGTCGCGGGCTACGAGCACGGGCAGGTCGTGGACCGCGTTCATGGTCGCGACCTGCGGTTTCTTCGCGACCTCGGGTTTCCTCGTCATTTCCTGAACAGCCATGGTGCTTTCTCCTGGGATCCGCGAGGCTCCACGCCCCGGCTACAGTCACTTGAGCGCCTTATCGTGCCCCCTCATCCGCCTGGCTGTCAACGGCGGGGCAGCTCATTCAACAGCAGTCGCACTCGAACCCCTCGGGGACGGCAAGCGCGTCCATCAGCCAGGCGTAGGGAAAATCGTCGTAGACCACCTCCTCCGCCCGCTTGAACAGCTTGAAGTGGTGCCGCATCTGATCTGCCGTCCAGAACGCGACCACCGTCTCCAAGGGAGGACAGCCGGGCAGCGCACAGACGATCTCCGCGACGAGGATCGCCGCTTCTTCCGGTAGCTTGAAGCGCTCGCGCGTCCACTCCTTCACCCGGCCCGGGGCCAGGAGGTGTTCGGGGCGCTTCCTGACGGATCCAAGCATCGCCTGAGCCTATCAGAAGCCGGTCACGGTTTGCTCGCGGATCGGAAGGCGCGCGCGATGCATGAGAAAATGCGCCGATGGCACATTCCGATCGTTTCCTGCTGGCCGGTGTCATGGGCTGGCCCGTCATGCATTCCCGCTCGCCGATGCTGCACAACTACTGGTTCAGCCAGCACGGTCTGGCTGGAACTTACGTGCCGCTTGCGATCAGGCCCGAGGGCCTGGTCGCGGCTTTGCGCGCGCTGCACCCATTGGGCTTCGCGGGCTGCAACCTCACGATCCCGCACAAGCAAGAGGCGATGACGATCGTCGACGAGGTCGACACGCTGGCGAAAAGCATCGGCGCGATCAGCTGCGTGGTCGTCAGGCCCGATGGGTCGCTCGCCGGCAGCAACAACGATTGCTACGGCTTCATCCACAACATCCGGCAGGAGCAGCCCGGCTGGCGGGCGGACTCAGGGCCGATCGTGGTGATCGGCGCCGGCGGCGGCTCGCGCGCGGTGTGCTACGGCCTCGCGCAGGAGGGCGCGAGGGAGATCCGCCTCGTCAACCGCACGTCTGCCCGCGCCAAGGCCATCGCCGAGGAGTTCGGCGGCCCGATCAAGGCCCTGCCCTGGGAGAAACGCGACGATGTTCTGGAAGGCGCGGCAATGGTCGTCAACACCACCAGCAATGGCATGGTCGGCCAGCCCGCCCTCGACATCAGACTGGACAAGCTGCCGAAGAGCGCGCTCGCCGCCGACATCATCTACATCCCGCTCGAGACGCCGTTTCTCGCCGCGGCACGGCAGCGCGGGAACCGGACCGTCAATGGCCTGGGCATGCTGCTGCATCAGGGCCGGCCGGCTTGGAAGGCCTGGTTCGGCATCGAGCCCGAGGTGACGGCGGAGCTGAGAGCAATGGTCGAGAAGACGATCTGAGCCGATGGGCATACATCAGCCGAGCTGCGCGCGCAAGGCGATAGAAAAATCAATTCACCTGTCCCAAAATTCACAAGCCCGGACGGTGCAGCCCTCCGCGCGCGCAGGCTCCCGGTCGCGACCGGCGAGAACAACACCACGCGTTTCGAGTTCCGTGACTTGATCGACCGCCGCGCCGCG
>JBGPYQ010000084.1:0-13218 GCA_041493345.1 Gammaproteobacteria bacterium | reverse complement strand
TCAAGATCATCGTCCCCCGCCCAGTACTCGAACAAATCGCCCAGGACGTAGAGCGTTTCCGCGCCGCGCGCCGGTCCACGGAGAAATTCGAAAAATATCTGATTGATTTCGGGCCGGGACGCGCACAGATGCAGGTCGGAGATGAACAAGACCGTCATTGGAAACGGGATCCGGGATTCAGGATTTGGTGAAATTCGGCTGCGCCGTGGCGCCTATCCGCCGAATCCTGAATCATTGCTCCAGAATCCTAGACCACTTCCGCCCGCTCGATGATTACATCCTCGAGCGGAACGTCGCCGTGCAATCCCCTCTTGCCGGTCTTGACCTGCTTGATCTTGTCGATGATTTCCCGGCCCTCGACCACCTTGCCGAAGACGCAATATCCCCAGCCCTGCTCCGTAGGTGCAGTGTGGTTGAGAACCTTGTTGTCGTTGACATTGATGAAGAACTGGCTGGATGCCGAATGGGGCGCAGAGGTCCTCGCCATGGCGATGGTATAGGAGGCATTGGCAAGGCCATTGTCGGCTTCGTTTCGAATCTCCGGCCGGGCCGTCTTCTGGCGCATCCCCGGCTCGAACCCGCCGCCCTGGATCATGAAGCCGTCTATGACCCGGTGAAACAAGGTGTTCGAGTAGAATCCCGATTCGACGTAGCCGAGGAAATTCTTGACTGTCTCCGGGGCGCCCTCGGCATCGAGATCCAGCGCGATTACGCCAAAATTGGTGTGCAGCTCGACCATGGAATCTCCGTTACTTGCGGGGTTTTGGAGCCATTGATTCGATCGTTACGGGCTGTTGCGGCACGTTCTGGTGCGGTCCTGTCGTTGAAGTGGGCACCTTGGAGATGCGAAGCACGGTGTCCATGCCCTCCGTCACCCGGCCGAACACCGCGTAGCCGTATCCCTGCGGAGACGGATCGCGGTAGTTCAGGAAGTCGTTGTTCGCGACGTTGATGAAAAACTGTGCGGTCGCCGAATGCGGATTGGGTGTGCGCGCCATGGCGATCGTCCCGATGTCGTTTTTCAGCCCCGCGCCGGCTTCGTTCTCGATCGGAGCACGGGCCGGCTTCTCGCGCATGCCCCGGTCAAAGCCGCCGCCCTGGATCATGAAGCCGCCGATGACCCGGTGGAAGATCGTGCCGTTGTAGAACCCGTCCCCCGTGTACTTGAGAAAATTTGCCACCGACTTCGGGGCTTTGTCCTGATAGAGCTCGAGCACGAAGCTGCCCATGCTTGTCCTGACTTCGACGCGGGGATTTTGCGCCCATGCAAACGAATTTGCGAGCAGAAAAACAGCGAGTGCAAAAATGCGCTTCGCGGCGGATATCCTTGGGCCGCCTGCCGTGCGCGGTATTTTGTATCCCGCTGACGCGGCAACCGCGACGGCGAACGGCGATCCTGAGAACCGCGGTGCGGGACGGATGAGGTGATCCATTGTGCTATACTTTCTTCGGGTGAACGGTACCGGGCAATTCTATCAAGAAGCCCGCAAAGCCCACAATTATCATCTCCTTGCAGGATTCTCTCCGGTTTGGGTGTTTTTCGTCCCGCCGTCCCGAGACGCGCAGCCTGGCGATACCCATGAGACGCGATCCGTCCACGGTGAATGATGCCGGTGCTCCGACCCTTCGATGAGTAGCGACGCGCAAGGGCCTGCATTTTTCCTTTGGCCATGCTGAAAATCTACAACAGTCTCACCCGCGCCAAGGAACCGTTCGTGCCGCTCGATCCGCCGCGGGTGAGAATGTACGTCTGCGGCATGACGGTGTACGACTACTGCCATCTCGGGCATGCGCGGGTGATGATCGTTTTCGACCTGGTGCAGCGCTGGCTTCGCGCGAGCGGCTATCAGTTGACCTACGCACGCAACATTACCGATATTGACGACAAGATAATCCGCCGGGCCTTTGAGAACGGCGAATCCACCGGCTCTCTGACCGAGCGCTTCATACGTCACATGGAAGAAGACGCTGCCGCCCTCGGCGTGCAGAGGCCGGACCTCGAACCCCGCGCCACCCGGCACGTGGATGACATGCTGGAAATGATCAAGAAGCTGGAAGAACGCGGCATCGCCTATCGGGCGGCGAGCGGAGATGTCAATTTTTCAGTGAGAAAGTTTCCCGGCTACGGCAAGCTTTCGGGAAAGTCGCTCGAAGATCTGCGCGCCGGGGAGCGCGTCGAAGTTGACGCCGCAAAGCAGGATCCGCTTGATTTCGTGCTGTGGAAGCGCGCCAAGGAGGGCGAGCCGTTCTGGCAGTCGCCCTGGGGCAAGGGCCGCCCCGGATGGCATATCGAGTGCTCGGCGATGAGCACGAAATTGCTGGGAACGCATTTCGACATTCACGGCGGCGGGCAGGACCTGCAGTTTCCCCATCACGAGAACGAGATTGCGCAGTCCGAAGGTGCGCTGAACGAAAATGGGCCGCAACGCTTCGTCAACTACTGGATGCACAACGGATTCGTTCGCGTGGACGAGGAAAAAATGTCCAAGTCGCTCGGCAACTTCTTCACCATTCGCGAATTGCTCAAGCGCTACGATTCAGAAGTGGTGCGCTTTTTCATCACGCGGGCGCATTACCGCAGCCCCATCAGCTACTCCGGCCAGCACCTGGACGATGCCCGGCATGCCCTGACGGGACTCTACACCGCGCTGAAAGGAGCGCCGCTCGGGGCGGATTTACCCGACTGGGACGAATCGCACGCGCGGCGATTTCGCGAAGCGATGGACGACGATTTCAATACCCCCGAAGCCATGGCGGTCCTGTTCGATCTCGCCAATGAGACCAACCGCACCCATTCCGAGGACCTGGCGCGGCAACTGCGCGCGCTGGGGGGAGTGCTGGGCTTATTGGCGCGTGACGCGACTGTATTTCTCCGCTCCGCTCCATCCTACAGTACGGTGGTTAAAGACATGGGTGGAGGCACGGGCTCTGTGAAAGCCAGGAAGTCTTTTTCCAGTGAGGAAATCGAACAGTTGATCGCCGCGCGCAATGTTGCCCGAGAATCGAAGAACTACGCGGAGGCAGACAGAATCCGGAAGGACCTCGCCGACGCAGGAATCTTGCTCGAGGACGAGCCTGACGGCACGACCTGGCGCCGCGAGTAAGGCGGACGCCGGTCAGTATGCGAAGCGGCCTTTCTGGCTGATCGCGGTCAATTCCACGTATTTCGATCCGTTGTGGTTCGTAGGGCTGAAGTCGACGACAAATCCGCCGGCGTCGAAATCCTGGATCGAATTGAGCGCCTTGAGAAGACTTTCGCGGGTCAGATTGGCGCCGGCGCGGCGAATTCCCTCCACCAGCACTTTTGCGCCGATGTACGCTTCCAGGGACGTAAATGAATAGTCTTTCTTTCCGAGCTGCTTTTCGATCGCAGCCTGGTATTCCCTGACGACGGGTATCGAGGCCTTGGAATACGGCGGCACCACCTGCGCCACAACGACGCCGATGCCCTGTGCGCCCAGCTCGTCGGCCAGCGCGCTTGCGCCTACGAACGAAGTGCTGGCGAACTGAGCGCCGGACCCTGCCTTCTTCGCCTGCTTGATAAAATCTGCGGTGGTCTTGTATAGCGTCGTCGCAATAACTATGTCCGGCGCAGACTTAATGACGTCGGAAATGGCACTGCCGAGTTCGGTCTGGTTGCGTTTCAGGGTCCCGATCGATACCGGTTTTAACCCGCGCCTCGTAAGGGCCACCTGCACCGCCGCGAGATTTTCTTTGCCGATTGCATCGTCGTAGTGGATGACCGAAAAGTTCTTCATGCCCGTCGCTGAATAGAAATCGACGATCTTCTCCAGCTCGTCGGCGTAGCTCGCGCGAATGTTGAACACATTGGGCCGGAAACTACGCATGGGCTCCGCGCCCGTAAACGGGCCGACAAACGGAACTTTGTTTTTCTCCACAAACGGGAGCGCGGGCAGGCTCAAGGTTGCGCTGGCGTAGCCGAAAAGCGCAATCACTCCCCGTTCTTCGATCAGGATCCTGCCGTTCTCCCCGGAGCGCTTGGCGTCATTGGCGTCATCGAGCGTGGCCAGCTGGAGCTTGCGGCCGTTCACGCCGCCGGCCGCGTTGACCTTGCTGAAGTAGGCGAGCGCACCGTCGCGAATATCGACGCCGAATTCCTTGTTCGCCCCCGAAAGCGGGCCCGACTGTCCGATCAGGACCGTTGTCTTGGTGACGCCCTGGGCCTGCACGGGGCCGGCCGTGACCAGGCAGGCAACCAACCCCGCCGCGATGGACCCTCTGCGGATCTTCATCATGGTTCTTCCTCCTTCCGAGGACAA
Source organism: Gammaproteobacteria bacterium (assembly GCA_041493345.1). Lineage (GTDB taxonomy): Bacteria > Pseudomonadota > Gammaproteobacteria > Burkholderiales > SG8-39 > VBDM01. Next base: position 8,938 of record JBGPYQ010000084.1, on the reverse strand, counting down.
ACTGCACACGCCCGGGTTTCTTTCCCCGGTTCTCGTTTGACCGGCTTTTTTTATTCTACCCCGCATTGGCATTCGCGGGGCGGTCGCTGTTATTTGGCTGCCTTGAGGCTTTAAGCGCTGCCGCAGGTTAGCCTCCACCCAAGGTCCTGCGCCTACTCGGCAAAAACGAAACCTTGTGGTTCCGGCTGCCGCTTCGCGGCTTAACTTGCTGCCGCAAGCTAGCCTCCACCCAAGGTCCTGCGCCTACTCCGCGAAAAAATCCTTGACCTTGTCCATCCAGGATTTGGCGCGGGGGTTGTGGCGGTCGCGGTCTTGTTGGCTTATGGACTCGAACTCCCGCAGCAACTCCTCCTGGCGCTCGGTCAGCTTGACCGGCGTTTCGATGACCACATGGCAGAGCAAGTCGCCCTGCTCGCGGCTGCGTACGCCGCGTACGCCCTTGCCTCGCAGCCGGAAAATCTTGCCCGACTGGGTCTCCGGCGGAACCTTGATTCTCGCCGAGCCGTCCAGCGTCGGAATTTCGATCTCGCCGCCTAAAGCCGCCGCGGCGAAGCTGATCGGCATTTCGCAGTGCAGGTCGTCGTGGTCGCGCTGGAGCACGGCGTGCGGCTTGACCTGGATCTGAACGTAAAGGTCGCCCGGCGGACCGCCGTTCACGCCGGCCTCGCCCTCGCCCGAGAGGCGGATGCGGTCGCCGACATCGACACCCGCGGGAATCTTCACCGAAAGAGTTTTCTGTTTCTTGACGCGCCCGCTGCCGTGGCAGGCCGGACAAGGCTCAGGGATGATCTTGCCCGTGCCGTGACAATTGGGGCAGGTCTGCTGGATCGAGAAGAATCCCTGCTGCATGCGCACCTGGCCCTGCCCCTCGCAGGTCGGGCAGATTTTCGGCTTGGTGCCGGTCCTCGCCCCCGAACCCTGGCAGGTGTCGCAATTCTCGTAAGTCGGAATGCGAATCTTGGTCTCGGTGCCGTGGGCCGCGTGCTCCAGGGTGATTTCGAGGTTGTATCGCAGATCGGCGCCGCGGTAGACGGATGATCCGCCGCCGCGCGCGCGGCTGAAGATGTCGCCGAAGATGTCGCCGAAGGCATCCGCGAAGCTGGAAAATCCGGCGCCCGCGCCGCCGGCCATCCCCGCCTGTGGATCGATCCCCGCGTGGCCGTAACGGTCGTAAGTGGGGCGCTTGTTGGCGTCGGTGAGGACCTCGTACGCCTCTTTCGCTTCCTTGAACTGCGCTTCGGCCTTTGGATTGTCCGGATTGCGGTCCGGATGGAACTTCATGGCGAGGCGCCGGTACGCCTTCTTGATCGTGTCCTCGTCGGCGTCGCGATTGACGCCCAATACTTCGTAGTAATCGCGTTTCGCCATGTGCCTGTCTGCGCCTGCTCAATACAACTCGGCCGGGTTAAGCCGCGACGCAGTCGTCGGCTTGAACCCGGCCAGTTAAGGCGGCGCGGATTGTCGCGCCGCTCTTAACTTTTCTTGTCTTTCACCTCGGTAAACTCCGCGTCGACGACGTTGCCGTCCTCGGCTTGCTTCGCTTCCTTGGCATCCCCGCCGGCCTGAGCCGCCTGCGCCTTGGATTCGGCGTACATTTTCTCGCCGAGCTTCTGTGCCACCTGAGTCAGGGCCTGGGTCTTTGCATCGATCTTGTCCTTGTCATCGGACTTGAGCGCCTCCTCGGCGTCCTTGATCGCGGCCTCGATCGCGGATTTCTCTTCCGCGCCGAGTTTGTCCCCGTGCTCCTTGAGCGACTTCTTGATCGAGTGCACCAGCCCGTCGAGCTGATTTCGGGCCGTGACCGCTTCAAGCTGTTTCTTGTCCTCGGCGGCGTGCGTTTCGGCGTCCTTCACCATGCGCTGGATCTCGGCTTCCGTGAGGCCGCTCGACGCCTGGATCTTGATCTTGTTTTCCTTGCCGGTCGCCTTGTCCTTCGCCGATACGTGCAAGATGCCGTTCGCGTCGATATCGAAGGCCACCTCGATCTGCGGCAAGCCGCGCGACGCCGGCGGGATATCGGTCAGGTTGAACTGGCCGAGGCTCTTGTTGCCGGCGGCCATATCGCGCTCGCCCTGCAGCACGTGGATCGTCACCGCCGTCTGGTTGTCGTCCGCGGTCGAGAATACCTGCTGTGCTTTCGTCGGCACGGTCGTGTTTTTCTGAATGAGCTTGGTCATGATCCCGCCCAGGGTCTCGATGCCGAGCGAAAGCGGCGTCACGTCGAGCAGCAGCACGTCCTTGACCTCGCCTTTGAGCACGCCGCCCTGGATTGCGGCGCCAACGGCCACGGCCTCGTCCGCATTGACGTCCTTCCTCGGCTCCTTGCCGAAGAAGTCCTTAACCGTATCCTGGACCTTGGGCATGCGCGTCATTCCGCCGACAAGGATCACGTCCTCGATGTCGGACACCTTGAGGCCCGCGTCCTTCAGGGCAATACGGCAGGGCTCAACGGTTTTCCCGATCAGCTCGTCGACCAGGCTTTCGAACTTGGCGCGGGTGATCTTGATGGCCAGGTGTTTCGGGCCGTTCTTGTCTGCGGTGACGTAGGGCAAATTGATTTCGGTCTGCTGACTCGAAGACAGCTCGATCTTCGCCTTTTCCGCGGTCTCCTTCAGCCGCTGCAGCGCCAGCACGTCGTTCCTGAGGTCGATGCCCTGTTCCTTCTTGAATTCATCGCACAAGTAGTCGATCAGGCGCTGGTCGAAGTCCTCGCCGCCGAGGAAGGTGTCGCCGTTGGTCGAGAGCACCTCGAACTGGTGCTCGCCTTCCACCACCGCGATTTCGATGATTGAGATGTCGAAGGTGCCGCCGCCGAGGTCATAGACCGCGATCTTGCGGTCGCCTTCCTTCTTGTCCAGGCCGAAGGCGAGCGCGGCCGCGGTCGGCTCGTTGATGATGCGCTTGACTTCCAGCCCGGCGATGCGGCCGGCATCCTTGGTCGCCTGGCGCTGCGAATCGTTGAAATAGGCCGGGACCGTGATCACGGCTTCCGTGACTTCCTCGCCAAGGTAGTCTTCGGCGGTCTTCTTCATCTTGCGCAGCACCTGCGCGGAGACCTCCTGCGGCGCTATCTTCTTGCCGCGCACCTCGACCCAGGCGTCGCCGTTGTCGGCTTTCACGATCTTGAAGGGCATGAGGTCGATGTCCTTGTGGACCTCCTTCTCCTCGAAGCGGCGGCCGATCAGGCGCTTCACCGCGTACAGCGTGTTCTTCGCGTTGGTAACCGCCTGGCGCTTGGCAGAGGCACCGACAAGAATCTCGCCATCGTCCTGGTAGGCGACGATGGAAGGCGTGGTTCGGGCGCCTTCAGAATTCTCGATCACCTTGGGCTTGCCGCCCTCCATGATGGCGACGCAGGAATTGGTCGTCCCGAGGTCGATGCCGATGATCTTTCCCATGGTCTTTCCTTCTGAATTTTCTGGCGAATTACCCTGCTGACGATATGGGGATCAATATCCCAACTTCAAGCATCCTTGGGTTTTGCAACGGTCACGAGCGCTGGCCGGATCACCCGGTCATGCAAGGCGTAGCCCTTCTGCAAAACGTTGATGATCGTGTTCGGCTCCTTTTCCGAGGGCAGCATGCTGATCGCCTGGTGCCGGTGCGGATCGAATTTCTCGTTCGCCGGGTTGATTTCCCTGAGATTCGCCTTTTCGAACACGGCAACCAGCTGCTTCAGCGTCAGATCGACCCCGCTTTTCAGCGCGTCAACCGCGTCGGAGTCCGCGGCGAGTGTCGCCTCGAGGCTGTCCCTTACGGGAAGCAGCTCGGCGGCAAGGAATTCGATTGCGTATCGGTGGGCGTTCGCCAGTTCGACCTGCCCGCGCTTGCGGGTGTTGTCGGCCTCGGCCTTGGCGCGCAGCCAGGCGTCGTGGTGTTCCTGCGCCTTCAGTTCGGCCTGCCGCAGCAGATCCTCTGTGCTGGGGGTGGTCTCGAGCTTGGGGTTCTCGGTCGCGTCCGCTGCCGGGGCCTCCTGTGGGGGAGGTCCAGCCGGGGTCTCACCCAGCGGCGTCAGCGGGGCCTGCTGTTCGGTATCGCGTTCGGGCATAGAAGCTCCGGAAAACGTGTCTTAGCTTGGGCTCATCCAGCCGATTTCAAGGGCGGGGTGGGTGGCGGACCCGCGCCGGCCTGCTTCAGGCACCGGCGCCGCAGGCAAGCGCCCGGTCGCGGCCGTCCACGGCCGCTGTCTTCGCCGCCTGCGAGTTCCAGGATTCGCTGACCCAGGTCGCGAGGTGCTCCCGCGCAATGGCGGCGAGGGCGCGAATCCAGTCGTCGCGTTCGTTCAGGCAGGGAAGCATGTGAAATTCCCTGCCGCCTGCGCGGAGAAAAAACTCCTTGCCCCCGATGCCGATTTCCTCGAGCGTCTCCAGGCAGTCGGCTGTGAATCCGGGGAAAATCACGTCCACGCGGCGCACGCCTTTCCTGCCGTAGTCCGCGAGCGCCACTGCCGTGTAGGGCTTCAGCCATTCGGAATACCCGAGCCGGGACTGAAAGGTGATTTGCCAGTGGCTCTCGGCGAGCCCCAGCTGTTCGGCAAGCAGCCGCGCGGTCTTCTGGCATTCGCAATGGTAGGGGTCGCCGCGCTCCAGCGTATAGCGCGGCAGGCCATGGAAGCTCATCAGCAGCTTGTCCGGACGACCGGAATCCCGCCAATGCTCGCGCACCAGGCCCGCCAGGGCCTCGATGTAGGCGGGATGGTCGTGATAGTGTTTTACCATGCGGACTTCCGGCGCATTCCGGGTCCGCTGCAGAAATCCCGCGACCTCGTCGAACGCCGACGCCGTGGTGCTCGCAGCGTACTGCGGATACAGCGGCAGCACGAGAACGCGCTCGCAGCCCTCCGCCTTCAGCCTGGAGAGCGCCTCCGGAATCGAGGGGGCGCCATAGCGCATGGCGAATTCCACCGTGAACGGCGAGCGGACCTGAAGTCCTAAATACCCCCGCAGCAGGCGTGCCTGCCGCTCGGTATGCACCCTCAGGGGAGATCCATCAATTGTCCAGATGCGGGCATATTTCTGCGCCGACTTTCTCGGCCGCGTGCGCAGAACAATCCCGTGCAAGACCGGCCACCAGATCGCGCGGGGAATCTCGACCACGCGCGGATCGGACAGGAACTGCCTCAGGTAGCGCCGCACGGCCGACGTTGTAGGCGCCTCCGGCGTGCCGAGGTTGACGAGCAGGACCGCAGTCTTTGCGATCTCGCCGTGCAGATGCTTCGGTTCGGGGAGGAAACCGGCCATGGAATCAAACGGTGAATTTGGCTGCGCGCGCGCGGGGAAGCGCACAACAAGCATTCCCCACAGCGAACACGCAGGGTACCGGGACGAAGCCGGGTCGGCGTGCTCTGTGCTTCCTGCGGTTCAAGATTTTCGGATTAATGCGATGACAACGCCGAAGAAAGCAGCTTCGCCGTGATGTCGACGATCGGGATGACGCGCTCGTAAGCCATCCGGGTCGGACCGATCACCCCTACGGTGCCGACGACCTGACCGTCGACTTCGTAAGGAGCCGTGATGACGCTGCATTCGTCGAGCGGCGCGATGCCCGATTCGCCGCCGATGAATATCTGCACTCCTTGCGCGCGGGTGCTGAGCTCCAGGATCTGAATAAGCATTGTTTTCCGCTCGAACGCCTCGAAAAGTTCGCGCAGGTGCGACATGTTCGAGGAAAGCTCCTGGGAGTCGAGCAGGTTCTTCTCGCCCGAGATGACGTATTTCTCCGTCGAATCCGACAATGCCTGGCTTCCGGCTTCCAGCGCGGCGGTCATGAGCTGCATCGTGTCCTCGCGCAGCTGTTTCAGCTCCTCGTGCACACGTCCGCGGATCTCCTCGAACGTGAGGCCGGCGTAATTCTGATTGAGGAAATTCGCCGCCATCGTCAACTCGGACGGGGCAAAGGTCTTCTCGGTGAACAGGATGCGGTTCTGCACATCGCCCTGCGGCGTGACGATGATCAGCAATACCCGCTTGTCGGACAGGGCGAGAAATTCGATGTGGCGAAAGGCCGGGGTCTTGCGCTTGGCGGCGATCACGACGCCGGCGAAATGCGTGAGCTCCGAGAGCAGCTGCGAGGCCGAGCTGATCAAGCGCTGCGGTTGCTCGGGATTCAGGTTGACTTCGAGCTGGTTGATCTCGACGCGGTCAAGCGGTTTTACCGTGAGCAGCGTGTCGACGAAGAAGCGGTAGCCCCGCGGAGTGGGAATCCGGCCGGCCGAAGTGTGCGGGCTCGCGACAAAACCCAGCTCCTCGAGGTCGGCCATCACGTTGCGGATGGTCGCGGGGCTCAGGTCCAGGCCGGAGTAGCGCGACAGGGCGCGGGAGCCGACCGGCTCTCCCTCGGTAATATAGCGCTCGACGAGGGTCTTGAGCAGGATCTGGGCGCGGCGGTCGAGCATGGTCCGGATTCTACAGAATCCTCCGGGTTTGGGCTGTCAACCGTGGAATTCGACCGTCATTGTGTCACCCCTTTCCTGTTCATGATTTAATGCCGGTATGTCTGCGTTCAAGACCATCGCATTGATCGGGCGCTATAACGCATCCGAAGTCGCGACCCCTCTGGCGACGATGGGCGATTACCTGCGCAAGCAGGGGCGTGAGGTGCTGGTGGAAAAGGAAACCGCGGCAACCAGTCGGATCAGCGGCTTTCCGGTCGCCGACTACGAGGAAATCGGCGCGCGGGCCGACCTCGCCGTCGTCCAGGGGGGCGACGGCAGCATGCTCAATGCCGCACGGCATCTCGCGGCGCACCGGGTGCCCCTGGTCGGCGTCAACCAGGGCCGGCTCGGCTTCATGACCGACATCGCCTCAATCCACATGCTCGAGGCGATGGCACAGATTCTCGCGGGCCGGCACGCGCTCGAGGAGCGCACCATGCTCGCCGTCGAGGTGCGCCGCAATGGCGGAACCGAATTCTCCACCCTCGTGCTCAACGACGCGGTCGTCAACAAGGGCGCGGTCGGGCGCCTCATCGAGTTCCTGGTCCATATCGACGGCGAATTCGTCTACGACCTGCGTTCCGACGGCCTGATCGTCGCCACCCCGACCGGATCCACCGCGTACGCGCTCTCCTCGGACGGGCCGATCCTGCAGCCGAGCGTGCCGGCGTTCGCGCTGGTGCCGATCTGCCCGCACACGCTGTCCAACCGGCCGATTATCGTGAGCGACCGTTCGGTGATCGAGATCACGCTGAAGCGCTCGATCGACGCGCGGCTCCACTTCGACGGCCAGCTGCAATGCGATCTGCACGAAGGCGACCACGTCGTGATCCGGCGCGCCGAGCAATCCATCACCTTCGTGCACCCGCCGGGTTACAGCTACTACGCCATGCTGCGCGGGAAACTGCACTGGAGTGAAGTCCTGTAGGCGAGCCGGACATGCTGCTGCACCTGGCCATCCGCGACTTCGCCATCGTCGACCAGCTCGAGCTGGAGTTCCAGCCCGGTTTCACGGCCCTGACCGGCGAGACCGGCGCCGGCAAATCCATCCTCATCGATGCGCTGTCGCTTGCCCTGGGCGAGCGCGCGGGGAGCGAGCAGGTGCGCGCCGGGTGTGAGCGCGCCGAGATTACGGCCGAGTTCGCCACCGAATCGCTGCCCGATCTCGTTCACTGGCTGCGCGAACACGCCCTGGAAGGCGATCCGAACCGGCTCCTGTTGCGTCGCGTGGCGGAGCGCGGCGGTAGATCGCGCGCTTTCATCAACGGCCATGCCGCGACGCTCAACCAGCTGCGCGAGGCAGGGGAGCGGCTGGTGGACATCCACGGCCAGCACGCTCACCAGTCGCTTCTCCGGGCGGAGTCGCAGCGCCAGGTGCTGGATGCGCATGCGGGACTCGCACCGCTCGCCGGGGAAGCGGGCGAGGCCTACCGGGAGTGGCAAAAACTTTCCAGGGCGAGGCTTGAGCATCAACGCGACGCCGCGGCCCGCGACGCCGAGCGCGAACAGCTTGTCTGGCAAGTCGACGAGCTGTCGCGGCTTGCGCTCGCACCCGACGAATGGGAGCGAATCCAGTCCGAACATGACCGGCTTGCGCATGCTGCGAGCCTGATCGAAGGCGCGCGAGCGGCGATCGACGCGCTTACGGAATCCGAAAACGCCGCCCTGGGCGCGCTTTCGGGCGTGCTGTCGCGTGTTCGGCCGCTAGTAGAATACGACGGGTCGCTGCGTGAAACGGTGGCGCTTCTGGAATCCGGCGAGGCCCAGCTGCGCGAAGCGGCGTACGCGCTGCGGCACTACGCTGACCGCATCGAGCTCGACCCGGGGCGTCTGCGCGAGGTCGAGCAGCGGCTCGAGGCGGTACACGGTGCCGCGCGAAAATTCCGCGCGCGGCCCGACGCGTTGCCCGATCTGCTCACCGAGCTGCAGACGCGGCTGAAGGACTTGATGGTCGCTGCCGACCTCGAGACCCTGATCAAGCAGGAGCAGGCGGCGCGCACGCGCTACGACAAGTCGGCGGCGCAGCTCTCGGCCGAGCGCAAGAAGGCGGCGGCGAAGCTCGCCCGCGAGGTGAATGCGGCGATGAAAGAGCTGGCGATGGCCGGCGCTCGCTTCGAGGTGGAGCTGCGCTCGCTGCTGCCCGAGGGCAGCGCAGCGGGCAACGAGCAGGTCGAGTTTTTGGTTACCACCAATCCGGGCGTGGAGCCGCGCCCGCTTTCGAAGGTGGCCTCCGGAGGCGAGTTGTCCCGGATCAGCCTTGCCATCCAAGTGATCACGAGCCGGGCGGCGGCCGTGCCGACGCTGATTTTCGACGAAGTCGACTCGGGCATAGGAGGGGCGGTGGCCGAAGTCGTGGGCAGGAAGCTGCGGGCCCTGGGCGAGGAACGCCAGGTGCTGTGCGTTACTCACCTGCCGCAGGTGGCGGCCCAGGCGCGGGAGCAGTGGTCCGTGACCAAAGGCAACGAAAACGGATCCGTGAAGAGCCGGGTGGCGGTGCTCGACCAG
>JBGPYQ010000163.1:0-7723 GCA_041493345.1 Gammaproteobacteria bacterium | reverse complement strand
GGCGGCCACGCTGGCGGCGAGCTGCCAGTCGGGCTCCTATCTAGGCCGCTTTATTGTCGTCGTGGATGAGGACATCGACCCCACCGACATGTTCGACGTGATGTGGGCGATGTGCACGCGCTGCGATCCGGCCGAGGACATCGACATCCTGCGCAGGATGTGGAGCGGCCCCCTCGATCCGCGCATTCCGCGCGGCACCACCTGGAACTCGCGCGCGGTGATCGACGCCTGCCGGCCGTTCGAGATGCTCAAGGATTTTCCGCCGGTGGCGCGCGCCAGCCCCGAGCTGCGCCGGAAGGTCGAAGCGAAATTCCGCGACATCCTGTCAAAACTCTAGGTACGCAGTCTTCAGAATCTCTACGGTATAATTCCGCCTGCTAATCAATGGTGGCCGTAGCTCAGCTGGTAGAGTCCCGGATTGTGATTCCGGTTGTCGCGGGTTCGAGTCCCGTCGGCCACCCCACTGATTCCGCCGGTGTTTGATTGACCCATTCGACAGTGCGTCATGGCAAAGGAGTTGAAAATGAACCGCACAGGATTGCACGCTGCAAGCGCCGTGCTTGCCGCCGCCGTCATGGCGGGCGGCTGCGTCAGCACGGGCGATTACGAGAAGCTCGAGGCGGAAAAGAATCAGGAGATCGCCGCGCTGCAAAGGCAGCGCGGCGGACTCCAGGAGCAGGTGCAGAGCCTGCAGTCGCAGCGCTCGGCGCTTGAGCTGCAGAAGACGTCGATGGAACGGCAGCAAGCGGACTTGCGCAGGCAGATCGATGCGCTGGAGCAGCAAAAGACGCAATTGCTGACCGCCAGCCGGCAAAACCAATCTCAATACGACGCGCTGGTGCGCAACCTCACCGAGGAGGTCAAAAAAGGCGAGCTGCAGGTGCGGCAGTACAAGGACATGCTGACGGTCGATGTGGCCGAGCAGCTGTTCTTCGATTCCGGCCGGGCGGACCTCAAGGACACCGGCAAGGCGGTCCTGAAAAAGGTCGGCGAGGCGCTGAAAGGGTACGACGACAAGGTCATCCGGATCGTCGGCCATACCGACAACGTGCCAATCACCAAATCGCTGCAAAAGATCTTTCCTTCCAACTGGGAACTGTCGGTCGCACGCGCGACCACCGTCGTGCGCTACTTGCAGGAAGTGGGTATCCCGCCCGAGCGGATGGTCGCGTCAGGCCGCGCCGAATACCAGCCCATCGCAGCGAACGACAGCCCCGAAGGGCGGAAGAAAAACCGCCGTATCGAGATCACGCTCATCGATCGAAATCTGGTGCAGGAGGCCGCCCCGGGGCGGCAGTGAGCCGGCCGAAGCGTGACCTCGACGGCCAGCTTCTCCTCCGCGGATTGAAACGCCCTGCTCAGTGCTTCTGGTACTGAGTCGCCCCGAACAATATCTCGCGCGCCTTGGGATCGTATTGCCCCGGAGGCGTGGTCTGCACCTCCGCGAGCACCTTTAACGCGCGCTGAACCGCGGGGCGCGCCTCGATGCCGTCGAACCACTTCTTCACCCTGGGAAACTCGGCCCAGTTGATGCCGTTCCTTTCGCTCGCGCGCAGCCAGGGAAAAATGGAGATATCCGCGATGGAGTATTCGGCGCCGGCGAAATACGGAACATCGGACAGGCGCTTTTCCATCACTGCGTGCAGCCGCCTGACTTCGTTGGTATAGCGGTTGATCGCGTACTCGATGCGCTCGGGCACGGCGTTGCTCCTGAAATGGCCGGCCTGGCCCATCATCGGACCGACATTTCCCATCTGGAACATCAGCCATTGCAACGCAACGTACTTGCTGCGGTCTTCGCGCGGCAGGAGCTTTCCGGTCTTCCCCGCAAGATAGACCAGGATCGCGCCCGACTCGAACAGCGATATCGGCTTTCCTCCCGGTCCTTCGCGGTCGACGATCGCCGGAATTCTGTTGTTGGGACTTATCTTCAGGAAATCCGGCGTGAACTGCTCGCCCGTGCGGATATTCACTGGACAAACCTTATAGGCGAGCCCGGTCTCCTCGAGCATGATGTGGATCTTGTGGCCGTTGGGCGTGGGCCAGGTATAAACGTCGATCATCGGGGTTTCCTTTTTCAATTGATTTGAACGACGCGGCGCGTCGATGCGAAATCCGGATTGTAGCCGCGATTGTTATCCATGCGGGACTCGCGCAACAAACAATGACGCGAGCCGACGAAGGGAAAGGGAGTGGCGCGCCCGGCGGGATGAATCTGGGCACTGGCGCGATGTCATATCGGTCAATTAGGGGCACTCGAGCCCTGGCGGCTCCCCAACCCGGGCAAAAGTGGGCACCACTGGACTGTATCGGTAGGTCTGGGCGATTCGTGTCGAGATTTCATTGCGTGCCTTATGCTCCGTCGTTCGCGTCGATTTAATGTGCGCTGGCAAGCGTCTACTTGGTGTTATCGCGATTACGGCGGGCGCCTTGGCCAAACAGCTCTTGGCGCGCCGCCGTGCTGATAGCGACCACCGCCGGGTGGGTGAGGCGGCGCTCCACCGAAATGGCGTAGAACTGCTCGGTCACCGCTTCAGTGCGGCCGATGGCTACCACGCCACATTGCTGACCTATCTCTTTGGCGATCGCGGACGGCGCGGCAAAGATGCCGATACCCACCTGACCGAACGCCTGCAGCAAGGCGCTGTCATCGAATTCACCGACAATTCGCGGACGAATCCCAAGCTTTTCGAACCACTGTACCAGGCGTGGTCGTAACGCCGCATCCTCGCCCGGCACGAGCAGCGGCGAGCCGTCCAGGCAATTCGGGAATGGGCCTTTGTATTTTCGCGCCAGTTTCGCTGTGGCAAAGAATGTCAGGCCACATTCCCCGAGCAGGTGACTGAATCCCTTGATGCTGACAGGGGGAGGCATGGGACTGTCGGCAATCACAATATCCAGCCGCTGGACCGCCAGCTCCGGGAGAAGGCTGACGAGCTTTCCTTCCCGGCACACGATGCGCGGCGGTTCCGGCAGGCGCAGCGCCGGTTCCAGCAGCCGGTAGGCCACGGACTTCTGTATGGCGTCGGCGATCCCCACCTTGAATTGCGCCGGCCGCCCTCCCGTGGGGTCGCGCAAAACGCCTTCCAGTTCCTCCCCCAAGGTGAAGATCTCGTCAGCGTAGCTCAATACCATTCGTCCCGCGTCGGTAAGGTCAAGGCGGCGCCCGATGCGGGTAAACAGCTTGTAACCCAACATGTCTTCGAACAGACTTACTTGTCCGCTGATCGTCTGCGGAGTCAGATGCAGGCGCTCGCTGGCGCGGGCGATTCCGCCGGCCTTGGCGACCACCCAGAAATAGTGCAGGTGCTTGTAGTTCAACGCAGCCATTGACCGACCCCTCTTCGGTTTTTTCGAACAGATTCTAAACTATATTCGACTTTTCTAGGAACGCGGACGGCCTTATCTTGGTGACATGTTAGCCGGGAAAAGAATGAACATCATGCAGATCGACAGCCAATCGCGCGGAGTCGTGCTTGCTGGCGTTCGGAAACCTGAGGAGCCGATTTGGAACTTTTCACGATAGAGTTTCTCTCCGCGTTGGCGGCGATAGTCGTTATTGACCTAGTGCTCGCCGGGGACAACGCCATCGTGATCGCGCTCGCCGCGCGCAATCTACCCCGGCATCTGCAAATGCGGGCGATGATCTGGGGTGCAGGTGGCGCCGTTATTGTCCGCAGCTCGATGACGATGCTTGTCGTCTGGCTGTTGAACATCCCAGGGCTCCTATTTGTCGGCGGCGCGATGCTGGTCTGGATCGCCTACAAGCTATTGCTGAAAGAAGACGGAAACGGAAACGGGACCAGCATCAATGGCGCAGGTACGCTGTCGGGCGCCATCAAGACCATCGTGGTTGCCGATATGGTCATGGGTCTGGACAACGTTCTCGGGGTGGCAGGTGCTGCGCAGGGTAACTTCCTGCTTGTCGTCTTCGGCTTGCTCATCAGCATCCCGATCCTTATCTGGGGTAGTAGCATGCTGCTCCGGTTGGTCGAACGTTTCCCCGCGTTCGTGTATCTCGGTGCCGGTGTGCTGGCCGTCACGGCAGCGAAAATGATCACCGCCGAGCCTCACCTGAAAGATCCCTTTGCTGCCTACACATTGACGGTGCCGCTCTTATACGTTGTGACCGTGTTCGGCGTGCTCTGGGCGGGCTTCGTCAAAAACCATCGCAGGCTGGAGTCGAGAATCAGTGCGCGGCTCGCCAGTTTTGCGCAACAGCGCGATACCCAAGCATCAATCTCGCGCCACCTAAGAGGAGAGAGCGCCATGTTGAAAGTACTCGTTCCAGTCGACGGCTCCCGCAACGGGCAATATGCGGTGCGGCATGTCATCAAGGAGTTCATGAAGAACACGGCGATGGAGGTCCATCTGCTGAACGTGCAGCCGCCGTTCTCGGCGCACATCGCGCGTTTCGCCAGCAAGAAGAATCGCGAAGCCTACCATCTCGACGAAGCCGAGAAGGCGTTGCGGCCGATCAGGCACATGCTGGACAGCTCTGCTGTGCCCTATTCGGTGCACGTCAAGGTCGGAAACAAGGCGAAGGTGATCGCCGAGGCGGCGCGCAGCCTGCATTGCGACCATATCGTCATGAGCACCGCGCGCAAGAACTCCCTGACCCGGATGATCGAGGATTCGGTCACCAACAAGGTGCTCGAGTTGACGACCGTGCCGGTCGAGGTGATCGCAGGCGATGCAATATCGAAGGTGGAGCGCTACGGTATTCCAGCCGGGATAGGCGCAGCGCTGGCATTGCTGGCGCTTGCTGCCGCAGACTGAATGCCGATGGCAGATTCCCTCGACGAACGCTGCTGCTCAAACGGTATCATTGCGCCGAATGAACGGTAATCTGAGCCAGTTGGCATTCACTAAACGAGCGAACACCGGCCACTCACCCGCGCGGTGCTCGATTAATATGCATAGCGTCAGCATTGTCGCGGACTCTTTCACACGCCAATAGCTGCTTAAAACATCATTTCGCCACTCACAGGCACGCCGCACCCGGGCGCGCCGTCGCGAAAGCCGGATTGTAGCCGCGATTGTTATCCATGCGGGACTCGCGCAACAAACAATGACGCGAGCCGACGAAGGGAAAACGGAAAGGAGTGGCGCGCCCGGCGGGACTCGAACCCACAACCCCCAGCTTAGAAGGCTGGTGCTCTATCCGGTTTGAGCTACGGGCACTGGTGGGGTGGCGGTCGCCGCCGCATCCGCAACCCGCATTCAAAACTACGGGCCGCGAATTCTGGTCGGGGTGGAGAGATTCGAACTCCCGACTTCCTGGTCCCAAACCAGGCGCGCTACCAGGCTACGCTACACCCCGAGGGTGTCGCATAGTACGCCCTCGCCCCACGCGCGGTCAACGCGGCGAGTCCCGCCGAAAAACGTACATATTCCCCTTGCTCACACCGCAATTTTCTGGTATCAAGACGCCTTCGTTTTGCAACACGGAGATCCGGCTTGGAATTGCTGCACAAAACCTTCCCGCCCTACACGCCGAAAAAGGGCGAGCAATATATGAATCCCGGGCAACGCGCGCATTTCAAGCAAATGCTCGAGACGCTGAAGGAAGAGTTGTCCGAGGACATCGATCGCACCGTCCACGCCATGCAGGACGAAGCCACCTTGTTCGCGGATCCCAACGACCGCGCCACCCAGGAATCCGACATTGCGCTGGAGCTTCGCAACCGGGACCGCGAGCGCAAGCTCATCAAGAAGATCGACGAGACCATCGGGCGCATCGACAAGGACGATTACGGCTACTGCGAGAACTGCGGCGTCGAGATCGGGCTGAAACGGCTCGAGGTCCGGCCGACCGCGACTCTGTGCATCGACTGCAAGACGCTCGATGAACTGAGGGAGAAACAGGTCGCAAAGTGACCGGCGGGCGCGAGACGCGCCCCGCCGGTCATCCCCGCGTAAGCGGGGATCCAGCGACTTTCTGAACGACACTGGGCTCCCGCTTCCGCGGGAGCGACAACAATAAAAAGGGCGCCCTCGGCGCCCTTTTTCATTGCGCGGCGTGGTTCTTCAGGACTGTGCCGCGGGCGCCGTTTCCTTGATGGCCTTCATGCTGAGCCTGACTCTGCCCTTCTCGTCGGCCTCGAGTACCTTGACCTTCACCTGCTGCCCTTCCTTCAGGTGGTCGGAGACGTTGTTCACGCGCTCGTGGCTGATCTGCGAGATGTGCAGCAGGCCGTCCTTGCCGGGCAACAATTGCACGATCGCGCCGAAATCGAGCAGCTTGAGCACCGTGCCGTCGTAGATCCGGCCCACTTCGACGTCCGCGGTAATGTCCTCGATGCGCTTCTTCGCCGCGAGACCGCCCTCGGAGTTCACGCAGGCAATCGAGATCGTACCGTCGTCGGATATCTCGATCGTGGTTCCCGTTTCCTCCTGCAGGCCGCGGATCACCACTCCGCCCTTGCCGATCACGTCGCGGATCTTCTCCGGATTGATCTTGATCTTGATGATGCGCGGCGCGAAGCTGGAGATCTCCGTGCGCGAGCCCTCGAGCGACTGCTTCATCAGCTCCAGGATGTGCATGCGGCCCTCGCGCGCCTGCGCCAGCGCCACGCGCATGATCTCCTTGGTGATGCCCTCGATCTTGATGTCCATCTGCAGCGCGGTCACGCCGTTCTCGGTGCCCGCCACCTTGAAGTCCATGTCGCCGAGGTGATCCTCGTCACCGAGAATATCGCTCAGCACGGCGAAGCGGCTGCCTTCCTTGATCAGGCCCATAGCGATGCCGGCGACGTGCCCCTTCATCGGCACGCCCGCATCCATGAGCGCGAGGCTGCCCCCGCACACGGACGCCATCGAGGACGAGCCGTTCGATTCGGTGATCTCCGACACGACCCGCATCGAGTAGGCGAATTCCTCGGCCGAGGGCAGCACCGCGATCAGCGCGCGCTTGGCCAGGCGCCCGTGGCCGATCTCGCGGCGCTTGGGCGTGCCCATGCGGCCGGTCTCGCCGGTCGCGTAAGGCGGCATGTTGTAGTGGAGCATGAAGCGCTCCTTGTATTCGCCCATCAGCGCGTCGATGATCTGCTCGTCGCGGCCCGTGCCGAGCGTCGCGACCACCATGGCCTGGGTCTCGCCGCGCGTGAACAGGGCCGAGCCGTGGGTGCGCGGCAGCACGCCGACGCGGATGCTGATCGGGCGCACGGTGCGCGTATCGCGTCCGTCGATGCGCGGCTCGCCGTCAAGAATCTGGCCGCGCACGATCTTCGACTCGATGTCGAAGCAGATGTCCTTCACCGCGTTCGCGTCCGGGCCGCCTTCCTTGCCGGCCCCGACCGCCTCGAATACACGCTTCCAGATGCCGTCGATCGCTTCCGATCGCGCCTGCTTCTGCCGCAGCTTGAATGCCGCGCGCAGCTCGCCTTCCGCCAGCCCCTTGATGCGCTCAACCAGTGCCTTGTCTTTCTCCGGAGCTTTCCAGTCCCAGGCGGGCTTCGCTGCCTGGTCGGCAAGCTCGTGGATCGCCTGGATCGCGGCCTGCATCTGCTCGTGGCCGAACACAACCGACCCCAGCATGACGTCCTCGGGCAACTGGTGCGCTTCGGACTCCACCATCAGCACTGCGTGCTCGGTGCCGGCGACGACGAGGTTGAGCTGGCTTTCCTTGAGTTGCGTCGCGGTGGGGTTGAGCACGTACTGGCCGCTGATGTAGCCGACGCGCGCCGCGCCGATCGGTCCGTTGAACGGAATGCCCGAAAGG
>JBGPYQ010000048.1:0-17891 GCA_041493345.1 Gammaproteobacteria bacterium | reverse complement strand
TGAGCAGGGTGACGCGCTCACCCGTGGCGGGAAGATTGTAGAAGGTGCTCATGGGCACCTCGACTTCGTAGCCGACTCCGCCCGCGTCCACCAGGATTTGCGGCGGATTCTTCTCCAGCAGCACGCCGGCGAGCCTGCCTATCATACGAGGCGGCCCCTCTTCACGCGAAGGCCGCGCGTGGAAATTGCGCCCAGTCCCTGACCGCCGTGGGCATGGCAGATGGCGCAGGCCAGCGCGTCGGCGGCATCGGCCGAGGGTGCGCCGGAAAGCTTGAGCAGCCTTTTCACCATTTCCTGGACCTGTTCCTTTTTCGCGTGGCCGTTGCCGACCACCGCCTGCTTGACCTGCAGCGCGGTGTATTCGGAAACCGGCAGTCCGGCGTCCACTGCGGCGCAGATCGCCGTGCCGCGCGCCTGGCCGAGCGCGAGCGTGGATGCGGGATTGACGTTGACGAACACTTTTTCCACCGCGACCTGCTGCGGCAGATGCGTAGCAATCACTTCTCGCAGGCTCTCGAGGATGGTCTTCAGGCGATCGGGCAGATCGGTGTCAGGCGACTTGATGCGTCCGCTGGCGACATAGATAAGCGTGCTGCCATTCTTTTCAATGACCCCGAACCCGGTTATTCGCAGTCCGGGATCGATGCCAAGAATGCGAACGGTCTTCGCCGGCATTCGGCGATTATAGACGGTCGGGGGGATCTCAATCCTGCCTTTCAATCACGGCGGTGGTATAGACGTTCTGCACGTCGTCGATCGCCTCGAGCGCGTCGAGCAGCTTCTGCATGCGCGCGCCCTCATCGCTGGCCAGCGGGTTTTCCGCGGTCGGCTTCATGGTGATTTCCGCAAACTCGGGCTTGAGGCCGGCCTTTTTCAGGCTCTCCCTCACGGCGACGAATTCCGCGGGCGCGCAGATCACCTCCACCGAGCGATCTTCGTTGGTGAGAACGTCCTCGGCGCCCGCATCCAGCGCCGCTTCCATGACCTTGTCCTCGTTGGTTCCCGGCGCGAACACGAATTGGCCGCAGTGCTTGAACAGGTAGGCAACCGATCCGCCGGTGCCGAGATTGCCGCCGTTCTTTGTGAAAGCGTGGCGCACGTCGGCGACGGTGCGAATGCGGTTGTCGGTCAGGCAATCCACCATCACGGCCGCGCCTGCCACGCCGTACCCCTCGTAGCGGATTTCCTCGTAGTTGACGCCCTCGAGATCGCCGCTGCCGCGCTTCATCGCGCGCTCGACGTTGTCCTTGGGCATGTTGGCCTCGGCGGCTTTTTCGATCGCCAGGCGCAGCCGCGGATTCATCGCCGGATCGGCCCCGCCGATGCGCGCGGCCACGGTGATTTCCTTGATCAGCCGCGTGAAAACCTTGCCCTTCTTTGAATCCACCGCCGCTTTCTTGTGGCGGATGTTGGCCCATTTGGAATGTCCGGACATGGTGGCTCAAGCGCTGCGTGAGGGTGCGGGATGAGCTTATAATTTTACCTCGACTGCGCCTCGGGCGACACTCACCCTCTCCATGATCCATTCCCCGCTCGCCGCAAAGTCGAAAATCGCCGCGCCGCACCGTTCCCCCGTGCCCGCCCAAGGGCCCGGCTCCTCGCGGCGATAACCGGCGGCGCCGGTGCCGGCTGCATCCAACGCGCGCTACCGCGCCCTGGGAATCGTGCTCGCGATTTCCGGGGTCGTCTGCTTTTCGCTGCGCCCGATCCTGATCAAGTTCGCCTATGCCTACGTCCTCGATCCGATCACCCTGCTCGCTCTGCGGATGATTTTTTCGCTGCCCTTCTTTCTCGCGGCCGCGGCGTGGTCCGCGCGCGCCGAGGGTCGCGTTCCCATCACCCGCGCGGACGCCTGGGCAATCGTGTTTCTGGGCTTCATCGGATACTACTTCGCCAGCTTCGCGGATTTTCTGGGCTTGCAGTACGTCTCGGCGGGGCTCGGGCGGCTGATCCTGTTTCTCTATCCCACCATCGTGGTCGCGATGTCGATCGCGTTTCTGGGAAAACGTCCGGGCGCGCGCGAGGTGCTCGCGCTTGCTCTCACCTATTCCGGCATCGCGGTCGTGATGTCGGGCGCGCCCGGCGGCGCGAACGCAGACCTGCCGCTCGGCGCTGCCCTGTGTTTCGCGAGCGCGGCCGGTTACGCGATTTATCTCGTCGCCGGGAGCCAGGTGGTGCGGCGGGTCGGGTCGGTCCGTTTCACCGCTTACGCCATGACGGTGGCAAGCGCCTTCTGCATCGCGCAGTTTTTCCTGCTGCGGCCGCTGTCGGCGCTCTCGCTGCCGCTCCCGGTGTACGGCCTTGCCATCGCCATGGCGCTCTTTTCGACGGTCGTTCCGGTGTTCATCACCGCCGAGGCCCTGCGCCGCATCGGCGCGAATCAGGTGGCGCTGCTCGGGGCGCTGGGACCGCTGACCACCATCCTGTTCGCCTGGCTGGGGCTCGATGAAGTCATGACCCCGGTACAATTGGCGGGCGCCGTGCCGGTTCTCGCCGGCGTGGTGCTGGTGACGCTGCGTCCCGCAAAATAAATTTCATTGGGAGATTTTCATCGTGGATCTGGGCATTCGTGGCAAGGCCGCGCTGGTATGCGGCGCAAGCAAGGGGCTGGGCCGGGCGTGCGCGTGGTCCCTCGCGCGCGAAGGCTGCCGGGTGACCCTCGTCGCGCGCGAGCGCCAGACGCTGGAAAAGACGGCCGACGAGATGCGCTCCGTCACCGGCGCGACCGTGGTGACGGTCGCCGCCGACATCACCAGCGATGAGGGACGGATCGCGGCGCTCGCGGCCGCGCCGCAGCCGGACATCCTCGTCACCAACGCCGGCGGCCCGCCTCCCGGTGATTTCCGCAAATTCACCCGGGAGGACTGGCTGAGGGCGATCATCGCCAACATGCTGACGCCGATCGAGCTGATCAAGGCCACCGTGGACGGAATGATCTCGCGGCGTTTCGGGCGCATCGTCAATATCACCTCGGGCGCGGTCAAGGCGCCGCTCGACAGCCTCGGACTGTCCAACGGCGCGCGCTCCGGGCTCACGGGTTTCGTAGCGGGCCTGGCGCGCACCACGGTGAAGCACAACGTCACCATCAACAATCTGCTGCCCGGCCTGTTCGACACGGACAGGCAGCGCACCACCATGGCCCACTGGGCAAAAGAGCGCGGCATCAGCGTCGAGGAAATGAAAAAGCAGCGCATCGGCGCCATTCCCGCAGGGCGCGCCGGCGATCCCGCCGAGTTCGGCGAGGCTTGCGCCTATCTTTGCAGCATGCAGGCCGGTTACATCACCGGCCAGAATCTCCTGATCGACGGCGGCGCCTACCCCGGCACTTTCTGATATTCGCCGCGAGGCCGCCGGAGCGGCAAGCGCTCTCCGGCCGATTTCGCATGCCGTCATTCTGCCTGCCACCCCACTCATGATCCTCTACGCCGCGACAATTTTTCTGAGCGCGTTTCTTCTGTTTCAGGTACAGCCGCTCATCGCCAGGATCATCCTGCCTTGGTTCGGCGGCACCGCGGCGGTATGGACCCTGTGCATGCTGTTCTTCCAAGTGCTGCTGCTGCTCGGCTACGTGTATGCGCACGGCTCGGTGCTCTGGCAGTCTGCGAGGCGGCAACGCTGGGTCCATATCGTGCTGCTCGCGGCGGCGGTCGCGGCGCTGCCGATCGCCCCAAGCGCGGCGTGGAAACCCGCCGGCGGGGACGATCCGACGTGGCGCATATTCGGATTGCTCGGGACCAGTGTAGGGCTGCCTTACCTCCTGCTTTCCACCACGGGCCCGCTGGTGCAAGCCTGGTATGCGCGCTCGCATCGAGGCGCGACGCCGTATCGGCTGTTCGCGCTTTCCAACCTCGGCTCGATGCTGGCGCTGCTCGCGTATCCGCTCCTCTTCGAGCCGCTTCTCGCCTTGCGCTCGCAGACCGCGATCTGGTCGGCGGGCTTCCTCGTATTCGCGTTGCTGTGCGCGATCCTCGCCTGGCGCAGCGCAAGCGCCGCTCAGGCGCAAGTGCTGTCTCCCGAGGGGCCGGACAGACCCGGTCCGGGCCTGCAGACGTTGTGGGCGTCTCTCGCCTGCTGCGCCTCGGTGCTGCTGCTCGCTTTCACCAGCCACATGTCGCTGAACATCGCGGCCATCCCTTTTCTCTGGATTCTGCCCCTGGTACTCTACCTGCTGAGTTTCATCCTGTGCTTCGAGGCCTCGGGTTGGTACCGGCGCTGGCTGTTTCTGCCGCTCCTGGGCGCGGGCCTCGCCGCGGTATGCGTCACGCTGTCGCGCTCCAATCCGAGCATCTGGCTGCTGATCCCGCTTTACTCGGCCACCCTGTTCGCGGCGTGCATGGTCTGCCACGGAGAGCTCGCGCGCACCAAGCCGCACCCGCGCCACCTCACCGGCTTCTACCTGATGCTGGCCCTCGGCGGCGCTCTCGGAGGCGCGTTCGTCGGCCTGATCGCACCGAAGGTGTTCGACAACCTGTACGAGATGCCGATCGGCCTGTTCACCCTTTGCCTCCTCATCTTCGCGGCGCTCTACCGGGACCGCGGCAGCATCCTGCACGGGCGCTGGGCCGTGCCCTCGCGCATCGTTCTTGCTGTGCTGAGCGTTGCGCTCGGTACCGCGCTCATCCATGTGTACCAGGACAACGCGGCCGATTCCCGCGTCACCACCCGCAATTTCTACGGGGTGCTGAACGTGTACGACTCGGGGGAAGGGCCCGATGCGATGCGGGTTCTGTCGCACGGAACAATCATTCACGGCAAGCAATTTCTTGCCCAAGAGCGGCGCGACTGGCCCACCACCTATTACGGCAGGGAGTCGGGCATCGGCCTTGCGATCCTCGACGGGGGAACGCGCGGACCGCTGCGGGTGGGTGTGGTCGGGCTGGGCGCGGGCACGATAGCAAGCTACGGCAGGCCGGGCGACACCTTTCGCTTCTACGACATCAATCCGCGGGTGGTGGAGCTGGCCCGTTCCGAATTCAGCTTTCTGAAGGACAGCCGGGCCCGCGTGGAGGTGGTGCTCGGCGATGCACGGCTGTCGCTGGAGCGGGAAGAGAAACAGCGTTTCGACGTTATCGCACTGGACGCCTTCTCGAGCGACGCGATTCCGGTCCACCTGCTCACCGCCGAAGCTTTCGCCGTGTATATGCGTCACCTGAAACCGGGCGGCATCCTTGCCGTGCATATCTCCAACCGCTACCTCGACCTCGTGCCGGTGGTGCAGCAGGCGGCACTTCATTATTCCCTGGAGTTGCGGCAAGTGGAGAACGAGGACGACGACGACGCAGGCGTGTACCAGTCCGACTGGATGCTGCTCAGCGCCTCGCGCGCGGCCTTCGAGGGAGAGCGGCTGAAGGACGCGGCGGTGAGAATAGAAACCGCACGGCAGGTCGGGCTGTGGACCGACGACTACAGCGACCTGTACCGGATCCTGAAGTAGCGCCCAACAGATAGGAAATTCAATCCAGTCTTGATTCGTGTTCGCCGAGCCGAGGCACCGGGAGCAGGCGCGGAAGAAATTCCGGAATGCGCGTAACGGGCCTTATGTCCATGCTGGCTTCTCCCTCCCCGGCAGAGGACCGCGATCCGGGCGGGTTTAGGGCCTTTCTCAGTCCTGCCACCGAGGTCGGCCGGGGTTCTGATCGCTACTGCCCCTATGTCGTTTTTGCCCCAGGATACGGAATGCTACTGGGCGGCGCTTACCTCGAGCAGTGCGAACGCCCATTTGCCGTGATGCACGCTCGTGCCGGTGGATCCCGAGGGTGCGAGCCGCAGCTGGAACTGCCCGCGGGCGGTACTGGTCGGAGTCCAGAGCGCCAGCAGGTGTTGGATGCCGGCCTGCACATCCAAGGCCTGCCGGAAATTGTTCGGACCGGTGATCTCGAACGTGCGCGGCCCGTCCGAAAACAGGACAATAAAATCCAGCAGGTGTAAACGGTTCGCCGCCTGCGGCTTCAGTCCTAGCCGGATCCTTTCCTGGTTGTTCACTCCGTCGTAGGTGGCGAAGAAGCGGTTCACAGTCGTCGGATAGTCGAAGGCGAGGAACGCCGGATCGCTGTCCAGATGGGCCGGGCGGGCGGTGGTGTAGGGTGCCAGGGTGGGGATTGCCGACAAACCCATATCCTGGATCGCACGCAGCTTCCGTTTTGCCGAGAGGGACTTCGGATGCGGAACGCCCAAGTCCGGGGCGTTGGGGTCGAGCCTTACCTGCTCCTCCGCCGGGACTACGACCGCCCTCGGCGACGGCGCCTTCTGGGCCTGCTCGGCCCCGCTGGCTTTGGGCCAGGGTTGCTGGCCGGCAACGAGGGTAGCGAGCAGGGCAAGACAGACCATCGGCAACGCGCGTTTCATAGTTTTCCTCCTAGTCTACCAAGCATGAGAACCGTTGCGGTCTCCTGCGAGAGCGGAAAAAACATGCCGGGCCTACTCGGTCCTCTTGTCCGGGACGCGGGGGCTCGACCGCTTCCGACCCAGGATACGGGGCGCCCTCAGAGGGCCACAGCCCTACTGCAGAGGGATGGAGCCTGTGTACTTCAGGATGTAGCGGCCGCCGGTAAAGCGGTCGTTGGCGTAGATAAAACAATAGGAAATTCAATCCAGCCTTGATCCCTGTTCGCCGAGCCGAGGCACCGGGAGCAGGCGCGGAAGAAGTTCCGGAATGCGCATAACCGGCCTTATGTTCATGCTTGCTTCTCCCTCCCCGGGAGAGGACCGTGATCCGAGCGGGCATTGAGCGGATTTAGCGGCCAATTACCAAGCAATCTATTCCAACCGCGAAAGCGCGGCAAGCTCTTTCCCGCCCCCGGCTGTTTCTAGAGGGTCTTTTTTCCGTACGGCAGGTCAGGCGATGTCGCGAACCGCGTGATAGGTCAGTGGCAGGTCGGCTTACCGGGGCCAGTTCGCGGCCGGGAACAGCTGGTCGAGGTGCAGGCCTTTCGCCGTGATGTCGGCGTGAGTGACGATGTGCGACTTGCGCCCGTCCATCGCGATCTCCGTGACCAGGTTGCCGCCGTCGATTCCGAAGTTCAGCGGCGCAAGCTTGAGCGTGCCGTCCTTTACGATGAGATGCGCGTCCATCTTCTCGAGCGGCATCTTCTGGGTAATGATCCTCGCGCCCTTGAAGCGGACATCGGCATCCGCGGCGCGCAGCTTTTCGAGGCTGAAGGGCTCGGTCGGCAGCACCTTGTCGCCAGGCGGCGGATTGTCGCTCGGCTTGGTGCCGTGGTCCGCGCCTATGAAGCCGCCCAGGCCCCGGGCTAGGACTTTTGGGGTGGCACGCCACTCCCCGCATTCACTGCGGCAGCCATATCGCCGGAACGGCTTGGCACCGCCGGGGCCGATTTCTGCCCGGTTTGAGCCGCTTTCGAACCATACTCGTGCGAGTACACCCAAGTAAACTCGGCGCCGAGCAGGAAGATCTGCGCAGAGAAATAGACCCACACCAGCAGAACGACCAGAGAACCTGCGGCGCCGAAACCGGATGCCACGCTGGTTTTCCCCAGATAAAGGCCGATGAGGAATTTGCCGATTTCGAACAAGAGCGCGGTTACTACCGCGCCGACCCACACGTCCCGCCAAGCGATTCTGGCCCGCGGCATAAGTTTGTAGATCATCGCAAAGAGTAAAGTCGTAATAGCGAAAGAGATGCAGAAATTAAGCGCATGAAGAAACGCTTCCCAGCCTTCGAAAAACCCGTCAAACCATTTGCCAAATGCCCCGATCGCGGCACTGACTACCAGCGAGACCAGCAGAAGAAACCCCAGTCCCAGCACCAGGCCGAAAGAAAGCAAATGCGTGCGCAGCAGAGTCCATATACCGTTCTCTTTCGCGGGGGCGGGAACACGCCAGATGCGGTCAAGGTCACTTTGCAATTCCGCGAACACCGTCGTTGCCCCAATTACCAGGGTAATGATGCTGACCACCGTTACAAAGATGTTCTGAGCGGGCCCATTGGCGCTTTTCAGCAGGCCCTGCACCGCGATTGCGCCTTCCCGTCCAATGAGGCCTTGTATCTGCGCGACGATTTCTCCCCGGGCTGCTTCCTGGCCAAAAACAAGGCCAGCCACCGCGATGGCGATAATGAGCAGCGGGGCAATCGAGAACAGCGTGTAGTAGGCAAGCGCTGCGCCCATGCTCGGGGCGTAATCGTCCACCCACGCCCCTACGGATTTAGTGATCAGGTCCCAGATCCGCTTGAGGTGCATGCCGGTCCTCTTGGTGCGCCTAATTTGACCGCTCGCGATCATGCGCCCGGGCTTCCTGGGTAGGCGAGACGCTTTGGTTTGCCGCGGCCAAGGGCGAGATAGCCCAGCGCAATGGCGCCAAGCAGGACGCCGCCGATGAATACGGGTAACCCATGCGGCGGCGCGCTTCGCTCACCGCGTCGTGGGCGGGCAGGAACATCTCTCCGACAGGTTATATCTTGCCCAACAAAAACAGGATCAAAACTATCAACAGCACCAGTCCAACACCGCCGCTGGGACCATAGCCCCAACTGCTGCTGTGGGGCCAGGTGGGAATCACACCCACCAGCGCCAGTACCAGAATCACCAAAAGTATGGTTCCCAAATTCATTTCACTTCTCCTTGTCCCGCTTTCCGGCAGCGACTGGCAAGTCCAGCCTCTTTACTGCGTCCCTTTGAGGATCATGTCGTTCTTGACCGACTTCACGCCCTTGACGCGCTTGGCAACTTCGACGGCCTTGTTGATATCCGCGCGGGACCTGACAAAGCCGCTCAACTGAACCCTGCCTTTGGAGGTTTCGACGTTGATTTCGGCCGACTTGAGCGAAGGTTCTTCCAGCACTGCAGCCTTCACTTTGGCAGTGATGACGGCGTCGTCGACATATTCTCCGGGGGATTCTTTCTTGGACTTCGATGCGGTGGACATCTCCTTGGCGGGTTTGCTCGCATTCGCGGTCTTCATCTGCGCCTTCGCGCCAGCTGTGGCACTGGCCTGCGCAGCCTTGGCTTCCTTCAAACAGACCTTCTTGTCGTTGCCGGTCCTGTCGTCGCACTTTTCCTTGGCGACTGCGTAATCGCTGTCCGCCTTGGCGACAAGCACCGCTTGGCGGGCTTTTCTGGTGGGCGTATTGCGGGCATTGAGCTCGGCCTTTGCGACCTTCTCCTTGCCCTTGGCCTCGGCCATGCATATGTCCTTCGCGTTAGCCGTCCGCGATTCGCAGGCTGCTTTGGCCGACTTGTATTCGGCCGCGATGCTGTCGTTGGCGGCTTTGTAGTCGGCCTTCGACATGGTTGGCGCCGCCATCGCACCGGCGCTGAGCGCGAGGGCAATCGAAGCCGCGATTGCGGTGATGTTAAGTTTGTTCATGGTCGTTCCTTTGCAGGGTAAATTAGGCAGTGATGCACAGTCGGAAGCGTTCATCCCACGGTGCATCACTTCAGGTGATGCGATTTATTTCAAAAGCTTCTGCCACTCGGAAATCTCCTTCTCCACTTCGTCCTTGGAGACGCCGTATGTTTCCTGGATTTTGCCGGCGAGCTGATCGCGCTTGCCCGCAATCACATCGAGCTGATCGTCGGTGAGCTTGCCCCACTTTTCCTTGACGTTGCCCTTGAATTGCTTCCAGTTACCTTCAATACGATCCCAGTTCATTGCGCTCTCCTGTGTCTCGCATCGATAGGGTCGGGGGTAGTGTCAGCGTCACTTCAGCCGCATGTCATTCCTGACGGATGTCACGCCCTTGACGGCACGCGCAACCTCGACCGCCTTGTTGATATCGGCACGGGAACTGACGAAGCCGGTCAACTGAACCACGCCCTTGAAGGTTTCGACGTTGATCTCGGTCGATTTCAGCGATGGTTCGTTGAAAATCGCCGCTTTCACTTTGGTGGTGATGACGGAATCGTCGAAATACTCTCCGGTCCCCTCTTGCGTGCGCGTCCCTGCGCATCCGAGCAAGGAAGCCAGCAGGATGGCGAAGATGAAAGTAACGAATCTATTGGATAGTCTCATGGCGATACTCCTCATTGAGCATTAACTGACGATTCCTCTCGACCCAACCCCAGCTCTGGGCGATCACGCATCAATACCGGCCGGCGTCAGAAATCTGCCGCGCCCTGCCCGTATCGATAGTTGTAATTATTACCCTCCTCCCCGGGAGGCTCTGTACGTTAGCGAACACAAGGTTTGATTTGAAACTATAGACGTGACGGATGAGCTGGGTACATTGAAATCACAGGCTAATCCAATAGCCGGTTACTTAGGTTGGGGGGCCGCAATGCGGGAACGACATTCGTTTCAGCCGTATCCGGAGACGCGCTTCGCGTCCAAGGACAGATAGGAAATTCAATCCGCTCGACGTCGAGCCCTGAGAGCGCGCGGGCTTTAGCCGGGTGCTATTCTCGCCACCACCAGCAACTCGGTGGCCACCGGCGGCTTGCGCACCAGCCCCAGCTTTCGCGTGAAACCAAAATCCGGCAGCGACCACCACGGCGTCGAGGTGTGCACGTCCGCATCGCCAAACACGAAGCCCGCGGCACGCACCAGATCGAGATAGCCTTCGGCCGGCTTCTGCACGCCGCGCGGATGGCGGAAAAACCAGCGCACCTGCCACGCTTTGATGAACGCTTCGCAGGATTCCGCCAGCAACAGCATGCCGCCCGGCGCCAGCACGCGATGCAGCTCGCGCAACGCGCCTTCCTGGTTGGCGACATGGTGGATCAGCTGATGGCAGAAAATCACGTCGATGGACGCATCGGGCAGATCGAGCCGCGTGACCGAACTGCGTTTCAATTCGACCGGGCAGCCGCACTGCCGGGCCGACTGCGCCGCACGCTCCAGCATGTGGGGGTCGATATCGACGCCGACGATTTGCTTGGGAGAAAATGTTTGCTGCAGCAGCGAAAACGCCCGCCCTTGCCCGCAGCCGACATCCATCAGATAGTTGAACGGATCTGGCGCATTCGTGCCCGCCAGCTGCTTCAGATCGGCTATCGCCTGCGCCAGAACCTTATGAAACCACATGTCGGTGCCGAGAAACCACTTGCCGAAAGCGGTTTCGGGAACCCAGTCGCACGCCGTCGAATCCATAGATGCAATAATAGTCGATGACCGACTTGCCGGAACACGAGCCTAGGTGGCGCGGATTTCTGCTGCGCGCCAGCGAAGCGCTGCCGCTGGCGGTGTTCCTTATTTATGTGTCGTTGGCCGACCCCAAGACGCAGGCCGAATGGCGTGGGCCGTATACGCCGCGACCGCGGTGGCGGTCGCCGCCACGGCGCTGCGGATGGGTGCCGGGCTCGCGCTAAATCGCATCTTTTTCGCACTCACGCTGTATTTCATCAGCGGCAGCATCGCGCTCGCCACGCGTTGGCCGTGGCTGAACGAGCTCTATGGGCGGATGGAGGCCACCACGATGCTCTGGTGGGTGCGCTGCTCGTCGGCGCCTCGTTTTTCACCAGAAAAGGCCGGTTGCCGCCGTCTGCGGAACCCGGGTGGGGTTGAGAATACGTGGAGGGCACGCCGTCACGCGGGCGGCACGGGCACTCAGGGACAGACCCCGAATAAAAATCAGAACTCCGATGCCAGCGCCCGGCCTTCGCGGATGGCGAACATCATCGGCGAGGCTCAGAAGTAGTAGCGCATCCGTAACTCGACGCGCCGGTCGCTCTGCTTCTCGCCGAAGTCGGAAAACGGCCCGCCGTGCAAAAAGAGCAGCCGCAGGCGCAGGTCGAGGTTCTTGACCCGGGTGTAAAGCAATTCAGGCGCGAGCGAGTAGCTGTGATCGTCGAGGTTCGCAATCGCAGTCACAGCGGGGGTGAAATAGAGAATATTGAACGGCTCGCTCTGGCTCACCCGCAGGTACACATAGCTGCGACCCGGGTTCGGCTGGCCGTAGCCGCCCTGGGCGAGGCTGGCGGCGCGCTGCAGCAGGGCATTGCTGCCGCTCGTCTGGAACTGGGCAAGGCCGTTGTCCACCAACTGGAAGAAGTCGCGCATCTGGGAGGTGTCATAGCCGGAGCCATTGCGGTAATACTCGAGGATGGTAGTGGTCTCGCGCCCCGACAGGTAGCGCATCCCGATGAGATAGCTCTTTCCGTCCAAGGGCTCGCTGCGAACGTTGCCCAGGGCATCGCTCACCTGGTGCAGTGCGTTCGAAGTGCGTGCCCATTCCCCGTGAATCTCCAGATTGGTCCCGAGATTGCGCGAGAAATCGAAGCCGTAGCGACGGGCGCGGCTGCCGCCATTGAGAAAGGTGAAGTCGATGTCGGTGTCGCGGTAGAGCAGGTAGAGCTTCGCCGCGGCATTGAGGTGACCGGCTGTGCCGAAGTCGTTGTTGACGTTGCCGGAGACCGGCAGCAGCAAGGGCGTGAAGGCCACGGTCTGCAGCGGCCCTTCGAAATTGCGGATGATGTCGGCGGATAGCAGGGTGTACCCTTCGCGAGCGAGTTCGGGGTCGTTGGGGTCCTTTGCCCGCTCGGCAAAGGCGACCGGGCTCCATGCATAACCCTTGCCCCATCTGAGCGCAATCTTGCCGGCGTCGAGCGTAAAGCCCGGATCCGGTTTGTACGAGACGAATGCCTCGTCGAATCGCCGGTGCTGCGTGCTGTCCAGATTGTCGCGCTGGTAATCCAGGTTCCCGCGGAAGTTGAACGTGCTGCCGCCGCCGAGTTGCAGCTTGCCTGTCGGTTTGAACGTGAGCGTCGTGCGGTCGAGTTCGTTGCGTTGCGTTTGGTTATAGAAATTGATCTTGTAGAACGCCCCGTCCCGGTTGAACCTGAAGCGCTCGGGCTTGAGCTCGAAGTAGCCCGTGAACTCGAACGGCTTCCTCGAGAACTCGCTGGCATCGAAACTGAACTCCTCCGCTGCCCCCGCCGGGCTGCACGAGAGCGCCAGCAGCGCCCCGAGCCAGCACAGGGCGAGTTTCATTTACGCAGGTCGGTGACGCGAGGCAGATAGTTGAGCGTGAACACTTCGTCGGGCAGCTCGCGCTTGCGCAGTTGCGAGTAGAGCATCACCGACTTGTAGCCCTTATAGAGAGGACTGTCGGTCTCGACCGTGGCCGGGCGCCGGATGCCACCGCCGAAGTCCTTGAGGTCCTTGAAGTACAGCGTCTTGATCAGCAGGCCGCTCGCGGCAAAGCACTCGATCCTGGTGGGCAGCACGGTCTTCTTGTCCACCCACATCTTGAGACGGTCATAGGCGACTGCGCCGGTGCGCGCCTTGAGCGCGAGCAGATAGCCGTCCTTTTCATCTTCCGCCGATTCGGCGGTGTATTCCGCCGTGTAGTCGATGCGCAGGATGTCGGCGTTATTGAACACGCCGCCGATCACCGATTGCAGGCTGGTGATCCGTACCGGTTTGCCGACGTCGGGGATGTAAAGCCACATGTTGTCGCCCAGACGCAGCGTGGCGCGCCCTGCATCGCTCGGAGGGGAGAGAAACAGCGCAACGACCTTGTCGTTCCCCTTTTTTACCGAATAGAGCACGAACTCCTTGCGGCTGCCGTTCGGTTCGATGTTGATGAGCTTGCGGTACATCTCGTAGGATTCGGGTTCGAGATTGCGGTCCACCTTGGCGAGGATGGCGTTGCCGTCCGCGCTCCACGCGGCAGGAGACCCGAGGACCAGCAGCAGAATGAAGGCGGTTATTCTCATGGCAGCTAAGGGCTCGTATACGGTTACACGTGGCGCAACGCGATGATCGGATCCATGCGCGAAGCCTTC
The DNA here is from genome assembly GCA_041493345.1 of Gammaproteobacteria bacterium. Taxonomy (GTDB): domain Bacteria; phylum Pseudomonadota; class Gammaproteobacteria; order Burkholderiales; family SG8-39; genus VBDM01. The sequence goes on along the minus strand of JBGPYQ010000048.1, from coordinate 4,209 downwards.
CACGCCGGCTGCAGGCTCGCGGCGACTGCTACCGCAAGCACGATGCCGCAGATCGAAAATATGTCGGAGGCCGCGATCGAAGGGGCGAGCTGAATGATCTGGCGCGCGAAGGCAAAGTGGACAGGCCAGATGTTCAAGGCATAGATGACGCCCAGGCTCAGGACAGTGCCGATCAGCGTGCCGATGAGCCCGAGCAGCAGTCCTTCTGCGAGGAACAATCCCAGGATTCGGCTTGGCGGCGTGCCGATGGCCGCGATGGTGCCGATTTCGCGGATGCGCTCGTACACCGCCATGACCATGACGTTCATCACCGAAATGAGCACGATGCCCACCAGCATGATGCGGATGAACAGATCCAGGAGGTCGATCATGCGTGCGATTGCGGCAAACGGCGTCAGGCCTTCCCAGGTATGCACCTCGAGGGCCGGCTGGCCCTGCGGATTGCGGATTTCGGAGAGGACCTGCTCGAGCTGCGCCTTGGCCTGCGCAAGCTGTTTCAGGCTCTTCAGGCGCACTGCGATCTCGCTCACCTCCGGTTCGGTCAGGCGCAACAGATCGCGCGCGTCCTGGATGTTGACGTAGCCGTCGCGCCCGCCCGGCCCGGTCACATCCCCCAGCACGGCCTGCACGGTGAAAGTCTTGCCGTTGACCGATCCATCCAGGTTGGTGGCGATGAGCACGACGGTGTCGCCTACCTTGATCTTCATGCCTGTCGCGATGATCTCGGGGATCAGCACCTTGCCGCGCTCCAGCAGGCCGTTCACGCCGCTGCCCTGCACCAGCCGGGTCGCCAGCATCGGCATCGCGGCCAGCTCGCGATCGGGGATCACGCCGTTAAGGCGAATGCTGGTGGTCTCGTTGAAATTGCTGAACATCGCGCCGAACTTCAGGCGCGGCGAGGAGGCGACGACCTGGTCCATGGCTTTGAGCGCCTGTTCGACCTTGGCCGCCGCTTCGGGTTTAAGGTTCAGATTGAGCGGCAGGTTATCGATGGAGGCGACATAGCCCATGCGATGCACCTGCAGATGACCGAGCATCGAATCGGTGATCTGGCCGACGATGAGGGTTTTGAAGGAGCCGGAGACCGAGACGAACAGCAGCACCGCCACGATGCCGAGAATGATCAGCCCCGCGGTGAGCAGCGTGCGCCGCCCGTAGCGCGCCAGGTTTCGCGCGGCGAGCTTGAGGATCCTACCCATGCGAGCCCCCGTTATCCACCAGCCGCCCGTCCTCGAGAGAGAAAATCCGCTCGGCCTCGCCCATGATCTTCGGATCGTGCGTGGAGAAAATGAAAGTCGTGCCGGACTCGTCGCGCATTTTTTTCATGAGCTGAAGAATGCGGTACGCGGTGTCATGGTCGAGATTGGCGGTGGGCTCGTCGGCGAGCACCAGCTTTGACTTGGCGACGAGCGCGCGCGCCACGGCGACGCGCTGCTTCTGTCCTCCGGAGAGCTGATTCGGCCGCTTGTTGGCCTGGTCGGCCATGCCGACCGCCGTGAGCAGGCTCGCTACCCGGTCCGCGCGCTCCTTCGGCGACCAGTCCTGCACCATGATCAGCGGGTACTCGATATTCTCGTAAGCGGTGAGCACGGGGATCAGGTTGAAGTCCTGGAAGATGAAGCCGATGTGCTTGCCGCGGAACTCGGCGCCGGCCCGACGGTCCAGGGTCGACACATCGGTGTCGAGCACCGTCAGCGTTCCTGCCGTCGGGCGATCGAGACAGCCGATCATGTTGAGCAGGGTACTCTTGCCGCTGCCCGAGGGCCCGACGAAGGCGACGAACGAGGCCGGATCGATGCTGAAATCGATCCCGCGCACGGCCTGCACGTCAACATCGCCGGCGCGGTACGTCTTGACGAGTTTCTCGGCGCGAACAAGGGACATCGAGATTGATGATACCTGATTTGAAATACCGGATCGATTCTGGCCGGGCAGCACTCGCCGGTATTGATACAGAATAAATTGCAGCGTGCGGTGCCCTCAAGGTCCCGGGCGCGGCAGCGTCAGCTTTGCTTCGAGCCCGCCCTCGACGCGGTTGCGAATACTCAGTTTGCCGCCGTGGGTCTCCGCAATACTTCGCGCGATGGTCAATCCCAATCCGGTGCCGCCCGTTTCACGGTTGCGCGATCCCTCCAGCCGGTAGTACGGCTCGAATACCCGGTCGAGCTCGGCCTCGGGAATCCCGGGCCCTTCATCACGAATGCTGATTTCGAGGCGGTCGTCGTGGTCTTCGACCGCGACCGCCGCGGACCCGCCGTACTGGATCGCATTTCCCAGCAGGTTCATCAGGCAGCGCTTGAGCGCCTGCGGCCTGCCCGGATACGGTTTGAGGGGTCCGCTTGCGAGCGTGATAAGGCCGCCGGTTTCGAGCAGATCCGCCTGCAGGCTCTCGAGCAGCGCCTTCATGTCCACCGGTACTGCCGCTTCCTCGGCATCGATGCCGCGCATGAAATCCAGCGTCGCGCCGACCATGGCCTCCATTTCGCCGAGGTCGCCGGTGAACTTGGCGCGCAGCGACGCGTCGTCGAGCAATTCCGCGCGCAGGCGCAGGCGCGTGATCGGCGTCTTCAGGTCGTGCGACATCGCGGCGAGGACCCGGGTGCGATCCTGGATGTAGCGGATGAGGCGCGCCTGCATGGTGTTGAAGGCGCGCGCGGCGCGCGTCACCTCCAGCGGACCCGTTTCCGGCAGCGGCGGCAAGGTGCCGGACAATTACGGCACTCTGACGCCCAGAATCTTCCCCGCCGACACGGCCACGATTTCGCCTTCGGCAAAAGGCCGCCAGTTCTCGTCCGATAGCGGAACGCTGGCGATCAGCAACACCTCCTGGAAGCCGGGACCGACAGACACCCCGCTCGCATTGACAGGCTCGTTCGCATCCGCACACCGGCGCGACAGGAGAAAAAGGCCGGGCGGCCTGATGTCGCCGCTGGCCGCTTGTATGCGTCGATGACCGTGCGCAAACAGGGTGTCGCCGTCGGCGTAGAGAAAATTGGCGGGTCCCAGCTGCCGCAGATCGGCAGCGAATTGCGATACGACCGAAAGGCGCTCATCCAGGGGCGGCAACAGGGAGGACGAGCCCCAAAGTCCGCCAATGCGCTCGAGCAGCGCGCAGAATGCGTGTTCTGAGTCCGTAGTGCCGACAGGACGGTAACGGCCGAACGCAAGCTTCCCGGAGCGCTCGATGCCGGGCAGGTCCCCGTTATGGGCGAACACGTGCATGCGGCCCGCCAACTCTCGCGCGAAGGGCTGTGTGTTCGAGAGCGCGACCGCTCCGCGGGTTGCGCGCCGGATGTGCGAGATGGCAAGCGTGGTACTCGGCCCTTGCGCCTCGACAAAGCGGACAAGAGGACTGTCGCCTGCCGCCGTCGGCTCCCGATAGAGAACCACATCATTATCCTGATAGAACGCTGCGCCCCAACCGTCGCGATACCTGCCGGTGCCCGCGCCATGGGCTGCCAGCGTCTCCAGCGAGAAGGTCAGACGCGCCGGCCGCCGACTGGACATTGCCAGGAGTTCGCACATGGCTTCAATCGCCTCTGGGTTTGATCACCCTCGAAACCGCGGAAGAGCGTCCTTCGCCCCGTGCCGGGCCGACGCGTCGTCCTCGATCGCTCGGCACAGACCGCGTAGCGCGCCAAGTTTTGAGCAGATGCCAAGCGCGAATTAACGTCATGGCCGCTTTGCGTTATAAATCGTTCTTGATGACTTCGTGCTCTTCGAACAACAGCTCCGCCAGCCCGCCCTGCCCGCTTTGATGCAGCCTGGGAAAAAGTTCGTCTACCTCGAAGCCGAAGTGGCGCATCACCTCGTATTGCAGCGCCGCGGCAAGTTGCGCCAGCAACGGCTGCCGCATCGGGTCGCCCGGCGGCGGCGTACCGGTGAGACGGCCGAGTGCCTGCCCGAAGCGATTCATCAGATCGAGCACGGCGACATGTTCCTCGTGCAATCTGCGGCAAACCTGGCGACGCAGCTCCATGACATTCCTTCCGTTACGTCAGGCCGACTTCGGCCGCAGGTCGCGCACCCGCACCGCTTTCCCCTGGGAGCGCGGGATCTCCCCGGGCGACTTCACCCGCACCTCGGCGGTAACGCCCACCATCGACTTGATGTGATGCCGCACCGAACCACCGATCGCAGCGCCGGCCTCCGGCGTGAGATTGACCGATGCGCCAGCCTCGACCTCCACCGTCAGGTGATCCAGTGCCC
>JBGPYQ010000269.1:0-3573 GCA_041493345.1 Gammaproteobacteria bacterium | reverse complement strand
TCTGGTGGTGCCCGGCTCGGGGCTGGTGAAGGCGCAGGCGGAACAGGAAGGCCTCGACCGCGTTTTCATCGACGCCGGCTTCGAGTGGCGCGAGCCGGGCTGCTCGATGTGCCTGGGCATGAACAATGACCGGCTCGAGCCGGGCGAGCGCTGCGCCTCGACCTCGAACCGCAACTTCGAAGGGCGCCAGGGCACCGGCGGCAGGACCCATCTGGTCAGTCCGGAAATGGCCGCGGCGGCGGCGATTTCCGGCCATTTCGTCGACGTGCGCCAATGGCGCTGACCGAAGGTGTGACAGCAGATGGAAAAATTCACCATCCTTAACGGATTGGTCGCACCGCTCGACAGGGCCGACGTCGACACCGACCAGATCATCCCGAAGCAGTTCCTGAAATCAATCCGGCGCACCGGATTCGGCCCGAATCTGTTCGATGCCTGGCGCTACCTGGACGAAGGTCAACCGGACAAGCCCAACGAAGGGCGACCACTCAATCGGGATTTCGTGCTCAACCAGCCCCGCTACAAGGGCGCCGGCATCCTCCTTGCGCGCAGGAATTTCGGCTGCGGCAGCTCGCGCGAGCATGCGCCCTGGGCACTTGCCGAGTACGGTTTTCGCGCGATCATCGCGCCGTCCTACGCGGATATCTTCTTCAACAACTGCTGCAAGAACGGCCTGCTGCCAGTGGTATTGACGGAGACGGAGGTGGATCGGCTTTTCCACGAAGTCGCCGCTTTTCCGGGATTCCGTCTCGTCGTCGACCTTGAGAAGCAAACCGTCGCGACCGCCGACGGCAGCAAGCTCATGCGCTTCGAGATCGAGCCGTTTCGCAAGTACTGCCTTTCGAGCGGGCTGGACGAAATCGGGCTCACGTTGCGCCACGCCGACAAGATCCGGATGTTCGAGGAAAAGCGCAAAGTCGAACAGCCCTGGCTGTTCTCATGAAAATCGCGGTGCTGCCCGGCGACGGCGTCGGAGTCGAAGTCATTGGCGAGGCCGTCAAGGTGCTGAAAGCACTCGAGCGCGACGGCGTCACGATCGAGATGGAGCAAGCGCCCGTTGGCGGGGCAGGATACGACGCCTGCGGCGATCCGCTACCGGAGCCCACGCTCAAACTCGCAAGAGAAGCCGATGCCATCCTGTTCGGCGCCGTCGGCGGCCCCCGGCACGACTCGCTGCCGCGCGCCAAGCGCCCGGAACAGGCGATTCTGCGGCTGCGGAAGGAACTCAAGCTGTTCGCCAATCTGCGTCCGGCGGTCGTCTATCCCGAACTCGTCGACGCCTCAACCCTTAAGCCGGAAGTGATTGCTGGGCTTGACATCCTGATCCTGCGCGAGCTGACCGGGGACATCTACTTCGGCCAGCCGCGGGGCATCCGGCAACTGGACGGGGGCGTTCGCGAGGGCTTCGACACCATGCGCTACACCGAGCCCGAAATCCGACGCATCGCGCACGCGGGATTCCGCGCCGCGATGAAGCGTGGCATGAAACTTTGCTCGGTGGACAAGGCGAACGTGCTCGAGACCTCGCAGCTTTGGCGCGAAGTGGTGACCGAGGTCGGCAGGGAATACTCTTCCGTCCAACTCACCCACATGTACGTGGACAACGCGGCGATGCAGTTGCTGAAGAATCCCAGGCAGTTCGACGTCATCGTCACCGGCAACCTGTTCGGGGATATCCTCTCCGACGAAGCCTCGATGCTGACCGGATCGATCGGCATGCTGCCTTCGGCCTCGCTCGACGAAAAAGGCAAGGGACTGTACGAGCCGATTCACGGCTCGGCGCCGGACATCGCCGGCAAGAACCTGGCGAATCCGCTCGCGACCATCCTGTCGGCCGCGATGATGCTTCGCTACAGCCTGAACCAGGAACGGGTTGCAGGCCGCGTGGAAGCGGCCGTGAAAAAGGTTCTGGGGCAGGGTTACCGCACCTTGGATATTTACCAGCCCGGGACGAAAAAGGTGGGTACCCGGGAGATGGGTGACGCCGTCGCTGCCGCTTTGGTTTGATGCGGCGCAACTTTGCTCAATGCGTTAGCATAAGCAGCCGAATTTGAATTCTCAGGAACCGGCATGAAGCGAGTCGGATTTGTCGGATGGCGCGGGATGGTCGGGTCGGTGCTCATGCAGCGCATGCACGCCGAGCGCGACTTCGCGCTGATCGAGCCGGTGTTTTTTTCCACTTCGCAAGTAGGCGGGTTGGGGCCTTTTATCGGCAAAGAGACCGCGCCGCTCAAGGACGCGAAGAGCGTGGATCAGCTCTCCGCGATGGATATCGTCGTCTCCTGCCAGGGCAGCGACTATACGAGCGAAGTGTTCACCAGGCTGCGCGCATCGGGATGGAAGGGTTACTGGATCGACGCCGCGTCGGCGCTGCGCATGAAGGACGACGCCGTGATCGTTCTCGATCCGGTCAACATGGACGTGATTCGGGACGCGCTCGTCAAAGGCGTGCGCAATTACATCGGCGGCAACTGCACCGTGAGCCTGATGCTCATGGGGATGCACGGCCTGTTCAAGGCGGACCTGGTCGAATGGATGACTTCGATGACCTATCAGGCTGCCTCGGGAGCGGGCGCGGAACACATGCGCGAACTGGTGAAGCAAATGGGATTTTCACACCGTGCGGCGCAGCCGTTGCTCGAGGATCCCGCCTCGGCGATCCTCGAGGTCGACAAAGCCGTGGCCTCGGCGTTGCGCGGCGGCGATTTTCCCACGGAGCAATTCGGTTTTCCGCTTGCGGCCAGCTTGTTGCCCTGGATCGACAAGGACCTCGGCGACGGCCAGAGCCGCGAGGAGTGGAAGGGACAGGCCGAGACCAACAAGATACTGGGCAGGAGCGCGAACCCGGTTCCGGTCGATGGCATCTGCGTGCGAATCGGCGCGATGCGCTGCCATAGCCAGGCGCTCACCGTGAAGCTCAGGCGCGATGTGCCTCTGGACGAGATCGAGCAAATGCTCGCCGAAGCGAACGAATGGGTGGCGGTTGTTCCGAACGAGCGTGAGTCCACTCTGCGCGCTCTCACCCCCGCCGCCGTAAGCGGCACGATGCGCGTGCCGATCGGGCGTTTGCGCAAGCTCCCTCTGGAGAAAAATGGCGGCGGTTCGTATCTGGCCGCGTTTACCGTGGGCGACCAGTTGCTCTGGGGCGCGGCGGAGCCGCTGCGGAGAATGCTGCGCATCCTGCTCGAAGGCTGATGGGAACCTCGTGTTCGACTGGCGGTCTGCCTGCCCGGCCCTGCCGGCCCCGCCGCCGGGGGCACAGACCGGGAATTAACTGAAACTATTCGAGAAAATAGTCACTTGACGCCGTTTGTGAGGTGAAAGTTGAGCTTGCAAGGCTAAGACTATGATGGTATTTTAGTTTCCCTCCAGTTTGGGCTTTCAGGGTGGCAAGTGGGAAAGTTCACCTCTAAAACAGGATATTTGGCGTTTGCGTGCCTGATTTTGCCTTCGCTCGCATGGGCGGCGGGCATGGGCAAGCTCACGGTGCTTTCCGCGCTGGGACAACCGCTCAAGGCGGAAATTGAGGTGATTGCATTGCAGGCGGGTGAAGGCGACCGCCTGTCCGTGAAG
>JBGPYQ010000086.1:0-13104 GCA_041493345.1 Gammaproteobacteria bacterium | reverse complement strand
GTCGGCTCTGCATGCTCGAGCAGCGCACAGCCCTGGAGCAGCGCGGCCAGTGCCGCAGCCGCCAGCGCGCGCTTCGCGCTCATTTCGCGGCTCTCGAGCGCGCGAGGAGAAGCACGATGGCCCCCGTGGCAAGCACGCCGACTCCGACAAGAGCGCCGACTCCGGTATAGGCGAGGCTGGAATACAGCATAAAGGCGCAACTGAGGACGAATATCGCCGGCGTGAACGGATAGAACGGCACCTTGAACGGCCGCACCGCTCCCGAATCCTTGGCGCGCAGCACAAACAAGGAAGCGCCGGTGATCAGGAAAAAGGTCCAGAACACGGGCGCGGTGAAATCGACCAGGGTCTGAAAGCCCTTTCTTCCGATCGCGCCGAACCCGACCAGCGCGAGGGCGATGGCGCCTTGAACGAGCAGCGCATTGCGCGGCGAGCCGCTCGCCTCATGCCAGCTTCCGAGGAAACGCAGGAGCGGCCACTCGCGGCCCAGCGCGTAGTTGGAGCGCGCGCCGACGATCATCGCGCCGTTGATCGAGGTCAACGTCGCGATCGCGATCATCACGCTGATCAGCTTTTCGCCGCCGCTCCCCCATACCCGCCCGAGCAGGTCGGCCGCCACGGCATCGGACTGGGTCATGCCGGCGAATCCCAGCCCCCTCAGGTAAGCCAGGTTGACCAGAACGTAGAGCGCCGTCACCAAACCGAGCGAAAGAAACAGCGCCCGCGACATGTTGCGCTCGCGGTCGCGCACCTCGGCCGATATGTAGGCAGCGTCGTTCCACCCGCCGTAGGTAAAGAGCACGAAGATCATGGCGAGACCGAAGCCCGATAGCGAAGGCGCCGTGCTCGCCGTCCCGGCCGCGGCGCCCGCGGCGGCCGGCGCGAGAAAAAGCCCCACGACCAGCACGATCACCAGCCCCAGAACCTCGAGCACCGTGAGCACGTTCTGCGTCGTCTTGCCGGCCTCGATGCCGACGATATTGACGACAGTGAGCACGAAGACGATCAGTGCGGCGTAAATAGAGGAAGAGTGCTCGCCGAAGCTGAGCAGCCGTGCGCAGTAGTCGCCGAACACGAACGCGAACACGGCGATCGAGCCCGTAACGATCACGCTCATGCGGGCCCAGGCGTAGAAAAAAGCCGGCACGCGGCCGAAGGCGCGGCCGATGAAGTGGTATTCGCCGCCGGCGCTCGGGTAGGCGGTGGCGAGCTCGGCATAGCACATGGCACCGATGATCGAGACCAGCCCGCCCACGACCCATGCGACGACCATCATCGCCTCGCTGCCGCTGCCGCCGGCCACCAGCGAAGGCGTCTTGAAAATCCCGGCGCCGATGATCAATCCGACGATGATCGCCGTGGCATCGGCGAGTCTCAAAACCTGCTTCGGGGAACCCTCCCCGGTCTTTTCGTTGTTCATGCCGCACGCATTGTAGCCGACGCCCTAAAGCGTCAAGAACCGGTGGTTGTGCGGGTTGCGCCGGCGCAGCGAAGAAAAAGATTCCTCGAGCTGCAGGCCGAGGAGCGCACTCGCGGCGCGCGCGCGCTCTGTCAGCTCCGTCCAGGCGATGCGCGCCGGGCCGCCTCGAAGCGCAAAGGCGATCAGGTTGTCTTTTTCCTCCGCGAGAAGCAGCGTCGGCTGGCGGCCGAAGCTTTTTTCGATGCGTTCGAAATGCCGTTCCATTTTTTTATCGTCGGACATGAAATTCGCGACCAGCACCCCGCCCTTGCGCAGCACGGCGAACGCGGCATCGTAGAACGGCTGCGTGCACAGCGCCTCTGCCGGCTTGCCGTTCTCGAAGCCGTCGACGACCAGCACGTCGGCGCTTCCCGGCCGCCGCGGCACGATTTCGGCTCCATCGCCGATCACGATCTCGAGTCGTTCGTCCTCGTCTGGAAAATGGAAAAATTTTCGCGCGACGGTCACCACGCCGGGGTTGATCTCGATCACTGTCACGCGCGTCCGGGCCATGCGCTGGTGGATGAACCGCGCCATCGAGCCCCCGCCCAGGCCTACCATGAGCACGTGGCGTGGCTTGGGGCAAAAGAGGAGAAACCCCATCATGGCGCGAACGTAGTCGAGCTCGATCGCATCCGGCGCGTCCAGGCGGATCGCGCTCTGGATTGCGTTCCCGCCGATTTGCAGCACCCGCACCCCGCCCTCCTCGATGATCTCGATCGCCTTGTGGGCGGCGAGCCAGTTGCGCAGGAGCTTCATGTTCCGGGCTTCGATGCGGAGGGAGCCGCCGGTTAAACGGTGCCGCGCAGCGGGGCCCGTTTCAAACCGGCGGAGTTAAAGCGGCCGCCAAAATGCTTTGGCGGTCCGCCTATGACGTCACTTGACCATCGACGCGACCGGCTTGCCTTTCTCCACGATATAGGTCGCAAATACGACGGCTTTGCCGCTGCCAGTGTTCTTGCCCGCGTGGACCACGCCGGCGGGGATGAAGAACGACTCTCCAGCCTTAACGGTCCTGGCCGGCTGACCGTCGATTTCGAGCACCAAAGAGCCTTCGAGCACGACGCTGAGCTCTTCGCCGGGGTGGGTATGTCTGCCGATCGCCCCGCCCGGTTCGAACTCGGCGCGCGCTTGTACGGCGTGGCGGCCTGGAATGCTGAGGTCGCGATCCTGCACCTCGATGCGCTTGAAGCCAGGTTGCTGCGCGTTCAGCGTCTGGATACCCCAGGTTCCGGCCAGCACAGCAACGGCGAGGGTTGCAGCTAGGATCAATTTCGGTTTCTTCATGGCTATCTCCTCCATTTAGGGTTGGGCAATGCGGGTCGTACAGTACAACATCGGGCGAATCCGGTCGAGTCAGCCGGCTTGCGCAGGCGAATGCCCTCGAGATCCTCGGTCGGCACGTTGAAGTGATTCATTCCCTGGATTGCAATGTTCCCTCCGGTGCGGGCCGATTCACCCGATATCGCCGGAGCCGGCACGCGTCACGCCGGCCTTCTTCATCTTGTTCCAGGCCGATTCGAGCGAGCCCTGGTTATCGATCGCGCGGCAGGCGTCCTCGATCACGAAGGCGGCAAGGCCGAGCTTGCGCGCATCGAGCGCCGTCCACGCCACGCAGAAATCGGTGGCGAGGCCGCAAACGAATGCGCGCCTGATGCCGCGCTCGCGCAGATAGCCATCGAGCCCGGTGCGCGTCTTGCGGTCGGCTTCAAGAAAAGCCGAGTAGCTGTCGACCTCCTTGTGCCAGCCCTTGCGGATCACGAGCTGTGCGTGCGCAATGGACAAATCCTTGTGCAGCGCCGCGCCTTCGCCGCCCTGCACGCAGTGATCAGGCCACAGGACCTGCTCGCCATAGGGAAGCTTCACCGAATCGAACGGCTTCCTGCCGGGATGCGAGGTCGCGAACGAGCGGTGCCCCGCCGGATGCCAGTCCTGCGTCAGCACCACGTTCTCGAAGCGCTGTGCCAGTGCATTGACAAGCGGCACAACCTCGTCACCCTTCGGCACCGCGAGCCTGCCGCCGGGACAGAAGTCGTTCTGCACGTCGACGACGATCAGCACGTCCTTGCTGCCGGTTTGGGTCCGTGGAGCGTTCGCCATTGGCTCTGCGTAATCGCTAGCGTAGTGTTACTTCGACCAGGCAGTCATAAAACGTCGCGCCCCTGCCGATATCGGTCAACGCCTGCGAGGTGACCTCGTTGGCGTTGCGGCCGTCGGCGGCGAGTTTTTTCCACCACACCGAAAGCGCGACCACCACGCCCTCGCGTGCGCGTTGCGAAACGCGCGCCCTGGCGGTGAACGAGCCGCGGTCGTTGACGATGCGCACCGTGTCGCCGTCCTTCACGCCGCGCGCAGCGGCATCGCCCGGATGGATGTCGAGGCTCGGCTCCTTCGCCTCGGCGATTGCGAAGGGCATGTTGGCGAAGGACGAGTTGAGGAAATGGCGGTTGGGCGGCGAGATGAGGGCGAGCGGATACTTCTTCGCGAGCCCGGGGTTCGATTGCGCCGACTCGCGCGGCGGAATATAGGCCGGCAGCGGATCCATGCCCATGCCCTTCGCCGTCTCGCTGTAGAACTCGCACTTGCCCGAGGGCGTGGCGAAACCGCCCCGGGCAAAGGGCGCAAAGCGCTCGGGCACGTTCAGGCGCTGCCAGCCCCGCGCCTTGAGTGATTCCCACTCGATGCCCTGCATGTTCGGGTTGGACGATTCGAGCGCCTGGCGGCAGATGTCCTCGTCGGAATCCCTGAAGCAATCCTCGGTGAAGCCCAGGCGCGCGGCGAGCCGCCGGAACACTTCGCTGTTCGGCAGGGCTTCGCCCAACGGCGCGATCGCGGGGCTGTTCGCAATCACGTACAGATGCCCGTAGGCGGTGTGGATATCGTAGTGCTCGAGCTGCGTCGTCGCCGGCAGCACGATGTCGGCGTAGTCGCAGGTGTCGGTTAGGAACTGGTCGTGCACGACGGTGAACAGGTCCTCGCGCGAGAATCCTTTGATGACCTTGCGAGAGTCGGGCGCGACCGCCACCGGGTTGGAGTTGTACACGTAGAGCGCGCGCACGGGCGGCCTGGCTTCGAGGAGCGCGTCGCCGATCTCGACCATGTTGATGGTGCGCGGTGGCTTATCGGAAATGCGCGGCAGCAGGTCCGGCCGCTCGAGCGCGGCCTGGTTCATGCCGAAAAATCCCGCGGTCGAGAGCACGACCCCGCCCGCGGGATCGCGCCAGGCGCCGGTGAGCGCCGGCAGGCAGGCGATACTGCGCACCGCCATGCCGCCGCCCGCGTGGCGCTGCAGGCCGTAGTTGAGCCGGATCGCCGCGGGTTTCGTGCCCGCGTACTCGCGAGCGAGCGTGACGATTTTTTCCGCGGGGAGTCCGGTGATTCCCGCAACCTTCTCTGGCGGATAGTCCTTCACGCGCTCCCGCAACTGCTCGAAGCCGAGCGTGTACTTCTGCACGTACTCCCGGTCGAAGCGGTCCTCGCCGATGATGACGTGCATCATCCCGAGCGCGAGCGCGGCGTCCGTCCCCAGCAGCGGCGCAATGTGCTCATGGCACTTCTCGGCCGTCAGGCTGCGGTAGGGATCGATGGCGATGACTTTCGCGCCGCGGCGCTTCGCTTCCTGCACCCGCGACCAGAGATGCAGGTTGGAGACGATCGGGTTCGAGCCCCAGATGAGGATGAGCTTCGCCTCATCGAACCTCTCGGGATCCATGCCGAACGAGCCACCGAGCGTGATCTTCAACCCGGCCTTGCCCGCGGAGGAGCAGATGGTGCGCTCGAGCAGCGACGCCCCGAGCCGGTGGAACAGGCGCTTGCCCATCGAGTGCCACTGCACGCAACCCATGGTGCCGGCGTAGTCGTAGGGCAGGATGCCCTGCGGGTCGTCGGCGGCGATCGCCTCGAATTTTCCGGCGATCGTGGCCAGCGCCTCGTCCCAGGAGATACGCCCGAACTCGCCCCTCCCTTTCGCGCCGACCCGCTTCAACGGAAACAGCAGGCGGTCCTTGCTATAGGTACGCTCGAGGTACCTCGCCACCTTGGTGCAGAGCGTGCCGGCGGTGAAGGGATGATCTTTCGCGCCTTCCACTTTCACCGCCACGCCGTTCTCCACGGTGATCTGCATGGCGCAGGTGTCGGGGCAGTCGTGCGGACACGCGGCGCGCACCACTTTGCGCTCAACGGGAGCTTTCCTGACAGGGGCTTGCATGGGCGGATGCGCTCAGCCGGAGGACTGCGGAGATTTTACGCCGTTCAGGGCCGCAGGCCCGGGCTCGTGCCGAAGCCGGTCCGCAGCATCTGGCCAATACGCTGAACCGCGTGGTGGGCCGCGGCGATGACGCCGCCCATGACGAGAAAGCCGTGCACCTGGCCCTCGAAGCATTCGAGAGTGACCGGCACGCCGGCCCGCGTCAGCCGCTCCGCGTAGGCGTTGCCCTCGTCGCGCAGCGGGTCGAATCCGGCGGTGATCATGTAGGCCGGCGGCAGTCGCGACAGGTCGCTCGCGCGCAGGGGCGAAGCGCGCCAGTCGGCGGCGTCGCGCTCGTCGCGCAGGTATTTCTCCCTGATCCACAGCATGTCTTCACGGGTAAGCAGGTAGCCCTCGGCAAAATGCAGATGCGATCCGGCGTCCGCGGCCTGGTCAGTCACCGGATAGATGAGCACCTGCATGGCAAGCGGCGGCCCGCCCTTGTCGCGCAGCGTGAGCGCCACCACGGCGGCAAGGTTGCCGCCCGCGCTGTCGCCCGCCACCGCGAGCCTGCCCGCGTCGATGCCGAGCGCGGCGGCGTTGGCCGCCACCCATTGGGTCGCGGCGACGCTGTCCTCGACCGCTGCGGGAAACCTGTGCTCGGGTGCGAGGCGGTAATCCACCGAGACCACCGCGCAAAATCCCTGATTGGCGATGCCGCGGCAGACCGCGTCGTGGGTGTCGAGGTCGCCGTAGATCCAGCCGCCGCCGTGGAAATACACCACTGCCGGGAGCGCTCCGCTCCCGGCTGCGGAACGGTAAAGACGCGCGCGCAGCAACCCGGCCGGGCCGGGAATCGAGAGCTCGCGGACTTCGGCGACCTCGGGCGGAGCGGGAGCGAGCGCGGCGCGCGATTCGCGATAGACCCTGCGTGCATCGGCTGCGCTCAGCGTGTACATCGGCGGAGCATTCACTGCCGCGGTGCGCTCGAGCAGCGCCCGCGCCTGGGGGTCGAGCTCGTGATCGCCGGCCACCGGCCTAAGCCGCCGCGGCGCGCCGCTTCGACATCATCCAGAGCAGCGCGGCGCACGCGGCGGTGATAAAAGGCAGCGCGAGCCAGTTGAGCATCTGCCAGCCGTTGGTCTCGAGCAGCAGGCCCGAGGTGAACGACGAGGCCGCCATCACGATAAAGATAATCAGGTCGTTCGCGCCCTGCGTCTTGGCGCGCTCGGCGGGGGTGCAGGCCTCGGTGATGAGCGTCGTGCCGCCGATATAGAGAAAATTCCATCCCACCCCGAGGAGAAGCAGCGCCAGCCAGAAATGCAGCACGCTGATGCCCGAGAGCGCGATGCCGACGACGACGTAGAGCAGCAGCGCGCCCGCGAACATCACCTGCATGATGCCGAAGCGCTTGATGAGCGAGCCGGTGAAAAACGACGCCCCGAACATGCCGATGACGTGCCAGCTGATTACCGTCGCCGCCGCCGAATACGGGTGGCCGCAGATGCCCATGGCGAGCGGCGTCGCGGTCATCAGCAGGTTCATCACGCCGTAGCCTATGGCCGCGGCCAGCACCGCGACGACGAAGGCCGGCTGCGCCATGATCCGCGCAAGCGGCCGGGTCGGCTCCTTGCGGTCGGCCTCCGTCGGCACCGGGATGTCGAGCCACTGCACGACGAACAGGGCGAGGACGAGAAATCCCATCAGCGAGAGATAGGAGCCGAGGTACAGGGTGGGCAGGAGGTCCACGGTGTGCTTGCTCGTCTCGGGGCCGACGATCCCTCCCACCAGCCCTCCTGCCAGGACCAGGGAAATCGCCTTCGCCTTGAAGTCGGCGCCTACCGCGTCGGCTGCGGCGAAGCGGTAGTACTGCGCAAACGCGTTGTACACCCCGAACACCGTGGTGCCGAAGCACAGCAGCCAGAAGTTCCCCGCATAGAGGGCGAGCGAGCAGATCGCGGCGCCGACCATGCCTGTCAGCGCTCCGACGGTGAATCCGGCGCGCCGGCCTATACGCTTCATGAGCAATGAAGCCGGGAAGGTGCTGAGCGCCGCGCCGACCACCCACCCCGTCACCGGCAGCGTCGCCAGGGCCTTGTTCGAGGCGAGCGCATAGCCCGCCAGGCCGTTCAGCGCGATGACGGTGGAATTATTCGTGAACAGCAGCGCCTGGCAGGCGGCGAGGACGGCGACGTTTTTATTGGCGGTTTCGATGGTGGATGCCGACCGGGGAGAGGCAATTGTCAGGGAAAGCAGGTTCCGGGATTATAGCGAAGCAGACCCTTCCCGTACGCCGCGCGAGGGCCGCGGAGGCAAAAAAGTCGCTCGAGGTGGTTGACATTTCCCTCTGGTTGACGCACTCTCGCGTTGCCCGTACCCGTGTGCGGCGACACTCAAACCAGCTCGTATCAGAGAGGAGAAATCCACGATGGCCAAGAAAAGAAAACCCAATGCGGCATTCATGAAACCCATGACCCCTAGCGCCGCCCTCGGCGCGGTGGTGGGCTCGAAGGCGATGCCCCGCACCGAAGTGACCAAGAAGATCTGGCTCTACATCAAG
This sequence comes from Gammaproteobacteria bacterium, assembly GCA_041493345.1. GTDB lineage: Bacteria > Pseudomonadota > Gammaproteobacteria > Burkholderiales > SG8-39 > VBDM01. The sequence goes on along the minus strand of JBGPYQ010000086.1, from coordinate 4,899 downwards.
AAAAACAAGCTGCAGGACGCCAAGAACAGACGCATGATCAATGCCGATGAACCGCTCAAGGCTGTTTTCGGCGGCAAGAAACAGGTGTCGATGTTCGAGATGACCAAGCTGGTCAGCAAACACCTGAAGTAATCCGGTTTCCCCTATCCACGGGGCGCCGCTCACCGGGCGGCGCCCCGTGTTTTTTTACGCACCCCTCTCCGCGCCTTTTTCCGGAACTCGGCCCGCGGCTAGTTCCGCGCGTGCTGCTGCTTGTACTTCTGGATCGCCTGCTTCAGCTCCGTGAACTCCTCGCAAGGAAACAGGCACAGCTTGTCCAGGCGCGCGAGGTGCTCCTCGGCCTTGGGCAGATTGTTCACCAGCAGCCAGGTTTCGCCGATGTACTCGTGCGCTCCCCTGTGGTTCGGATCCAGCCGCAGCGCTTCGTTGTAATGCTTGAACGCCATGTCGAGATTGCCCGACTTGCGGTAGGAATATCCGAGATGGTTCTGCATGTCGGCATTGTTCGGATCGCGCGCGGCGGCGCGCTTGAAATTGTCCACCGCCGCCTGGTAGTCGCGGCCCGATATCGCCTTCATGCCGGCTTCGTAGTCGGGATCCTGGGGGCGCTGGACGACCGGCGGGGGTTCCGACCCTGCCGAATGCGCGGCAGGGACCAGTGCGGGTCCGGCGAGAACGGCCAGTGTCAGTGTCAGCAATCTGCGCATAGTGCCTCCTTTTAACGGATGAGCGAGAGGATTATAGTGGAACTTCTCCACGTTAACCGTCGAGCGGACCGGGTTATTCCAGATGAAGCTGTCGAAGGCCGTAATCAAGCACCTCGTGCTCCTGGCCCTTGCCATCGCCTGCCTGGTTCCGGCCATGCCTGCGGCGGCCGCGACGCCACAGGCCTCGCGCGCGCAAGCGCTCTCCGCGCTCAAGGGAGCCGATGCCGGCGGGCGCCGACGCGGGGCGATGAACCTCGGAATCGTGGGACGCATGGAGGATGCGTCCGCGCTGCTGGCGGCACTGCGCGACGATGACGAGCTGGTGCGCGACATCGCCGAGGAGTCGGTGTGGGCGCTGTGGAGCCGCTCGGGAGACGCGCGCGTGGACGAGCTATTCAAGCAGGGAGTCGCCCGGATGAGCGGGCGGCAGTTTCCCGAGGCGATCGCCGCTTTCACGCGCGTCATCAAGCTGAAACCCGATTTTGCCGAAGGCTGGAACAAGCGCGCCACGGCGCACTTCCTCGCGGGCGAATACCGGCGCTCGCTCAAGGACTGCGGCGAAGTGATCCGGCGCAACCCGCGCCACTTCGGCGCGCTGTCGGGCTACGGGCAGATCTACCTGCGGCTCGAACAGCCGGAGAAGGCGCTGGAGTATTTTCGCCGCGCGCTGGCCGTCAATCCCAATCTTGAAGGCGTGCAGAACACCATCGAGGAACTCGAATCGCTGCTCGTCCAGCGACGCGGGCGCATGATTTGAAGCGTGTTGCGGAATTGGATATGTAGCGTGCGCCGTGCGCACGCTACTCGACGGTTAATTTCGCAATGCGCTCTTAGTTTCCCTTCAGCAGCTCCGCGGCCATGTCGCGGATGGCGAGCGCCGCGGCCTCGGGCCGCTCGAACGGAAACAGATGGCCGCCGGCAACGCGCGCCACGCGGAAATACCTGCGCGTGTGGGCGAGGCCGATTTGCTTCGCTTCCCGGGAGTCGTTGCCGCCGATGTAACCGGCCGGAACCGCGAGCCGCGGCAGCTCGCGCACGAGGCCGTGCGGGATCGACCGATAGATGCGGTATTCGATTTCCGGGTCGAAGGCGAGCCGCACGCCCCGGGCCGTCGCCTTCATGCCGAGCGTGACGTAGTCGCGCAGGCAATCCGGATCGAAGTGGCGGAAGGCCTTGCGGCCGTGGAAATGCCGGAACGCTTCGTCGGCGGATTTCCATTCGGAGCGCCGCGCGCGCGTGCCGGCGGCCGGCGTCATCCGGTCGGCAAGCCCGAAACGCTTCACCAGTGCAAACGCCCTGCCCTTCCACGGGCCGATGATCTGCGCATCGAGAATGATGAGGGCGCGGAAAAGCTCGGGGCGCCGCACGGCCGCGAGCACGCTCAGGTAGCCGCCCAGCGAATGGCCGACGCCGAGCACGGGCTCCCGGTAGTGGCGCTCGATGTGCCCGATCAGCTCTTCGACGAGTTGCGGCCAGCTCTCGGTGACCGGAAATTGCGGGTCGTGCCCGATGGTGTTGATGTAGCCGATATCGAAGCCGCGCTCGAGAAACGAGAACATCTTGCGGTAGCACGCCGCGGGAAACCCGTTGGCGTGCGAGAAATGCAGGACAGCCATGCGCGCATTATCTCCGGAAATTTCCGCCGCGGTCCATGACTGCGCACCTGCCCGCGGCAAATGCAAAGGGTCCCCTTGCGGACGCGGCGGGAAATTCGCGATGAGGTAATGCACGAGACGCCGCCGCCGCGGCCGAGGGAAGGCATTTGCCGCGAGCAGGTGCAGCTCAACCCGGCGGCAGCAGCGCCTTGATTGCGTCTTCGACCGCGGGCGAATCCCATTCCAGGTCGCCCACCACCGAGTAGCGGATCCTCTGGTCCGGGCCGATCACCAGCGTGGTCGGCAGCACTTTCACCCGCCAGGCGCCCGCGACGGAGATGTCGCGGTCCAGCAGCACGGTGAAACGCACCCGGACCTCTTTCAGGAATTCGTTGATTCTCGGCGCGCCCTCGCCGAAATCAACCGCGATGACGGCGAAGGGCTTTCCCGCGAGCTTGTTCTGCAGACGCTGCATCGAGGGCATCTCCTCGCGGCAGGGCACGCACCACGTGGCCCAGAAATTCAGCACCACGACCTTGCCGCGGTAGTCCTCGAGCCGGTGCTCCCTGCCCTGCAGGTCGCGCAGCGCGAGCGGCGGCGTCGCGCCTCCGCTCCAGGCTTTCAGCTCCCCGCCCAATGCGGGCGAGGCGAAAAGCGCCGCGAGCGCGATGGCGGCGAAGCGAATGACTGCGCGCGGGCGCGGCACGGTGCTCACGCCGGCTCGCCTTTCCTGGCGGCGAGCGCGGAGAAATCGGCCGCGTAGCCCTGCATGCGCGCAACCGTGTGCGCGCGCTGCTCCGGCGAGAGCATGCGGTCGAGATCGACGAGGAGCTGCGCGAAATCCGCCTCCCAGCGGCCTTCCTCGCGCTCGAACTCCTCGGGCCGGCGGCCCTGCGGTTCGGTAAAGACCTGGGCAATCCGCGGCGCGAGCTCCTGCGGCCGGGGATGCTGCCGGACCATCGCGATCGCGTCGTGCTGCCAGCGCTGCCGGTCCTCGAAGCGCAGAACGGCAAAGCGCTGGTGCGCGTGCACGAAGCGCGCGATGCGCGCCTCCTGTTCCGGCGTCAGCTTGCCGGTCCATTCGCGGAAACGCTCGAGCGTGCGCTTCACCTGCGCGCGCTCGCGCTCCTTTTCGTCGCGCTGGAGAAACTCCTTCGCGTACTTGGCGTTCCTCTCGGCGAATTTCTTCTCCAGGTACGCGAGCTGATCCGTGCCCAGCGTCGCCAGCACCGGCGCGGCGTCCTCGGCCGCCTTGGAGGCGAACCGGCGGTAGCGCGCGCGCGCCGCGGCAATCGCCCAGGCGACGTCCTCGGCCGCGACTCCCTGCGCGACGCGCTGGGCGGCGCTTCGCAGCAGCGCCGCGTACGCCGGCAGCTCGTTCGTCCGGTGCCACTCGTGCAGGCGCGCGATCCGCGCCTTCAGCTCGCCGGACTGCCCGGAATCGAGGTCGAAGTACTCCCACGCCATGTAGCGCAGGAAGGTGTCGGCGTTGTTGTAGCCGAGGCGGGTCGCGCTGCACGCGGCAAGCAGCGCCAGCGCGGCGGCGGGCAGGAAGCGCGCGAGAACGGCCCTCACCAGTAGTTCTCCACGGTGATATGGCCGGGCTCGCGGCGCCGGTGCTTTCGCATGCCGCGGCGCATGAGCACCTCGGTCGTGTCGGTAACCATCGCGGGATTGCCGCAGAGCATGACGTGCGAGGATTTCGCCGAGAGCGCGACGCCGGCAGCGGACTCCAGGCGCCCGTCCTCGATCGCGGCCGGGATGCGCCCCTGCAGGGCGCCCGCCTTGTTCTCGCGGCTCACGAAGGACACCGCGCGCATCTGCGGGCTGTGCGCGCCGAGCAGGCGCTCGATGGGCTCGCGGTAGGTTAGCTCATCGGCGCGGCGCACCGCGTGCACCAGCACCACCTGCCTGAAGCGCTGCCAGAGCGCCTCGGTCTTCAGGATCGAGAGGAACGGGCCGATGCCGGTGCCCGTGGAGACCAGCCACAGCTCGGCGCCGTCGGGAACCTCGGAGAGCACGAGAAAACCGGAGGGCCGGGGCGCGAGGTAGATCGCGTCGCCCGGCTTCAGGCCGCAAAGGCGCTGCGTAAGCGGCCCCTCGGGCAGCGTCACATAGTAGAACTCGTGCGGCCGCTCCTTCGGCGCATTCACGAACGAGTACGGCCGCGCCACCATCTCGCCCCCGACCGCGAGCGCGAGCTTGGCGAACTGCCCCGCCTCGAACGCCGCAATCTCGGCCTCCACCATGACCGAGAACAGCGTCTGCGTCCAGCGCTTCTGGGCGACGACCGTGCCTTCGACCCATTTGGGCATGGCTCACTGGACGAGAAAAGGTTCCATGACGAGCGATTCTACCTCGCCGCCCAGCATGACGATGCTGCCGGCGCGGCGGTTGTCGCCGTTGTCGGAGAACTCAAAGCGGTACACGCGGCGCAGCACCAGGCGCCCGGCCTCGTCGCGCGCGGGGCGCAGCGACACGCACTCCACCGTCTCGTCGAGGAACTGCAGGGCGTCGCGCCGGCAGGCGTCCGAGCCCGCCGCCACCGCGCGCTCGCGCGCGCGCATGCTGTCGTACCACAGCCAGCCGAGCGCGGC
>JBGPYQ010000210.1:0-6354 GCA_041493345.1 Gammaproteobacteria bacterium | reverse complement strand
GGCCGCAGCCCGCGCGGCTTCGGCGCGATCGGCGTGGTGCAGGTAGTCGGCGTGGAAAGGGGTGACGGCGTACGGGTGCCAGGTATAGCCCTCGCCAAGCGCATCCTTCAGGCCGCGCGCCGCGGCGCAGCGCGCGGAACGGTCCGCGAGCGCCGGAACACGCCGATCGAACGTCGCGACGACGTAGCCGCCGAGCGCGGTGACCGAGCCGATCTTCGCCGAATCGGTCTGCGCCGCGATTTCGCCTCCCGCGTAAGCGTGCAGCGTTCCCTCGGCGAGCCGTTGCGCGGCCGCCCGCGCATCGAGCGCCTCGACCGTGATCTCCTGCGGATAGAACGACGGATAAAACGGAAACTCGTGGCCGGCGCGGGCGACGCCGGCGAGTGCGAGGCACGCGCCGAAAATGAAGCCGGCGCGCACGCGCCGATGCAGCGGCGACTTTCCGTTCTGAATCGCGCACACGGGATGCGACATCGGTCCATGCTACAATCAACGCAGTGCCGCGGGCAAGAAGGAAAAGCGCTATGGAAAACGCGAGCCGCGCGCATCACGCCCCCGGCGTCGCGAGTCTTGTCGCGGCTGTCATTGCGCTCGCCGCGTGCCTTGCGCTGCCGGTCATGGCCGGCGACGAAAGCGCACAAGCCGCCGTGCGCGCGTTCGAGCTTCGCATTGAGCACCGGCGCGTGTCGCAGGCGCAGCGTATATTGCGCGCAACCGAGGGCGAGCACGTCGAGCTGCGCTGGAGCGCCGACGAGCCGCTCGTCGTGCACCTCCATGGTTACGATGTCGAGACGCGCCTCGCGCCCGGCAAGCCCGCCGTCACCGCGTTCGTGGCGCGGCTGACGGGCCGATTTCCCGTGGCGATCCATTCCGAGGACGGGTCGAAGCATCGCCACAGCGCGCTCCTTCATGTCGAGATTCATCCGCGCTAGCGGAACTGCTGCGCTCGCGCTGCCGCCTGCCGAGGCCGCGGCGCACGCCTTCGGCGCGCGCTACGACCTGCCGCTGCCGCTTACCCTTTGGCTCGCCGCCGCGGGGTTGACGGTCGCTCTTTCGTTCCTGGTCTTCGCGCTCGCGCTGCGGCGTGGCACCGGCGGCGCTTCCTACCCACGACTCAATCTCCTGCGCCTGCCCGGCGCGCGAGCGCTCGCGCATCCGCTTGTCGTCGAGGGCCTGCGCGCCGTGTCTGTGTGCGCTTTCGTTGTTCTAATCGCGGCCGGGCTGTTCGGCACCCAGGATCCTTTCCGCAATCTCGCGCCCGCCTTCCTCTGGATCGCGTGGTGGGTCGGATTCACCTATCTCAGCGCCGGCGCAGGCGACCTCTGGGCACTGCTCAATCCCTGGAAGGCGCTCTATCTTTGGGCCGAAGCGATCGCCCGCAGGATCCGTTCCGCGGCCCGTTTCGGGTTGCATCGGGACCTTCCGGCCGGCGTCGGCGTGTGGCCGGCGACGGCGCTGCTGCTCGCTTACGGGTGGATCGAGATCGTGTGGGACGGCAACGCGGTTCCGGCCAATATCGCCCGGCTCGCGCTCGGCTATTCCCTGCTCACCTGGGCCTGCATGTTCGTTTTCGGCCGCGAGGCGTGGCTGCGCAGCGGCGAAGTTTTCGCGGTGTACTTCGGCTTGCTCGCGCGGCTCGCGCCGAGCGAAGTGCGGGCGAGGAGCGCCGCGGCTTGCGCCGCGTGCACCGCTCGATCGTGCCGTGCCGTGCCGGGCGACTGCGTGAACTGCTACGAGTGCTACGCTCGCGCGGCACCGGCCGATCGCGAGTGGAACCTGCGTCCGCCCGCTGCCGGACTGCTTGATCCGCGCCCCGTCCCGACGTCGGCCGCGGCCTTCGTGATCGTCATGCTCGCCACCGTCACGTTCGACGGCGCGCGCGAGACGCCGCTCTGGGCGGGCTTGCTCGCTCGAACGTCGCGACCGGGCGAACCGATCGCCGATTCGGTCTGGTCGGCGGCGGCGACGGCCGGGCTGCTGCTGGGTCCTTGCGTCTTTGCACTCGTCATCCTGGGCGCGAGCGGGTTGATGGCGCGGCTCACGCGCGGGGATGCGCGTCCCGCCTCCGCGGGCGAGCTCGCGCGCCTCTTCGTGCCGACCCTGCTGCCGATCGCTCTCGCCTATCACGTCGCGCATTACCTTTCCTATCTGCTGGTCGCGGGCCAGGTGGTGATCCCGCTCGCCTCTGATCCGTTCGGTCGCGGCTGGGACCTGTTCGGCACCGCGCACTACAAGATCGCGGTGGGCATCGTCGGTGCGCGATTCGCCTGGTACACGTCGGTCGTCATCATCGTGCTCGGGCACGTGCTCGCCATGTACCTCGCGCACCGCCTGGCGCTCGGGCGCTTTTCCGAGCCGCGGGCGGCCCGCCGCAGCCAATATCCGCTCGCCGCGCTGATGGTCGCCTACACGATGGCGAGCCTGTGGATCCTCGCCCAGCCCATCGTCGAGACGGCCCCGGGACCGGTAAAATGACGGCCGGTCGCAGCTCGGGAGTCCGCACGCATGCGGTGGTGGGTAGGCGAGGCAATGCGGGGGGCGTGGACGGCGTTGGCCGCGCATCCCGGCGTCTTCGCGTCGGTGACGCTCGCCGTCGCCGCGCTCAACGTTCTTGCGCCCGTCGCGATCCTGTCGGCGGCGCGCAAGCCGTTTGCATTCTTCACCTTCAATCCGTGGCTGAAACGCCTCCCCGAGTACCTCGCCTCGGGTGACGTGGCGATCGGGGAGAAGCTGCGCAAGCTTCCCGACCTTGCGCTCTTCTGGTTCTCGGCCGACGGCACCTACGGCGGCGCCGAGTGGGGTTTCGCCGTGGACCTGACCGACCTCGGGCGCATCTTCCTCGTTTCGGCGCTGTTCGGGCTGTATTTCGCCCTCTGGCGCCGCTACCGCGATCTCGCCCTCGGCGGCGCGGCGCGGGCGCTGCACCGGGGAGGTCTCGCAGGCGCCGCGGCGACGGTGTTCGGGATCTCCACCGGCGCGTGCAGCGTCATGGGCTGCGGGGCCCCGGTGATCCCCGTGCTCGGCCTCGCGTTCGTCGGGCTCGAGAGCGGCACGTTGCACTTTCTCGCTCAGTCCTCGCGCGTGGCGACGATCGCCCTGTTCGCCGTGCTTGTCCTCGCCGTCGGCTACCTGGGGTACAGAACGAGCCGCGCGCAGAACCGGCTGCCCGCAGCGGTCCCGGCTTGACGCGGCGTATCGGGGCTTGAGCTGCGCAAGCTCTTCACCATCGATTCGCTCGCGGGCGAGCCCGGAACGTTCGTGAGAATACGTCTGACCCATCTCCCAGCGCTTGCGCTTTCTGGTAACAAGGTCGATCGGTTAGGCGATTCCGGGGCGATCTGAGGCGTTTTCGGGAGTCGCGCGCCGATTGATTGATAGGAAGAGGGGATTCTGACTAAATCCCGTGAAGACCCGCATGAATGCTAGTGGTTTGGCGGAGAGGGTGGGATTCGAACCCACGATACGCTTGCGCGTATTCCGGTTTTCGAGACCGGCCCGTTCAACCGCTCTGGCACCTCTCCGGTCGCGCATATTTTACCAGCGCCCGGCATCAATGCGCAGGTGGAATGGCCTTTAGTCTGCCCATATAAGGCTGCAGCGCCGCCGGGATGTCTACGCCGCCGTCGGCGCGCTGATAGTTTTCCATGATCGCGATCAAAGTCCGGCCCACCGCGAGACCGGAGCCGTTCAGCGTGTGCACCAGTTCCGGCTTGCCCTTTTCGTTGCGGAAGCGCGCCTGCATGCGCCGCGCCTGAAACGCCTCGAAGTTGCTGCACGAAGAAATTTCCCGGTAGGCATTCTGCCCCGGGAGCCAGACTTCGATGTCGTAGGTTTTGGCGGCGGCGAACCCCATGTCACCCGTGCAAAGCGTGACAACGCGGTAGGGCAGCTCGAGACGCTTGAGAATTTCCTCGGCATGGGCGGTGAGGCCTTCCAGCGCTCCGTATGATTTGGCCGGATGCACGATCTGCACGAGTTCCACTTTGTCGAACTGGTGGTTTCGGATCATGCCGCGCGTGTCTTTGCCGTAGGAGCCGGCTTCGCTGCGAAAGCACGGCGAATGGCAGACGAACTTGAGCGGGAGCTGCTCGAGCGGCACGATCTCGTTGCGGACAATATTGGTCACCGGCACTTCGGCGGTGGGAATAAGGTAGAGCTTCTCTCCTTCGCCGCGCGGGACGGCGAACAGGTCGGCTTCAAGTTTCGGAAGTTGCCCCGTCCCACGCATTGAATCGGCATTGACCAGATAGGGCGCGTACACCTCCGTGTAACCGTGCTCCTGCGTGTGCGTGTCGAGCATGAATTGCGCGATGGCACGATGCATTCGCGCAAGCTGTCCCTTCATCAGTGCGAAGCGCGCCCCAGAAATCTTGACCGCCACATCGAAATCGAGCTGCTTCAAAACTGCGCCGATGTCGACGTGGTCTTTTGGAGCGAAGCTAAATCGGCGCGGCGTGCCCACGCGCCGGACCTCGACGTTGTCGTCGCCGGACTTTCCGATGGGGACTGACTCGTGGGGAATGTTGGGCACACCAAGTCGAAATTCATCCAACTTGGCTTCGATCTCAGCATGTTTAAGCTCCAGAGCCTTACGTTTTTCGGCTTCGATACTGATGTTCCGGATTTGCCGAGCAGCCCCAGTTTCGTCGCCCTGAGCCTTGGAGATGCCAACTGCCGTGGAAGCGGTATTCACCCTGGCTTGTGATGCTTCCTTCTCCACCTGCACAACCTTGCGCTGCTTTTCGTAGTCCTTGAAAAGCTCGACGTCGATACTGACCCCACGGGTGTCCAAGAGCCTTTTGGCGACGGCTTCGATATCGCTGCGGAGCAATTGCGGATCTAGCATGACTTTCTATTTCTTGTTCTTTGCGGTCCGGTCGAGGTCCCGTAGATGCGCCAGCTTTTCTGCTATCTTCGCTTCCAGCCCCCGATCGGTGGGCTCGTACCACTTCACCTCCGGCATGCCCTCGGGAAAGTAGCGCTCGCCCGCCACATACGCCTCCGGCTCATGGTGCGCGTAGCGGTAGTCCTTGCCGAAGCCGAGGTTCTTCATGAGCTTCGTCGGCGCGTTGCGCAGGTGAACCGGCACCGGCCGCGACTCGTCTTCGGCGACGAAACCGCGGGCCTGGCTATACGCGGCGTACACGGCGTTGGATTTCGCAGCGCACGCCAGATAGATGAGCGCTTCGGCGAGCGCAAGCTCCCCCTCCGGGCTGCCGAGACGCTCGTACGTCTCGCAGGCGTCGAGCGCGACGCGCAGCGCGCGCGGGTCGGCGAGCCCGATGTCCTCGACCGCCATTCTCACCATGCGCCGGCCCAGATAGAGCGGATCGGCTCCGCCGTCGAGCATGCGCACGAGCCAGTACAGCGACGCGTCGGGGTTCGAGCCGCGCACCGACTTGTGCAGTGCCGAGATCTGGTCGTAGAACGCGTCGCCGCCCTTGTCGAAGCGGCGCAGATTGCGCGCAACCGAATTCTGGACGAACTCTCCGTCTATGCTCGCGGTTTCGGCGCCCGCGGCCGCGGACTGGAGGATCTCCAGCACATTGAGCAATCGCCTTGCGTCGCCGTCCGCCAATCCGATCACCCGTTCACGCGCATTTGAATCGAACGCGAGTCCCGGCAATGCCTTCTTCACGGCCCGGTCGAATAAATCGCCAAGCTCGGCTTCGGTGAGACTGTGTAGAACGTAGACCGACGTGCGCGAAAGCAGCGCGCCGATGACCTCGAAGGAAGGATTCTCGGTTGTCGCGCCGATGAAGGTCAGCAGCCCCTGCTCGACAAACGGCAGGAAGGCATCCTGCTGCGCCTTGTTGAAGCGGTGCACCTCGTCCACAAACAGGATAGTGCGGCGGCCGGAAGACGCAAGCGCATCCCGCGCCCGCTGCACCGCGTCCTTGATATCCCTTACCCCCGACATCACCGCGGAAAGCGCGATGAACTCCGCATCGAAAGCGTTGGCCATGAGGCGGGCGAGCGTGGTCTTGCCGACCCCGGGCGGCCCCCACAGGATCATCGAATGCAGCTTGCCGGATTCGAACGCGAGCCGCAGCGGCTTGCCCGGCCCGAGAAGGTGCCGTTGCCCCACTACATCGCCAAGCGACGTCGGCCGCATCGCTTCGGCCATCGGCGGCTCCGGAGCAGGAGCTGGGAACAGATCGGTCATTCGCCGATTACGTCCGCGCCCTTGGGCGGCAAGAAGCGAAACAGCGACGCATCCAGGCCGGGGTTGCGCTGGAACGAAGTAAACCTGAGCACCGTGGTCTGGCCGAAGCTGTCGACGAGTTCCATGACCTCCAGGCCGGAGAAGCCGAAACCCATGCGCACTTTCTCGAAGTTGCTTTCGTTGTTGCG
>JBGPYQ010000010.1:0-32792 GCA_041493345.1 Gammaproteobacteria bacterium | reverse complement strand
GTGCTGCTGGAGAAGAATCCGCCGCAAATCCTGGTGGACGCGGGCGGAGTCGGCTACGAAGTCGAGGTGCCCATGAGCACCTTCTACAATCTTCCCGCCACGGGTGAGCGCGTCACCCTGCTCACCCACCTCGTGGTGCGCGAGGACGCGCACCTCCTCTACGGATTTTCCACCGAGGCCGAGCGCCGCGCGTTCCGGCAGCTGCTGAAGATTTCCGGCGTGGGCGCGCGCACCGCGCTCGCCGTGCTCTCCGGCATGGGCGTCGCCGAGCTCGTCGACGCAGTCGCGGCACAGGAAACCGGGCGCCTGGTGAAAATTCCCGGCATCGGCCGAAAAACAGCCGAGCGGCTGCTGCTCGAGCTGAAGGGAAAGCTCGGTGCCGATATCGTGAGCGGCGTCGCAGTGAACCGGCACAGGCCCGCGGCGGGCGATGTCATGAACGCGCTGCTCGGGCTCGGTTACAGCGATAAAGAGGCCATGCACGCCGTCAAGCTTCTGCCCGAAGGACTGTCGCTGTCCGACGGCATCCGGCAGGCATTGAAGACCCTTTCCAAAGCGTGAGGCGCGGGCCGGCGTTGTAAAATAGCGCGTGGCCATAGAAACGGATCGACTGATCTCGGCGGCGCCGACCTCGCAGCAGGAAGAGGCGTTCGAGCGCGCGCTCAGGCCGCGCTCGCTCGCCGAATATGTCGGCCAGGAAAAAATCCGCGGGCAGCTGTCGATCTTCATCGAAGCCGCGCGCAAACGGAAGGAGGCGCTCGATCACGTACTTCTGTTCGGGCCGCCGGGGCTGGGCAAAACGACGCTCGCGCACATCATCTCGCGCGAGATGGGCGTGAATCTGCGCCAGACCTCGGGACCGGTGCTGGAGCGGCCCGGCGATCTGGCCGCGCTCCTCACCAACCTCGAGCCGAACGATGTGCTGTTCATCGACGAGATCCACCGCCTTTCTGCGGTCGTCGAGGAAATCCTGTATCCCGCGCTCGAGGACTACCAGATCGACATCATGATCGGCGAAGGGCCGGCGGCGCGCTCGGTGAAGCTCGATCTGCCGCCATTCACCCTGGTCGGCGCCACCACGCGCGCCGGCATGCTCACCAACCCCTTGCGCGACCGCTTCGGCATCGTCGCGCGCCTGGAGTTCTATACCGACGGCGAGCTGCAGAAAATCGTGAATCGCTCCTCGGGATTGCTGAACGTGGAGATCTCCACCGAGGGCGCGTCCGAAATCGCGAAGCGCTCTCGCGGCACGCCGCGCGTGGCCAACCGGCTCCTGCGCCGCGTGCGCGATTTTGCCCAGGTGCGCGCGAACGGTTCGATCTCGTTCGAAGTCGCCGATGCCGCGCTGAAGATGCTCGATGTGGACGTGCTCGGCCTGGATGTCATGGACCGCAGGCTCCTTCTCGCCGTGATCGAGAAATTCTCCGGCGGCCCGGTCGGTCTGGACAATCTCGCGCACGCGATCGGCGAGGAGGCCGACACGATCGAAGATGTGATCGAGCCGTTCCTCATCCAGCAGGGCTATCTGCAGCGCACCCCGCGCGGCCGGGTGGCGACCGTTTCGGCCTACCGCCATCTCGGGCTTGCGGCGCCGAAGGCCGCCGGCGCCGCGGAGCTCTTCGGAGAATGAGCGCGCACGCGGTTCACCATCCCTTCGCGTGGCCACAGCGCGTTTACTTTCGGGACACCGACGCCGGCGGCATGGTATTTCATGCCAATTACCTCTGCTTCATGGAGTGCGCGCGCACCGAATTGCTGCAGTCGCTCGGCTTCGATCTGGGGGAAATGGCGCGCCGCGATCATCTCCTTTTTGTAGTGCATTCGGCGCAAATCGCCTACCATAGGCCGGCGTTGCTCAACGACCTGCTGGCCGTCACGGCGCGGGTCACGCGGATCGGCCGGGCGCGGCTCGAATTCGAGCAGACAGTGAAGCGCGGGGACGAGGCGTTGGCAAGCGCGAAGCTGACCCTCGCCTGCGTCAGCGCCCGCAGCCACAAGCCCGTCCCCGTGCCCGAGGAGATCCGCAAGAGACTGGAAGGAATGCGATGACCGTCACCCAGGATCTTTCTATTGTGTCGCTGATCGCGAACGCGAGCGTGATCGTGCAGCTCGTCATCGTGCTGCTGCTCGCGGTCTCGTTCATGTCGTGGTATTTCATTTTCCGCAAGCTCTTCACCATTGGCCGGGCGAAGAACAAGACCGAGCAGTTCGAGCGCGATTTCTGGAGCGGCTCGGACCTGAAAGCGCTCTTCCAGAGCGCGGTCAATCACCGCCATTCGACGGGCAGCCTCGAGCGCATCTTCGAATCGGGTTATCGCGAATTCGTGAAGCTGAAGACCCAGCGCGCCGCCGACGAACCGAGCGCCATGGTCGACGGTGCGCGGCGCGCCATGCGCGCCACCTACCAGCGCGAGATGGACCGGCTCGAAGCGCATCTTGCTTTTCTCGCCTCGGTGGGATCGGTGAGCCCCTATGTCGGGCTGCTGGGCACCGTCTGGGGCATCATGCACTCGTTCCGCGGTCTCGCGAACGTGGTGCAGGCCACTCTTGCCGCCGTGGCGCCGGGCATTGCCGAGGCGCTGGTCGCGACCGCGATCGGCCTGTTCGCCGCCATTCCCGCGGTGGTCGCCTACAACCGCTTCTCGCATGATGTGGATCGCCTCTCGGTTCGCTTCGAGAGCTTCATGGAAGAATTCTCCAACATCCTGCAGCGCCAGGCGCCCGCTAGATGAAATCGCGGCGCCTCATGAACCAGATCAACATCGTCCCCTACGTGGACGTGATGCTGGTGCTGCTGGTCATCTTCATGGTGACCGCGCCGCTGGTGAATCCGGGCGTGGTCGACCTGCCCAGCCTGGGCAAGTCCGCGCAGCCGCCGCCCGCGCCGCTCGAGGTCATCATCCGTTCCGACCAGTCGCTGATGCTGCGCGAGCACGAACAGGGAAAAGGCGACGAGCGCCCCGTGTCGACGGCGGAACTGGTGAACGTGCTGCGGGCAAAGCAGAAGAAAAATCCCGACCTGCCGGTGGTGATCGCCGCGGACAAGGACGTGCGCTACGAGGCCGTGCTGAAAGTCATGGATGAATTGCAGCGCCAGAACATCCGGCGCGTCGGTTTGCTGGTCAAGCCCGCATCACGATGAGCTACGCCATCGCGCAAGTTGAGCCCGGCGGCGCCGCTTCGGCGGCGCTGTCGGTGATGGTGCACCTCATGCTGGTCATTTTTCTCTATTTCGGCGTGCGCTGGCAGTCAAGGCAAGCGGAAGCGGTGGTCGTGGAACTCTGGAGCCAGCTGCCGGTCATCGAGCAGCCGCGGCCCGAACCCCAGCCCCGGCCGGAGCCAAAACCCGAGCCCAAGGCCAAGTCCCCGCCTAAAGTCGAGCCCAAGCCGCAGAAGCCTGATATCGCGATCGAACGCGAGAAGAAATTGCCCAAGAAGGCGGTGCAAAAGAAGGAAGAGCCGCCGCTCAAGTTCGACCAGAAGAGCCGGATCACCGAGCAGCTCGCGCAGGAGGAGCAGTCGCTGAGCCAGGCGCGCGAGCGACAGGAAGCCGCGAAGCGAATCGCGCCGCCCTCGGCGCCGGTCATAGACGCGAGTTATGCCGCCAAGATCCGTGGAAAAATCAGGGCCAACATCGTGCTGCCGCTCAATATCCCCGGCAATCCCGGGGCGGAATTCGGCATTGTGCAGCTTCCCACCGGCGAGGTGCTGTCGGTTACCGTGAGAAAATCCAGCGGGTACAAGATTCTGGATGATGCCATCGAGCGCGCCGTGCTCAAGTCATCGCCGCTGCCGCGGCCGGATCGGCCCGACCAGTTCCAGCGCGAGATACAGATCACGTACCGGCTGCTAGATTGAAAGTTTATAATTCGGAAACCGCATGAATCGATTCGCGATAATTCTTGCTGCACTGAGTGTTTTCCACGCGGGAGCCGCGAGCGCCCAGCTCTCGATCGAAATCACCGGCGGCGGCGCCAACCAGATACCGATCGCGGTGCTGCCTTTCGCCGGCGAAAACGCGCTGCCGCAATCGGTCACCGAAATCGTCGAGCAGGACCTCGCCCGCAGCGGCCGTTTCCGCACGCTCTTCGTCGGCGGGGTGGGCGCGCTGCCCGTGGATTCGGCGCAAGTGAACTACGCCGATTGGAAAAGCCGTTCCGCCGACGCCATGTTGATCGGACAGGTGCAGCGGCTCGCCGACGGAAGATTCGAAGTGCGCTTCCGCCTGCTCGATGTGCTCAAGCAGTCGCAGATCGGCGGCATCGCCTTCACCCTCTCCGCGTCGCAGATCCGGCTCACCGCGCACAGGATCGCCGACTTCGTCTATGAAAAGCTCACCGGCGAGCGCGGAGTATTCAGCACGCGGATCGCCTACGTGGTCAAGCAGGGCCCGCGCTACGAGCTGCGCATCGCCGATGCGGACGGGCAGGGCGCGCAGTCGATCCTGATCTCGCCCGAGCCCATCATCTCGCCCGCCTGGTCGCCCGACGGCACGCGGCTTGCCTACGTTTCGTTCCAGCACAAGAAGCCGGTTATCTTTGTCCAGAGCCTGAGCGCGACCCGGCAGCCGGCGCCGCTGGCCAACTACAGGGGATCCAACAGCGCGCCGGCCTGGTCGCCCGACGGCCGGCAGCTTGCTGTGGTGCTCTCCAAGGATGGAGGTTCGCAGCTCTACCTGATGAACGCCGACGGCAGCAACGTGCGGCGGCTCATGAGTTCCGGGGCCATTGATACGGAACCCTTTTTCTCGCCGGATGGTCAACTTCTCTACTTCACCTCCGACCGGGGCGGGAGCCCCCAGATCTACCGCATGCCCTTGGCCGGTGGGGAGCCGGTGCGCTTGACGTTCGAGGGGGACTACAATGTATCCGCGCGCATCAGCCCGGACGGCAAGACCTTGGCTTTCATTTCGCGCGACAGCGGACGTTTCCGGCTGGTGGTCATGGATCTCGAGAGCAGGCAGATTCAGGTGCTGACCGACGGCCCGGGCGACGAGTCGCCGAGCTTCGCGCCGAACGGGCGGATGATCCTGTACGCGACCGATGTCAACAATCGCGGGGTGCTCGCGGCGGTATCGAGCGACGGCCGCGTCAAGCAGCGGCTGAGCATACAGGCGGCGGACGTGCGCGAGCCGGCCTGGGGACAATTTTTGGGCAATTAATAAGGAGATCCAGATGAGGAAAAAACTGATCGCAGTACTCGCCACGGCGCTGCTCTGCGGTTGCGCCAGCCAGCAAGTCAGCGAGGAAAGCAAAACCGGGGTCGAGACGCGCACGCCGGGCGCGCAGACACCGATTACCGTGACCCCGCTCGCGCCCTCCGCGGTCCGCGGCAATCCGCTGAAGGATCCGAACAACATCCTGTCGAAGCGCTCCGTCTATTACGACTACGACAAGTACGACGTCAAGGAGGAGTACCGGCCGATGATTCAGGCCCACGGAAAGTATCTTTCCGAGAACCGCGGCGCGAAAATGCTGGTGCAGGGCAACTGCGACGAGCGCGGCAGCCGCGAGTACAACATTGCCCTTGGCCAGCGGCGCGCCGAAGGCGTGAAAAGACAGCTCGTACTGATGGGGGCGACCGAGTCGCAGATCGAGCCGGTCAGCTTGGGCGAGGAGAAGCCGCGCTGCACGGATCATTCCGAGAACTGCTGGTCGCAGAACCGCCGCAGCGACATGCTGCATACCGGCGAGTACTAGGAAGGAATGGAATTGGCCGGCGGAAAATCCCCCCTGGCCCCCTTGATAAAGGGGGGGGCTCGCGCAGCGAGCCGGGGGATTTCTGTGGTCGCCTTCCTCCTGCCCCTCGCCGTCCACGCGGCCCTGTTCGACGACAACGAGGCGCGCCGGCAGATCGGCGACATGAAGTCCCGGATCGAGAGCCATCAAAAGGCGATCGAGGAGCGCTTGTCGGGCATTGAATCCGCAAGCCGGAACCGCGCCGTGGATCTGACCCAGCTGATGGATGCACTGAAGCAGGACCTTGCCAAGCTGCGCGGACAGGTCGAGGTGCTGCTCAACCACGCCGACCAGATCGAGCGGCGCCAGAAGGACCTTTACGTCGATCTCGATACCCGCCTGAGAAAGCTCGAGCAGGCGCAGTCAAAGCTCGATCAGGCGCAGTCGCAAATCCAGGAAAAGCTCAGCAAGGGCGATCGCGACGCGGCGGCCGAGAAGCAGGCGTACGAATCCGCGCTCAACCAGTTCAAGGTCGGCAATTACCAGCTGGCGATCAGCGGCTTCCAGAGCTTCATCGGTGGGTTCCCGAATAGCCAGCTCGCCCCGAACGCGCAGTACTGGATCGGCAACTCGCATTCCCAGATGCGCGATTACAAGTCGGCGATCGCCGCGCAGCAAAAGGTGATCGGTTCCTGGCCCGACAATCCCAAAGCGCCCGACGCGATGCTCGACATCGCCAGCTATCAGGCCGAGATGGGCGACAGCAAGGCCGCGCGCGAGACCCTGGGCGTGCTGCTCAAGAAGTATCCGGCGAGCCCCGCCGCCGAGAAGGCCAAGCAGCGCCTCGCGCACAAATAGCGGCCGTACGCGGGGAGCAGGCTCCCGGATTTCCGTGACCGAACCCAATCCCACAGCGCTGACATCCATCGTGGTGTGGGGCGCCTTTGCGCTCGCCTTCATCTTCGGCGCAGTGGGCAACAAGACCAATTTCTGCACCATGGGCGCGGTGTCCGACATCGTCAACATGGGAGACTGGAACCGCATGCGCATGTGGCTGCTGGCGATTGCGGTGGCTGTGATCGGCGCAAGCGGCCTGCAGCTCGCCGGGCTGATCGACGTATCGAAAACAATCTACGTCTCGTCCAATTTCACCTGGCTTTCCTATATCGTCGGCGGGTTCCTGTTCGGGATCGGCATGACGCTGGGATCGGGATGCGGCAGCAAGACCCTGATCCGGCTCGGCACGGGCAACCTGAAATCGCTCATCGTCGCGATTGTTCTTGCCATCACCGCATACATGACGCTGAAGGGAATGCTCGGCGTGATTCGCGCCGCTGCGATCGATCCCGTCGCCACGAAACTTGCCGCCGGGCAGGATCTGCCGTCGTTGCTGGCCGGCGCCCTGGGCGCCGACAGGGGGCGGCTGCTCGCGGCGCTCACGTTCGTTGTCGCCGGCGGTTTGCTTGCGTTCGTGTTCAAATCGCCCGATTTCCGGACCTTTGACAACGTGCTCGGCGGGGTGGTCGTGGGGCTGGTGGTCGTCGGCGGCTGGTACCTCTCGGGCCATGCCGGATACATGGCCGAGGACCCGGCCACGCTCGAGGAAAAATTCGTCGCCACCAACTCCGGGCGCATGGAGTCGCTCTCCTTCGTCGCGCCGCAGGCCTATCTGCTCGAGTTGCTCTTGCTCTGGAGCGACAAGAGCCGGGTGATGACCTTCGGCATCGCCACGGTTCTGGGCATGGTCGCCGGCTCCCTCGCCTGGGCGCTCGCCACCCGGTCATTCCGCCTGGAGAGCTTCCGCGACGCCGACGACCTCATCCGGCACATGGCCGGAGGCGCGCTGATGGGCTTCGGCGGCGTGCTCGCGCTCGGCTGCACCATCGGCCAGGGAATATCCGGGCTGTCCACGCTCGCGCTCGGATCGTTCCTTGCATTCTTCTCGATCATCGCCGGCGCCGCGCTGACGATGAAAATCCAGTACCGGCGGATGATGAAAAGTGCCTGAACATCGATGGCCGCGGCTTTTTCATTGACGGCACCTCGGCTGAAATACTAGAATGCCGCCTCTTTTGCGGGTCGTTAGCTCAGCTGGTAGAGCAGCGGACTTTTAATCCGTTGGTCGGCGGTTCGAGTCCGCCACGGCCTACCAGATAAATCAATGTGTTACGAAAACGTTCACAAGAAACAGACCGTCTGATAAGAAGTAAGTCCCCGACTAGTCCCCGTCTTGATTCGTGTACCTGGAAGTAAATGGCTACAGTGATATTCCGTTTCTGAAGCACAGTCGTCGTTCGTGCCGGGTTCAGAACGACATTTCGAGGCTCATCGACGAGCTCTGGGCTCAGCGGGGCGGCCGCTCAACCGTGACCCTATGGTTATGCCATTGGGCGCTGGTAAAGGTGAAGTCTGATGCCGCGGCGTAGCCGGACAGCCCGGACGAGTTCGAGAAAGCTTGGAAAGGCTTAGGGTAGTGTCCGGGAAAACGGGGGAAGCCAGTGCCACTCGCGCTCGATCGCGGCTTCTTCGGGGGATACGTAGCGTCCGCACATGGTCAGGTTCCGCGGTAGTACTTGTCGTGGATGCGGCTGTTGCGGGCATACACGGTATCAATGAGGTGCTTTACTAGGTCTTTTCGATCAGAGACCAGATGCGTGAGAGCAATCGTGTCTTTCCCCTCGGCAAACGCGATGCGCGCCGGGTGGTCGGTTGGCAGTTCTGCCAGGATGGCCGCGCCGAAGGGGACTCCCAAAGTCGCACGGGCCGCAGAGTTGGGAGTGTCGCCCGCCCGCTAACGATGAAACTCCACCTCGCCTTGCGGTGAAGAAGGCTACTTCAAGACGCCGTCCTGCGGCCCAAGTGTGCGCTCAGCTTTCTCCTCAGGCGTTTTCCGCTGGAATCTCGACCAGTAATCCGTGTAGTTATCCTGGTAACGGGCTTTTTCCTTGCTGAACCAGTCTTTTGCTTCCGCATTCGGCGCGACGAGCTTCGTTTCCGCTACCCAGGAAGTGAATTCGGGGGACGCCATGCTGAATTCGCGGTTAGTGGCATAGGCCTTCACCGGCGTAGGGATCATGCCGCCGGTCCCATAGTTGGGTCTGACGATCGAATAGTAGATTTTCCCGCCCGACAGGTCACCCAGCATGAAGTCCGCGGGCCCCCCGGAGGCCATGAACACTTTTTTTCCTGGCGTTGTCTCGTAGACGATTTTCGTGCCTTTTACCAATTCGCCGACGAAGTTCAGCTGGCCATCAACGACTTCAAAGATTTCCGCAGGGATGTGGGCCGCGACAAGGGAGGTTCGCATGAACACGATTTTCACCTTGTCGGGCGCTGGCGGACGGATCTCGGGAGATGCCACCTCCGTCATCAAGGTACTGGTGGCGCAACCCGCCAAAGCGGACAGCAAGGCGATGCACGAAAGTATTCTCAATAACTTGTCCATATGTCCTCCGTCATGGATCACTGTCTGTATGAATTCCGTTGAACGTCGTCGCTTGAATCCTGAGTGATAGGAAATTCAATCCGCCCGTCGCCGGCGTCCTGTGCCAATGCAACGCTGCAGTGATGCCGTATCGGTGCTGCGTGTGCCCGGTTGCGCCCGATCGGGGTTGCCAGCGCGCGTTCGACCGTCCGATCCGCGCTTTCCGGGCGCCCCGCGGCGGGCGTTACGGCAAATCATGCAGTCCCTGGGCACACCGGGTCAAGCGCGGGGCGCGCCGCCCGGCGAGGCGGTCTCATCATCCTCGTCGAACGCACACGAGCGATCAAGGACAGCATCATCGGATGCGTATTGAAAGCGAGCAGGGCCAGGGCGACGGGGATGCGCGCCACCGACGAATACAGGCAGTAGCTCTGCACCGTCAGGATGGCGCCGATGGCGAGCCCGCGCCCGAGCGTCGCGCCGGGCAGCCTGAGCGGCACTCGGTAAGCGAGGAGCAGCGCCAGCACCGCCAGCGCAGTGATGCCCGAGCGCACCGCGACCGCGGTGGTCACGTCCACGCCGTGGTCGAAGGCGATGCGCGCGGCGATGTGGTTGCTGCCGAAGATCGTGGCCACCACGAGCATGGCCGCGATGCCCAAACCGCGGGGGAGGGGGCGCTGTGCAAGATGAAGCAGTGGGGTCTGATCCTACTGCCTGACCGGCAAACCGGCTGCCGATCTGATGGGTAATGGCCGCCACGCGGTCATCACTTTTTCCTTGTCGCAGGTATCATGGTAGCCGCTCAATTTTAATCGTCTTGGCCGTGAAGCGGCTTCGGCGAGGCTTGTAGCCCGCCAAGCGTGTTTTCCGGAGCCCGCTCATCCGACAGGGAAGGATGCAGATCGAATGCCGGTAACCGTGCGCGATGGAGTTGATTTGTATTGGGAGAAGTGCGGGGCCGGCCCGCCGCTGATCCTCGGTGCCGGGCTCGGTGGCTCGGGTACGTGGTGGGACCCCAATATTCCCGCACTGGCCGAGCGGTTCACCGTCTATGTCTTCGATCAGCGCGGAACGGGACGTTCGTCCAAGGTCGTAGTCGAGTCGGTCGAGCAGATGTCCGCAGACCTGATTGCCGTCATGGACGATGCCGGTCTGGAAACGGCGCATTACCTCGGGCATTCGACCGGCGGAGCCATTGGAGTAGCCATCGCGCTCGATCATCCCGGACGGCTGCGGTCGTTGCTGATCTGTTCGAGCACGACCTGCGGCGATCCCTACCGGCGCAAGCTGCTTGGACTTCGTCGCCGGCTGTTCGAAGAACTGGGCGCTGAAGCCTACGCGCAATTCCGGTCATTGCTGTTGTATCCGCCGTATTGGATCAACGAAAATCATGAGCAGCTTGCCGCCGAGGAAGCGCTGGACGGCGGCCACCTCGGCCGGGCCGACGTTCAGGCAAGCCGCCTCGACGCCATTCTCGCATTTGACCGGCGCGCCGAACTCAATCGCATTGTCATGCCCACACTGGTAGTTTGCGCCGATGATGATGTTCTCGCGCCCCGCTACTTCTCCGAGGAATATGCCCGGCTGATTCCCGGGGCTCGAACCGAATGGGTTTCCCGGGGGGGCCATGCCCTGTCGAGGACCGAGCCCGACATATTCAATCGCATTGCCCTCGGATTCTTTACAACGGCGGTGCTCCAGTGAAACGCCTTCGCGTCCTGGCTGCGCTGGCGCTTGTCGCGATCCTCAGCGTTGCGGCGAGCGCCCAGGACTGGCCGACGCGCAACCTTCGAATCGTGGTGCCGTTTCCCGCAGGCGGCAGCGGCGACACTCAGGTGCGTATCGTCGCGGATGAACTGGCGAAGGCGCTGGGCCAGCCTGTCATCGTGGAGAACAAATCCGGCGGGAGCGGCAACATCGGCGCGGTGGATGTCGCGCGCTCGCCGGCCGACGGTTATAGCCTCTTGGTCGGGTCGGTTGGCACGCACGCGATCAATGTCAGCCTTTACTCAAAACTCCAGTACGACCCTGTGAAGGACTTCGTGCCGCTCACGCTGATGACCGTTTTCCCGCAGGTAATCGTCCCCGGCGTTCAGTTCAAGGGCAATACGCTTGCGGATCTGGTCGCATCACTGAAAGGGGAAGCCGGGCGGGCGAGTTACGGTTCGTCCGGATCCGGCTCGCCGACCCATCTCGCCGGCGAATTGTTCAAGCTCGACACCGGACTGGACATCGTTCACGTTCCATACCGGGGACAGGGACCGGCCCTCAATGACCTGCTCGGCGGCCGGCTGCAGGTGATGTTCCCGTCGGTGCCCGACACACTCTCGTTCATTCAATCCGGAAAGCTGCGAGCTTTGGCCATAATGAGCGCGAGGCGCTCGAAGGTGCTGCCCGATGTGCCGACGACGGCGGAACTAGGCCGACCGAAGCTCGTCAGCTCGTTCTGGGCTGGACTCTACGCCACTGCAGGTACGCCGAAGCCGGTTCTTGATCGGCTCAATCGCGAGCTTGTTCAGATCATCAAGTCGCCCGCATTTTCCGATCGCGTCGAGCCCCTCGGTTTTGAAGCACGTTCGACGACTCTCGAGGAGTTTGCGCAATTCAATGCGGACGAGATCAAGCGCTGGGGAGATATCATTCGTGCGCACAATATTCGGCTGGATTAGTGAGGCAGTGTGAGCATATAATCGACGTGGATGTGCCGGAAAATTTCCGGACGCGACCCCTCCAGTTTTTGTCCGGAGGGTGCATGCGGTCAGGATACTTCGTTGGCGATTTGCTCCTGGAGGAGAAGAGAATGACTTTGAAAAGAAGAAAGTTCCTGCAATCCGGCGCCGCGGCCACGGCTCTCGCCGTCCTTGCGCCGCGCGCCTTCGCGCAGAGTGGAGACATCAAGATCGGTGCGTTCGCCGCGATGAGCGGCGCCGCCGCCGCGCAGGGAAAGTCCTTGCTCGAGGGTGTCGAGCTGGCGGTGAAGGCGAAGAACGCCGCCGGTGGCATCAACGGCCGCAAGATTCAAATCGTGGTTGGCGATGACGCGGGCAAACCCGAGGAGGCGGCGGTGGTGGCGCGCCGCTTCGCCACGAGGGACGGGGTGACGCTGGCGATCGGCAGCGTCAGCAGTCCGGCCAGCCTCGCCGCGGCCCAGGTCTTCCGCGAGGAGGAGGTGCCGCAGATCGTGACGAGCGCCACGGCGCAGCGCATCACCACGCAGGGCAACGAATGGGTTTTCCGCTCGGCCGTTCCAGACCGCAAGTTCGTTGCCGACTTGGTCGATTACCTCAATGAGGCGCATCCGAAGCTGAAACGGTTCGGGTTCATCTTCGTCAACGACGATTTCGGCAAGGGCGGACTGGACTCGTTCGTGGACGCGGGGAAGAAATACGGAATCACGGTCGTGGCCGAAGAGCGCTACACCCGCGGGGACGTCGATTTCGTCGGGCAGCTGACCAAGATCCGTGCGGCGAACCCGGACGCCATCGTCGACTGGTCGCGCTACACCGAAGGGGCACTGATCCAGCGGCAGATTCGCCAGATGGGCCTGTCCACGCTGCCGCGCTTCGGCGGCGACGGCTGGGCGCAGCAGGCCTTTCTCGATCTCGCGGGGGATGCGGCGAACGGCGTGATCTACGCCACCCACTTCAGCCCGGCGACTTCGTCGAGAATTCCAGAAGCACAGCGTTTCATGGAGGCCTTCCGCAAGGAGTATGGCAAGCTGCCGGACTATGTAAACGCGCAATCCTACGACGCGGCCATGATCGCCATAGCTGCGATAGAGCGCGCCAGGAGTTCCGACCGGACCGCAGTGCGCAATGCGCTGCGCCAGACCGATTACGCGAGCGTGCGCGGCCCGTTCAAGTTCGACCAGAAAGGCGACCCCACGCTCAAGACGCACATCGTGCGCATCGTAAGCGGGAAAGAGACCAACGCACGGAACTAGGCAGGCCCTGATCCGCTTGATCAGGGCGCCTGTCGACACGCGGATGTGCGAGGGGGTCCGGCCCCCCTTGTTCAGGCTGTCCCCGGCCCGGCGCAACAGGAAATGCCTGGTCGCGACAAGCAGCGAGATCGCATCCTTCCCGTCCCAGTACAGGAGAAACACTGCAATGAGCAGCACCAACGAGGCAATAAATCTCGAGCGAGGCAAACCCTCCCCGTTTGCCCCCGCACCCCGCGCGGTGCGCGCCGGAGACTACGTCTTCACATCGTCTATTTACCCGATCGACGCTGCCGGCCACGCGATATCGGTCGACGAGCGCCTTGGCGAAACCGGGCCCTCGCTGGTCGAGGCTCAGACGCGCCAGTGCCTCGAGACGCTCAAGTCCGTGCTTGGCGATTTCAAGAGCACCCTCGAGCGCGTGCTCAAGGTGGATGTCCACCTTGCCGACGCGCATGACTTCCTCGAGTTCAAGCGCGTCTGGAAAGAATACTTTCCGAAAGATCCGCCCGCCCGCACCACGGTCGAGGTGGGCGACACGCTGCCCTTCCCGGGCGCGCGCCTCAGCCTGGACGGGGTGGCGCTGGCGGGCGATTCGAAACTGGTCCGGCAGGTCCTGACCGATCCGGAGGGTTCGGACCCCATGCCAGCCGAGTGGGCCTCCCACGCGGTGCGCGCCGGCAATTTCGTATTCTGCTCCGCCTTCCCCGCGAGCGACTTCAAGACCGGCCTGGCGGTAGGCAAGCCGCCGGGGTTCCCGAACTACGGCAGCGACGCGGAGATGCAAGCCGAGTACATTTTCACAAGAATGAACCGCGTGCTGTCGCAGGCAGGGACATCACTCGAGCAGGCGGTCGAGTCTCAGCTCTACGAACCAAACCTGCTCAACTTCCACGACGTCGACGGAATCTGGGCGAAGTTCATGCCGTTGCCGCCACCGCGCAGTTCGATGAGCGTCAAGGGCCTTATCCTGCCGGGCGCTTTGTGCGCGGCGAACCTCACCATCCTCGTGCCCGACAAGGATCACCACAGGGAAGAGTCCCACAAGGGCTTGCGCTGGCACCCGGTGAAGGTGCGCAAGGTCAATTTCTCGCCGACGATGAAGGCCGGCCAGTGGCGGTTCATTGCGGGCCAGGTTCCCAGCCCCGACATGAAGTCGGCCGTGACGGTCCCGACCGGCATGCTCATGCACCTTTCGGACATCGAGGAGCAGATACGCTACACCATGGAGATCCTCACCGAGCAGCTCGAGGCGAACGACACGGACTGGGCGCACTGCCACCACGTGAGGCTTTTCCTTACCCAGCCGCGACGCGATTACCGGGCCTTTGCGCGCGCCTGGCGCGAGTACTTTCCCGATCCGGCGAAAGCGCCGGCGCTCGCGTTCGTTCCCTCCTCCGGGATCATGTTCAAGGACCTGCTGGTCGAGATCGACCCAACCTGCGTGGCACGCGGCTAGCCAGCGTTGGTTACGGGTCCGTCGGAGCGAGTCAATATCGCTCCGGCAGGACTTGTACTGACTCGTTTCATTTGGCACAGGGATGTGAATGGCGGATCAGACATATTTTTGGGATCTGCTCGTCGGCGGTCTGGCGATCGGCTGCGTATACAGCCTGATCGCGCTCGGATTCGCAATGATCATCCGGGCCACCGGCATCATACATTTCGCGCAAGGCGAGGTAATGATGCTCGGCTCGATGAGCGCGCTGTCCGCGCTCTGGCTCCTGCCCAGGCTCCCTGCGGTGGCAGTCATGCTCGCGGGCATGATCGCCGCAGGGGTTGTCTCCGTAGCCATGGAGTTCTTCGTCTATCGCACGCTGAGGGTGCGACGCATTCCGATCATGAACGTAATCACGGCGACGGTCGGCATGTCCATTCTCTGCATCAATGCCGCGCGGATCATCTGGGGCTCGGAGCCTCTGCGCTATCCGGATCTCTTCGGGACCCTGGCCTATGCCTTCGCCGGCGTGCGAGTCTCGCCCCAGCTCGTCTGGATCATGGTCATGGGTCTGGCCGTGATGGGAATCCTTCAGCTCTTCCTCAAGCACACCCGTACAGGGCTCGCGATGCAGGCCGTCGCCCAGGATCCCGATGCGGCGCAACTGATGGGCGCGAACCTTACCAAGATGATGGTCTACACCTTTGGCATCGCCGGGATCATGGCGGGCGCGGCCGGCGTGATGCTCGGCTCCCTCTTCTTCTCTTTTTTCCAGATGGGCTTCGTAACCGGCCTCAAGGGATTCATCGCGGCCACGCTCGGCGGCCTCGGCAGCATCGGCGGGGCGATGCTCGGCGGCATCCTCTTTGGGCTGATTGAAACATTCTCCGCGGTGTACTTGTCCTCGGCTTACAAGGACGGGATCGGGATGGTGCTGCTCATCTTCATCCTCCTCTTTTCGCCTACCGGTCTTGTCGGCCTCTGGAAGAGACACAGATGAGCGCCGCGCCGGCCCTGTCGCCGCGATGGTCCGGGCAGAGCCGGGTAGCGGCGTTCGTATTTATTGCAGCACTCCTTCTGTTCCCAGTGTTCATTACCGATCAGTTCACTCTGCACATGATGTCGCTGGTGGCGATCAACGCGATGGTCGCCCTCGGATTGCAGCTTCTGTTCGGTTTCTCGGGCCAGCTCTCGATCGGCCAGGCCGCCTTTTACGGCATCGGGGCTTATACCTCCGGTCTGCTCACAACGAAACTCGGCGTGCCGTTTCCGGCCGCATTCCTGGCCTCCGCGGTTGTCGCTTCGGCTGCCAGTCTGCTGATGGTTCCGATCACTCGCCTCAGCGGCATCTATCTGGCGGTGTCGACGATCGGCTTCAGCATCCTCGTGCATCTCGTGTTGAAGAACGAGGAATGGCTCACCGGCGGCACATTTGGACTGATAGGAATCCCCCGCGTGTCGCTTTTCGGCTACACGCTGCGCAATCCCGTCTACTCTTATTTTCTGTGCGTCGGCTCGGCGCTCGCCGTCTACGCCGCGCTCGTGCGCCTGGAGCGTTCGCGCTTCGGTCGCGCCATCAACGCAATCCGGCAGAACGAGGACGCGGCCCGTTCGAATGGCGTCGCCGTCACGTTCCTGAAGAGCCAATGCTTCATGATCGCGGCGTTCGTCGCGGGGCTCGCCGGCTCGCTGTATGCGCACCAGGTGCGCTATCTCGCGCCAGATGACTTCACGTTCTGGAAATCCATAGAGTTCCTGTTCATGGTCGTGATCGGAGGGGTTGGCAGTCTTTTCGGGGCAGTCCTCGGCGCGGCGTTTGTCGTGTTGTTGCCGGAGTGGCTGCGTGAAATCGGTGACTACCGCATGCTCGTCTTCGGAGCGCTGATCGTAATCGTCATGCTCTTCGGCGAAGCCGGCCTCGCAGGATTCCTTCGCACGATCTCACGTCGATTCGGCAGGGCTTTCGGACGGCACGCGGCGGGCATGCGACCGCCCGCGGCCACGCCAGGCCCCTCGCCGTCGAAGCAAGACTCAAATGGCTGAGGTGCTGATTGAATCGTCCAGGTTGACCCGCCGCTTTGGCGGTCTTGTCGCCGTTGATGCCATCGATTTTGCGGTGAATGCTGGGACGATCCACGGCCTCATTGGTCCAAACGGCGCCGGCAAGACCACGCTGCTCAACCTGATTGCCGCTTTCTACTCCCCCTCGGAAGGCACGCTCCGGTTCCGCGGCGAAGACATTACGCGTCATGGCCCGGCCCGACGGGCGAGGGCCGGCATTCGCAGGACCTTCCAGAATCTTAAGCTTTTCGCCGAGATGACCGCCCTGCAGAATGCGAGTCTCGGACTTCACGCGAGCAATGCGGCAGGAGTTTTCGATGCAATCGCAGGCACCCCCCGGCATCGCCGCGAGGAGCGCGCGATCGCCGATGCGGCCTACGATTCTCTGGCGTTCGTCGGTCTCGGCCCGTACTCCGACGTCGTAGCAGGCACGCTCGCTTATGGCCACCGACGTCTCCTCGAGATCGCGCGTGCGATCGTCGCGCGTCCGGCGCTGCTGCTGCTCGACGAACCGGCGGCCGGTCTCAACGCGACCGAGGCTGCGGACCTGTCGGGGCTGATCCGGCGGATCCAGGCGCAGGGGACCACGGTGGTCCTGGTTGAGCACCACATGGACGTTGTGATGTCCGTATGCGACACGATTACGGTGCTGAACTATGGCCGCAAGCTGGCCGAGGGCACACCGTCCGCGATTCAGGAGAACCCCGAGGTGATCGAGGCTTACCTTGGCCATGGGCAGAAACCGCCCCCGCAGGAGGCGCATGCTGTTTCTTGAGAATATTTCCTCGGGTTATGACGGGGCGCTCGCGCTGCGGGGCGTCTCGCTCGAGGTCCGCGCCGGCGAAGTCGTTGCGATGATCGGGGCGAATGGCGCAGGGAAAAGCACCACGCTGCGCACGATCTGCGGCCTCGTGCCCGCCAGCACCGGTACGATCACGTTCGATGGGCAGTCGATCATCGGGCTCACACCGGATCGCATCGTCGCGCTCGGTCTGGTCCACGTTCCGGAAGGCCGCCGCGTGTTCCCCGAACTGACGATCGAGGAGAATCTCCGTGTCGCCGCCTATCTCGTGCGCGACCGGGCCCTCATCCGGCGCAGGCTCGGGGAGGCATACGAGCGCTTTCCCCGGCTTGGCGAACGCCGATTGCAGGGCGCCGGCACGCTTTCGGGCGGCGAGCAACAGATGCTTGCGTTCGGACGCGCCATGATGACCGCCCCGAAACTGCTCATGCTCGACGAGCCTTCTCTTGGCCTCGCGCCGCGCCTGGTCGAGGAGGTGATGCGCGTGGTCGAAATGTTTCGTGACGCAGGCGTCACGGTGCTCCTGGTCGAGCAGAACGCCAATCTCGCGCTGCGGATCGCTACCCGAGGCTATGTCATGGAGACCGGCGCCATCGTCATGCAGGGCACCGGCGCAGAACTTCTGGCCAACGAACACGTGCGCGCGAGCTATCTCGGCGTGCAAGCCAGGCTTGAAACGCCCTAGCCCGACTCATCTATCCAAGAGAATTCAAACGGCGGCGGCTATCTTGCGCACTATCCGGGCAGAATGGATCACGCCCATGCGGCGCGCGAGGACTGTCGCGTCAACATCAAGGCTAGGCCGACCAGCTACCTGAAGAGGATGTACTTCGACACCCTCACGTTCGATCGGGGCATGCTGCGCTTCATGGTCGATTACTACGGCGCCGCCCACGTGCTTCTGGGTACAGACTATCCCTATGACATGGCCGATTTCGACCCGGTTGGCTCGGTGAACGGCATTCCCAAGATCACCGGCGCGGAGAAGGAACTCATCATGGGCGCGAACGCGGCCAAGCTGCTGAAAATCCGCGTCTAGCCGCTACAAACCTAGACTTCGATTAGCTTCTCGTCTGCCAATGCGGCGGCGGTTTCGTCGAGTGCGGCGGCGAACCGCTGCAGCAATTCGGCGATTTCATGTTCTGCGATGATGAGCGGCGGACAGAAAGCGATCGTATCGCCGATCGCGCGCACGATCAGGCCGTTCTGCTCGGCTATGTCGGCGCAGCGTGGCCCCACACGGTGGCTGCTCGCGAACGGCTCGTGCGTCTTTTTGTCGCGCACCAGCTCCACGCCGGCGAGCAGGCCGCGCCCGCGGACGTCTCCGACCAGCGGATGGCTAGCGAGCTTGCGCAACCCGCCGAGAAAAGGGACCTCGAGGCGACGCACCCGCGCCGGTATGTCTTCCTCCTCGTAGATTCTGATCGCTTCGCGCGCGACCGCAGCAGCGACGGGATGGCCGGAATAGGTCATTGTCATGCCGAACATGCCGAGTTCGTCGCTCTGGCGCGCCATCGCCTGGAAGATGCGCTCATTGATCAGCAGCGCAGAGATCGGAACGTACGCGCTCGACAGCCCTTTCGCGCACACGAGCATGTCGGGTGCGAGGGCCATCGTGGTGGCGCCGAACATGTTGCCGGTGCGCCCGAATGCAGTGACGACCTCATCGCAGACCAGCAGGATGTCATGCTTTTTGAGGAGCTTCTGCAGAGCGATGAAATATCCGGCGGGCGGCACGACGATGCCGCCGGCGGCGAGTATCGGCTCGGTGAAAAACGCGGCGATAGTGTCCGGTCCTTCCCTCTCAATCAGGTTTTCGATTTCGGCGACCAGGCGCAGCGCGAATAGTTCCTCGTTCTCGCCGGAGCGGGCGTCGCGGTAGCGGTGCGGGCAGGTGACATGCAGGAAGCCGGGCAGCGGGAGATTGAAGCGCTCGTGGTTATAGGCGACGCCGGAGACGCTCGCCGCGGCGATCGTGTTGCCATGGTACGACTGCCGGTGGGAAATGATCTTGCGCTTCGCGGGTTGGCCGACCGCGTTCCAGTAATACCAGGCCAGCCGTACCGCGCAGTCGTTGCCCTCGGACCCGGAGTTGGCGAACCACACCCGCGACATCGGCACCGGCGCGATCGCAAGCAGCTTTTCCGCAAGCTCGATGACCGCGGGATGGCTCTTGTGGTTGGTGAGCGGGTAGTACGCGAGCTGCCGCATCTGCGCTGCGGCCGCCTCGACCAGCCGCTCCTGCCCGTAGCCCAGGGAAATGCACCACAGGCCCGACATGGCCTCGATGTAGTCCTTGCCATGGGTGTCAGTCACCCACACGCCGTGCCCGCGCTCGATCACGACCGGGCCGCGCTCCAGGTGCCGCTGCAGGTTCGTCAGTCCATGTATGACCGACCGCGCGTCCCGCGCTTCGAGGGAATCCGGTTTCATGGTCCTTTAGTCGAAGAGCGAACGATCGAAAGCGCGACTCATCAAGCCACCGCCATCGGAATCTTGAACTCGCGAATCCGCTTCTCCCCCTCCGCCGCTCCGGTGTTGTGCACCAACGTGCCGTTTGAATCCACGGCGACGGTGACCGGCATGTCCTTCACCTCGAACTCGTAGATCGCCTCCATGCCAAGGTCGGCGAAGGCGACGACCCTTTGCTTGCGGATCGCCTCGGCGACAAGGTAGGCGGCGCCGCCCACGGCCATGAGGTAGTCGGCTTTGTGCTTCCTGATCGCCTCGATCGCCACAGGCCCGCGCTCGGCCTTGCCTATCATGCCTATCATGCCGATCAAGCCGGTCTTTTCGAGCATGGTCTCGGTGAACTTGTTCATGCGCGTCGCGGTGGTGGGACCGGCCGGGCCAACCGCTTCCTCGCGCACCGGGTCCACCGGGCCAACGTAGTATATGACGCGGATGGTGAAGTCGGCCGGCAACCTGTCGCCGCGCTCGAGCATGTCCTGGATGCGCTTGTGCGCGGCGTCGCGCCCAGTCCGATAGGTCGAAACACCAGCCTACCCGGTCACCCCGATCAAATCGATCTCCACCAGCGTGTCCTTCACCAGCAGCCCGGTGCAACCGATCGTGGTGCGTGGCGGGGGCACTTTGAAGTAACGCTTCCACACCTTGTCGAAGCCGTGAAAATTATTGAGGTCCGTAAGAAACACTTCCGCCTTGACAACCTTGTCGAGCGACGAGCCCGCGGCTTCGAACGTCTTCTTGAGGTTGCTCAGCACATACTCGGTCTGCAGCTCGATGTCGGAGCCGTAGAACGGAAAATTCTCCTTCTTGCGTGCCTCGGGCGGCACTCCGGTCTTGTAGTCGCTCGCAATCTGCCCGGCGGCAAACACCATGCTGCCCAGCTTGAACGCTTCGCTATAATGGGCGAGCGGACGCGGAGCGCTGGACTTGATCACCTCGTGCCGCAGGCCTTTCTTCGGCACGTAGCCGATCAGATCGATCTCGACCAGCGTGTCCTGCACCAGCAGGCCGGTGCAACCGATCGTGGTGCGCGGCGGCGGCACGTTGAAGTAGCGCTTCCATACCGAGTCGAAGCCGTGGAACAGATTCAGGTCGGTGAGAAACACCTGCGCCTTGACCACGTGATCCAGCGACGACCCGGCCGCCTCGAACGTCCGCTTCAGGTTTTGCAGGATGAACTCGGTTTGCAGTTCGATATTCGACCCATAGTTGGGAAAGCCCGGGGATTTGCGCGCCTGCGGCGGCACGCCGGTCTTGAAGTCGCTGGCAAGCTGCCCCGCAGCGAACACCAGGTCGCCGATGCGAAACGCCTCGCTGTAGTTGGCGAGCGGCTTGGGCGCCGCGGACTGAATGACCGCGTGCTCCAGACCCTTCTTCCCCACATGCCCGATCAGGTCGATCTCCACCAGCGTGTCCTTCACCAGCAGCCCGGTGCAACCGATCGTGGTGCGCGGCGGCGGCACTTTGAAGTAGCGCTTCCATACCGAGTCGAAGCCGTGGAAGTTGTTCAGGTCGGTGAGGAACACCTGCGCCTTGACCACGTTCTCCAGCGACGAGCCCGCCGCCTCGAAGGTACGCTTCAGGTTTTGCAGAACGAATTCCGTCTGCAGCTCGATGTCCGAGCCGTAGAATGGGAAGTTGTCGCGCTTGCGCGCCTCGGGTGGCACACCGGTCTTGAAATCGCTCGCAAGCTGGCCTGCGGCAAAAACGAGATTGCCGGTGACGAACGCCTCGGTATAGTTTGCAAGCGGTTGCGGGCCCGTCGATTTGATCGGGTTGATGCTCAAGGTTGTCTCCCTTTATGCCGTTGTCAGTTCAGGCATTTCATATGCGGTCGAGCGTGTGCAGTGCACTCAACCGCGACGCCGCGAAGCATCGCACGTCGTATCGGCTTAAGAGAATCCTCATGGTGGCAGCCCCTCTCCTCCTGCCGATCGCCCAATGTACGCTTCTGCGCAGGTCACTGCCACGCTAAGTCACGAACCGGCACAGCGTGAGCTGAGTGCGTTCTAGGCGACTCTCAGGCCATCCGGCGAGGTTCTGTCCGGCCTTTAGCCTATCAGGTGATCCCGCGATCCACCCCGTCCCTTGATGTCGCTCAGTAGCAAGGTCTTTCCCTCGAAATTAAATGCCGTCCATGTCGCCCGCAGTAGTTGCTTGGGCCGCTGACCGGCGAGGGAGAGGTTCAACCTCAAGGTCGCCCGCTGAACCAACGGGAGATTCTCCAGTGCGCTCCGGAAAGCCTTGAGTTCATCCTCGGTCAGAATGCGATCGCCGACCCGCTCGAATTCCTGGATCTTCTTGACCGTGGCGACCGGATTGCCGGTCAGCCTGAACAAGACGCGATCCCGGGCTATCGTCCGGGGGTCGTGGGCAGCTTCCGCCCCATGTTGAAATGCGGCTCGCAAGTAGGCGCGAAGGACATTCACCTGTCGTGTTATGCCTCGATTCACCATTCGGGCGAGAACGTGCGTCACGTCGTCGGCGGTGATTTCCTTCGCCCTTGCCTTTACGAGCGACGGAAAGGGATCTCTGACGTGCCGTCGAAACAGGCCCTCAACCTGACCGGCGCTAGGTTTGCTGGCTGCCCGCAGGGACTCAACGTAAGCATCCAGGAGCTGCCCGAAGGTGCCTTGCCGCCTCTCGAGCTCCGCGCGCCGCTTCTTCGCCTGCAGGTGGCCCTTAACATCGCCGGTCCTCTCCTGCAGATCCCGATTCTTGCGGAATTCCTTTGTAATGTCGGCGAGTGTCCTCCCGTTGCCATATCGACCGAGCGCGATGGTCTTGTCCTGGCCGTTACACCGGTAGCGGTAAAAGAACTCCTTTACCCCGCTTGGTAGCACCCTGACAATTAAGCGACCCTCGCCTTTTCGTGCACTTTCTGAGCGCTTATAGGATTTCGGCTTGGGCTTGAGGTTTCGGATGTAGCTATCGGTAAAGGTTTGCCCTGGCATCGTTAGTCCCCGTATCAGTCCCCGTTTGCATTGTAGCTCCTGGCGGATTTCGGTGGACAATGCTGGATACAATTTCCCCTATAGAAATGGCTCGGCACTATGGAATTTCACCAACCATCGGACACCAACGGACGTTATCGGGCTTACAAACGCCTTTTAATCCGTTGGTCGGCGGTTCGAGTCCGCCACGGCCTACCAGACAGAGGGGATCCGGCGCTGTCGGCCGAAGAGACCGTCGAGCCGAGCCTCAGTCGTCGAGGACCGCGAAAACTTCGTCGCCCTCGACTTCAACCTTGTAGGTCTTGAGCGCGTCGACGCAGGGCGCGCCGGTGGCGTCGCCGGTGCGGACATCGAATTGTCCGCCATGCCAGCCGCACTCGACCGTTTCATCGAGAACGTGGCCGTCTTCTGCGAGCGATGCGCCGCCGTGGGTGCAGGTATCGGCGGTGCAGTAGAAGCGGCCCTCGACGTTCCAGACCGCGATCGGCGGGTGCCCGTCCAGTTCGATTTTTTTTGCCGCGCCGGGGGCGATCTCGGCGCGCGCGCAGAGCTTCAACCTCATCGAACGCGGGACCTACCGGTGCCGGTTGAGGAAGGTGGTGAGCGCGCGGGTGAATACCGCGGGCTGCTCGAGGTTGGAGAGGTGCGACGCCGAAGGAATGATCACGAGGTCCGACTTCGGCAGCGCGGAGTGAATCTCCCGGGCCATCTCGACCGGCGTGCCGGCGTCCTGCTCGCCGACAATGACAACGGCCGGGCAAGTGATCTCGTTCAGGCGCTGGGTCAGGTTGATCTTCGGGATGGCGTGGCAGCAGCCCGAGTACCCGGCGACCGGTGTCGCGCGGATCATCGCGCCCACCCGCGCCATCATTTCCGGGTGGCCCTTGCGGAACGCTTCGGTAAACCAGCGCCCGAGCGTAGGCTCGACCAACGGCTCCATGCCCTTCTCCTGCGCCGTCTTGATGCGGCCCTGCCAGATCGGCCACGCCTCGGGCGCGTAGCGGCTGGTCGTGTCGGCAAGCACCAGGCTTGCCACGGCGTCCGGAAACTTGAGCGTGAAAGTCTGGCCGATCATCCCGCCCATGGACAGTCCGATCCAATGGGAGCGCTCGATGCCCAGCGCCTGGAGCATGCCGTGCACGTCGTAGGCGAGCATGTCAAGCGTGTATTCGCCCGCGGGCGCATCGCTTTTCCCGTGGCCCCGGGTGTCGAAACGCAGCACCTTGAAGCTGCGCCTGAGCACCGCGGCCTGCTCGTCCCACATCGACAAATCGCAGGCAAGGGAGTGGCTCATCACCACCCACGGGCCCGCGCCCTCGACCGTGTAATTCAATTCGATGCCGTTGGTTTTGATTTTCATGAAACGGATGTTAGCTCAAGAAGGCGAAGGACAGTGGTCCCTTGTCAAAGTGGGCGCCGCGTAGCATCGGGGGGATTGGAGGTGAGTCAGCGGCCGGTGGGTTGGACTCGACCTCCGATTCGGAATAAGATTCGACGGCCTGTGGATTGTTGCCGCTGGTAAGCCGTCATCCCTTCTACGAGTGCTTCGAAACGCGCCATTTATGCGGATCTCACCTCGAATTCCTGGAATTTGCCTGAGCATCCTGCTTGCAACGCCGGTGCTGGCGCAGCAGAGCTTGTTTGAAACACCGCAGGACAGGACGCTGTCGACGTTCGGCACGCAGCCCGATGCCCCCCAGGACGCTACGGGCGCGCCCGCCCGCAGCGGAACGGATTCAGTGATTCCTGCCCCCACCTTTCAGGACATCCGAAGCCCGATCACCACAATCACGAACCGGCCGCGTCCGGGCGCCGTTCCCGGTGCGCGCCCCACCGAGCCGCAACGAAGGGCCGAACCTGCGGATATCAAGGACCGCAACGAATTCCAGGATTTCGTGCTGCAGTCTACCGGCCGCGAGCTGCCGATTTTCGGCGCGGACCTGTTTCGCAACGTCCCGAGCACATTCGCGCCCGCAGACGATATTCCGGTCATGCCCGACTACGTCATCGGCCCGGGCGACGAAATCCAGATCCGCGCCTGGGGACAGATCATCGTCGACTACAGCGCGGTCGTTGAGCGCAACGGCACGATCAACGTGCCCAGGGTGGGCGAGATCAATGTCGCGGGGATCAAGGCAAACGACCTGCCTTCCTATCTCAAGACCGTTTTCGGCCGCGTGTTCCGCAACTTCCAGCTCACCGCGACCCTCGGCAAGCTGCGC
Organism: Gammaproteobacteria bacterium; assembly: GCA_041493345.1. Classification (GTDB taxonomy): domain Bacteria; phylum Pseudomonadota; class Gammaproteobacteria; order Burkholderiales; family SG8-39; genus VBDM01. Next base: position 7,804 of record JBGPYQ010000010.1, on the reverse strand, counting down.
TCGATGCAGATCTTCGTCGTCGGCCAGGCGAAGCGGCCCGGCAGCTACACGGTGAGCTCGCTCAGCACGCTCGTCACTGCGGTGTTCGCGGCAGGCGGGCCCTCGAGCACGGGCTCGATGCGCAGCATCCAGCTCAAGCGCAACAACCGCGTTGTCGCGGACCTTGACCTGTACGACCTGCTCGTTTCCGGAGACAAGTCGCGCGACGTCCAGCTCCTGCCCGGCGACGTGATCTACATCGCGCCGGTCGGGCCGCTCGTCGCCGTCACGGGCAGCGTCAATGCCCCCGCCGTCTACGAGCTCAGGCAGAACACGCCCCTGTTCGACCTCATTCGCTGGGCCGGGGGACTCGCCACCACCGCTGCAGGGCAGAAGGCGACCGTGGAACGCATCGAAGACCGCACGGTCCGCAAAGTCGAGGATTTCCCGCTGGATGCAAGCGGGGTTGCGCGGCCGCTGCGCGACGGCGACCTCGTGACCGTGTATTCGCTCGTGCCGCGCTTCGACAACGCCATCACGCTGCGAGGGAACGTCGCGCAGCCAGGCCGCCTTCCCTGGCGCGACGGCTTGCGCGTGCGCGACCTCATTCCCGAGCGGGAAGCGCTGGTATCGCGCGAATACTGGCTCAAGCGCAACCAGGCCGTGGGCCTCGACGACAATGTCTCGACCATTCTCAGGCAGCAGAGCGCAGTCGGCACGCGCCTGACCATCCAGGACCTCAACCAGAGGCGCAAGCCCGAGGGCGAGCTCGATGCAACCGTCGGGGACACGATTCGCCGCCTGCAGACGGAGGCCGAGGCGGTAAGATTCCTGAATCCGCGGCAGGCTTCGGGCGCGGCGCCTGCTTCGCGCCCGCAGGATGCCGCGCGTCTCCAGGACGCGGCCCGCGATGACCCGGCCAGGGTGGAGGCCGCCAAAGCCGACGCACTGAGGCTCGTCAACCAGATCAAGCCTTCGCAGCGGGAAGTCAATTGGGACTATGCCGTGGTCGAGCGCCTGAACCGCGACGATCTTGGCACCACGCTCATTCCGTTCAATCTTGAAAGAGCGGTGATCGGCGGCGATTTGCAGCACAACGTGCTGCTGCAGCCGGGAGACATCATCACCATATTCTCCAAGGAAGACGTCCAGATCCCGATTTCGAAACAGACTAAATACATCCGCCTGGAAGGCGAATTCAACAGCTCGGGCGTGTACCAGATCCTGCCGGGCGAAACGCTGCGTCAGCTGATCGTCCGCGGGGGCGGGCTTTCCACGAACGCTTATCTCTTTGGCGCCCAGTTCACGCGCGAGTCGACCCGGATCCAGCAGCAGAAAAACCTGGATGAATCGCTGAACCGCCTTGAGCGCGAGGTCCAGAACCTCAACATCGTGCGCTCGCAGAACGTTACCACTCCGGAGGATGCGGTCTCGCTCAGGCAACAGTCCGAGAACCAGGCACAGCTCATTTCCCGGCTGCGCCAGATCCGCCCCACCGGCCGCATCGTGCTCGAGGTGCCCGAGGAGGGCGTACTCAAGGACCTTCCCGATCTTCCGCTCGAGGATGGCGACCGGTTCATCGTCCCCTCCCAGCCTTCCATGGTCAGCGTGTTCGGCTCGGTGTACAGCGAGAATTCCTTCATCTACAAGCCCGAGAAGCGGGTGGCGGATTACCTTGCCCAGGCCGGCGGACCGACGAAGAACGCCGACAAAGGCAGCATCTACGTGCTGCGGGCCGACGGCTCGGTGATCAGCAAGCAGCAGGCGGGGTATCTGTTGAGCAGCTTGGAGGGCGCGCGGCTGATGCCGGGCGACAGCATCGTCGTGCCCGAAGAGCTGGATCGCACGACAGTAACCCGGGCGCTCAAGGACATTGCCACGATCTTCTATCAATTCGGCCTGGGCGCGGCGGCGGTCAAGGTGCTCCGGCAATAGTCGCGGAACTGCCGCCGCCATGGCGCGCTTCAGGCAGCACGACGATGGATCGCCGTGGGCGAGCAAGCTGATCCTGAAAAATCCAAAGTGAACCCGGGGAGCGGGAACATGTCCGCTGGCGAGGCTGAAGTCAGCTCGCTCGATCTGCTTATCGTGCTCGCCAAGCACAAGCGGGTGGTGCTCGGCGTTCCTGTCGCGGCGGCGATTGTCGCCCTGGCGGTCAGCTTGCTCCTGCCCAACATCTACACCGGCACGACCCGGATACTTCCGCCGCAGCAGAGCGCATCGGCGGCGAGCGCCCTGCTGACCCAGCTCGGCGGCGCTCTGGGAGGCTTGGCCGGATTGGCCGGTTCGTCCGGTGTCAAGAATCCGGGCGATCTCTACATCGGCATGCTCAAGAGCCGCACCGTGGCTGATAACCTGATTGCCCGGTTTGATCTGAACAAGGTCTATGAACAGGAGTATCAGAGCAGAACCCGAAAGGTTCTGGAACGCAATACCTCGATCACCGCAGGCATCAAGGACGGCATCATTGTCATCGAGTTTGACGACAAGGATCCCAGGCGCGCGGCGGAGATCGCCAATGGCTATGTGGACGAGCTGATCAAGCTCACAAGGGTCCTGGCGGTGACGGAAGCGGGTCAGCGCAGATTGTCTTTCGAGCGTCAGCTCGTCCAGGCCAAGGACAATCTGGCCGCGGCGGAAATTGCGGCAAGGCAAGGACTTGAGAAAGGCGGCATTACCCAGGTGGACGCTCAGGGGCGCGGCATGATCGAGGTCACCTCCCGCCTGCGCGCCCAGATCTCGGTGAAGGAGGTCCAGCTCGGCGCGATGCGTACCTTCGCCACCGATCGCAATCCGGAGCTGCAGAGGACCCAGGAGGAGCTCGAAGCGCTCAAACGGGAGCTTTCTCGCGTCGAAGGCTCGTCGCCGCTTGCCGCCGTCGGCAAAGTGGGCAAAACCGGCAACAGCGGCCTCGAGAACCTGAGCCGCCTGCGCAACGTGAAGTACTACGAATTTCTGTACGAGCTGCTCGCCAAGCAGTACGAGCTCGCCAGGATAGACGAAGGCAAGGACGCCACGATCGTCCAGGTGGTGGACCGGGCCATCGAGCCCGACCGCAAGTCCAAGCCGTTCCGGTCGCTGATCGTGCTGCTCTTCACGCTCGTTGCCCTGGTCGCTTCAATCCTGTGGGCTTTCATCCGGGAGGCAGCGGCCAGGGCGCAGGCAGACCCCGAGCAGTCCAGCAGGCTTGCAGCCTTGCGTGGCTACCTGCGCTGGAAATAGCAGTGCAACTGCCCCGCTAGGGTGGCGTACCGAACGCCGCCGCCGCAAACCATTCACCGGAGACCTCGTGCGGGGTCGCGGCTGTTGCGACGGCTTTCAAGCTTTGCCGCCGATCACGATCCCCTTCCTCCCTTGTTCAGCGCCTGATCGATGGCGGCGAGGTAACGCTCGAGTACGATCCGCTCGTCGAACTCGCGCTCCATTTTCTGCCTTCCTTTTCGTCCCATTTCGGCGCGCTGCGCCGGGCCAAGAGCGATCATTCTCTCGATCTTCTCCATCAGATCGGCAGGGTCCTTCGGGCGGCACAGCAGTCCGGTCACCCCGTCCTCGACGATTTGCCGGCAACCCGGAACTTCGGTCGTGACGATCGGTCTCGCCATGGCCGATGCCTCGAGGAGCGTGCGAGACGTGCCCTCTCGATACGAGGGCAGCACCACGCAGTCCGCCGCCGCGATAAACGGAACCACATTGTCAGTTTCCCCCAGATAGCTTATTACGCCTTCTTTTACCCAGGCATCAACTTGTTCTTCCGAGATCGCTGAAGAGTTGGCGACGCCGAGCGAACCCAGCAACTGGAACACCGTGCCGGGGTGATTTGCCTTGACGCGCCGCGCCGCCTCGATGAATTCTCCGACCCCCTTGTCCCGCAACAATCGGCCGCTCAGCAGGAACACCGGCGCCGGGTTTGCGGCGGGCGGCGCAACGCCGAAGCGGCGGAGGTCGACACCAGACCCGGGCACGCGCTCCGCCTTCTCCCCGCATACCAAACCGCGTTCGACGAACAGCCTGTGGTCATCCTCGTTCTGAAAGAATATTTTCACCGGCCAGCGGAGCGAAACACGATACAGCCGCTCTACCACGCGCGTCAGCCAGTCGTTGCGCAGGATCGCCGTACCCAGCCCGGTGATGGTGCTGATCGCGGGAACGGCGAGCAGCCGCGAGGCGAGCGAACCGTAGATCACCGGCTTGACGGTGAAAAACAACGCTGCATCGGGGCGGTGATTGCGCAGCACACGCCAGAAATCCAGCAGCGTGTGCATGTCCCGAAGCGGGTTCGTGCCCTTGTTGTCCATCGGCAGGTCCACCACCTCGCAGCCTGCGGCGGCGAGCCGCGCCGAATACTCATCCCATGGCGCCACCGCGATCACTTTATGGCCCCGATCGCGCAGTGCCGCGATCAAGCCGCTGCGGAAGTTGTACAAGTACCGGGCGGTGTTGGATGCCAGCAACACGCGGCTCATGGGCCGATCCAGTGCTCGTGCCAGGCCTGGAACATCAGGACATCCCACAGGTAGTACTGCCAGTTGCGCTCGCCGGATAGATGTTCGCGCCATTTATTGCGAATCGGCGCGGGATGGAAGAATCCCTCGCGCCTGAGTCTTGTTTCTTCGAGAAGCGATTCCGCCCATTCCCGCAGCGGGCCGCGCAGCCAGGCATCGATCGGCACGCCGAAGCCCATCTTCGGCCGCTCGATCAACTTGTTCGGCACGTATTTATTGAGCACCTGTCGAAGGATCCACTTGCCCTGCCCGTTGCGTATTTTCATCGAAAGCGGCAATCGCCAGGCGAATTCCACTACGCGATGGTCCAGGAAGGGCACGCGGGTCTCCAGGCTCACTCCCATGGCCGCCCGATCGACCTTTACCAGAATGTCGTCCGGCAAATAACTCACTGCATCGAGGTACATCATGCGCTGCTCGAAGTCCCGCAGCGCCGGCCAAGCGGCCTGCTCCGTCAATACCGTGGGCGGCTCGGTCGCGCCGATGACGATATCCGCCGGAGCCTTCCAGTGGGATACCAGATCTCTGTAAATCGCCTCCGGACTCCCGGCCGCGAGAATCTCCGAGAGCTTGTGCGCCTTGTCTCCCGGCAGGGCCACGCGCAAGCGGCGCGGCAACAGAGCGGAGACAACACCGTGCACGCGGTTCAATGTTGCCGGAGAGAGCGCCATAAGCCCGCCGGCAATCGTCCGGCGCAGGCCAGGAGAAAGCCACCCCATCATTCGCCAGATCGTGCCTGCCAATAAGTACCGGTTGTAGCCGCCGAAGAGTTCATCGCCGGCATCGCCGGATAAAGCCACCGTGACATGCTGACGCGCCAGCTGGGCGACCAGAAAGGTCGGAATCTGCGACGAATCCGAAAATGGCTCGTCGTAGAGCATCGATAACCTGGGGATTACGGCCCGCGCCTGCGCGGGCGTGACGTAGAGCTCCGAGTGATCCGTACCGAGGTGGCGCGCTACGGCCCTGGCGTGCACCGCCTCGTTGAATCCTTCTTCGGAGAAGCCGATGGTGAAGGTCTTCACCGGCCGTGCGCTCTGCGCCTGCATTAGCGCGACAATGGCCGATGAGTCCACGCCGCCGGATAAGAATGCGCCAAGCGGGACATCGGCGACCATCTGTTGCGCCACCGCGTTGCGCAGCAGAGCGTCGAGTTGCCCGACCGCCTCGGCGTCGCTGAGCGTCGCGCGCAGCGCGACGCCCTGCCCGGCGACATCGCGCAGCGACCAGTAGCGCGACAACGACGGCTCCTCGCCCGCCCGGATCTGCGGGAGTGTCAGCGTCGCCAGCGTGCCGGGAGTGAGCTTCTTCACGCCTTGGTAGATGCTGTAGGGCGCCGGGATACAGCCGTATCGCAGCAGGAGCGTGATTGCGCCGCGGTCGATGCGGGCATCAAAGGCAGGATGTGCCCGGAGCGCCTTTAATTCGGAACCGAAGAGGAACGTCCCTTTCGACCAGCCGTAGTAGACAGGTTTCTCGCCCATGCGGTCACGGGCGAGATGCAGCCGCCGCTCCTTTCTGTCCCAGAGCGCGAAGGCGAACATTCCGTTGAGGCGCTGGAGCGCCCCTTCGACGCCCCATGCCTCGAATGCCGCGAGCATGACCTCGGTGTCGGAGTGTCCGCGCCAGCGGAGGGCGCCGGCCGCGGCTTCATCAAGCTGACGGCGAATGGCCTGGAAGTTATATATTTCGCCGTTGAACGTAATCACGAATCGTCCGCCGGCAGACTCCATCGGCTGATGGCCTTGCGCTGAGAGGTCGATAATGGAAAGGCGCCGATGGCCGAGCGCCACGCCGGCCTCGACGTCAACCCATGCCCCTGCATCGTCCGGACCGCGATGGACGAGAGCTGACGTCATGGTCCCTACGCGCGCGGCGAATTGGCCGGAATTGCCCTGATTGGCACCCACGAAGCCGGCAATACCGCACATTTTCAGATCAGGCTGCCCAGGGTGTTATTGAATTGACTTTCAAGCGCATGGAAGAAACTGTCAAGGCAGTCCTGAGTCGGGAATTTGTACCCGTGCAAGCCGCGCGAGCTTGCCGTCTATTCCTTGCCATAGACGTACTCATCGCAGCCGGACCCGAAAATCCCCAATCGAGAAATTATCCCTTTTTGCACAAAGCTCAAACGGCGTACCAGGCCCAGGCTTCCCATCAAACCGTCAACTTCCTCGCTTGAGATGGATTCATAAGGGTAGCCGCCCAGCCAATCGTGCAGGTCATGAAAATAATCCATGCCCCGCGTTTTCCTGTAGCTTCGCACGTGATGATTGAAGCTGCGGCCCGCGACCCATAACCTGGGCACAAAAAAGGCCAGATACACCGCCCGCGCGAACGATTGCGCCCCTTCAGAGGCCTTTGAATACCATTTCTTTTCGAGTCTCCAGAATGGGCACATCCAGGTACGGCGATATAACGCAAACAGGAAATCCCCGCCCGTCTCGACCATGCCGGCGGCTTTGCGCAGCGCCAGAAGCAGGTTGCCGGTGTGATGAAGAACTCCCCATGAGTAAACGACTTCGAACCTGCCCAACGCAGCCGGCTCGAGGTCGAAGACGCTGGTTTGCTCGACCCGGTATCTGGAATCCGGCGCGAATCTGCCGAGCGTTTCCTTCGTCGTTTCCACGGAAAGGGGATCAACATCGACGGCAAGCACTTCCGACGCCCCGAGCCGCATTGCGGCGACGCTGTGCAGGCCCGAGCCGCAACCGATGTCGAGGAATCGGCACCCTTTCAGACTGCGGCCTGCGAGCAATTTGCGCAATCCTGCGATTGCCTCTTCAATTTCAGTATCGGAAATGCGGGTGGAATACCTCGTCCAGTTTTCACCAAACGCGAACTGCGCATTCACATCGGCGACAGCTTTATCGTCATGACTGACTTTCACCCGGCGCGTCTCCGGCGGAGGGCCTTGAGGGTGTCCACCGGCTTCATCATTCCCGCTCACGGGCATTGTGCAGATAAGCCGCTTCGTATTTCTTTGCGACGGCGTCTATTGAAAAGCAGGAAACAATGCGCTCCCGGGCGCGCCGGCCCCTGGCCTCCCGCACCGACGGCCCCGCTTCAATCAATTCCGTCCAGCCGCGGCAAAGCGAGACAGGATCCTTCGGGGGCACGGTTATCCCCGAATCCCCCACGATCCATCCCGAATCGCCTACATCGGTTACCACGCAGGGCACGGCGCAGCACATGCACTCGCCGACGGCGTTCGCGAAACCCTCGCTTGCAGAGGACAATGTTCCGATATCGAACGCATTGATCAACTCGTGCACATCGGAGCGTTCGCCGATCAGCTTGACCGCGTCGCCCAGCGACAGGCC
>JBGPYQ010000123.1:0-9677 GCA_041493345.1 Gammaproteobacteria bacterium | reverse complement strand
GAGGCCGTCTGCATCCCGACCGCGTCCTGGTAGACGAGCTTGCCCTTCCTCGCCACCATCACCACCGCGCCGCGGAAACTGCCGTCGGCGGCTTCCTTCTTCAGCACCTCGCCGATCTTCGCCAACCTCAGTGCCGACATTCCCACCTGCTCGGGCTTCGCCACCGGCAGCGGCTGCGCGCCGAGGCTCCAGGCGCAAAGGACGAGCACGAAACCGGCGAACGCAGCGCCGGACCGATTGAATAGCGTCATGGGCCCCTCCTTGGGGAAGTCTTTATCGAGCGGCCATTAAGCCAAGAGTGCGCCGCAACATGCAAGCGCCGGAGCAAATCAGAAGTGGATGCTCTCGACCTGAGTGCTCATGAGCTTGCCGGACTTGCTCTAGGAAAAAAAGGCTGGCCACATACTTGCGACTGACCGCTTCGGGTCGATTGCGGGCGTTGAGTGTTGGCTCCCCGTCGGCGCGGGAGTTGCTATAGTGGCGCAAGGAACATGAGCCAGACACAAAAAGTGGCGCTCGTCGCCGGCGTCGGCGACGGTCTGGGCGGCGCGGTGGCGCGCCGCTTCGCCGCGGCCGGCTTCACCGCGGTGCTGGTCGCGCGCAGCGCCGAGCGCCTGGCGCGCATCGCGGCAAGCATCGAGGCCGCGGGCGGGCGCGCCTTCGCCAAAGTCGCCGACATCCGCGAGGAAGCGGAGGTCACGAAGCTTTTCGGCGAAGTCGAGTCCGGCATCGGGCCGATTACGGTCGCCGTGGCCAACACCGGATCGAACTACCGCAATTCCATCCTCGACACGCCCGCCGACATGTTCGAGAAAGTGTGGCGGCTTTCCTGCTACGCGGGTTTCCTCGTCGGGCGCGAAGCCGCGCGCCACATGGTGCCGCGCGGCCACGGCACCATCATTTTCACCGGCGCGAGCGCGTCACTGCGCGGCGCGGCGAACTTTGCCGCCTTCGCCGCGGGAAAGGGCGGCGCGCGCCTGGTCGCCCAAAGCATGGCGCGGGAACTGGGCCCCAGGGGCATCCACGTCGCCTCCGTCATCATCGACGGCATGATAGACAGCGCGCGCGTGCGCGAGAGTTTTCCCGAGCGCGTCGCGGAAAAGCCCGCGGACGGCATGCTCAGGCCCGAGGATATTGCGGAGACGTATTTCCAGATTCACCAGCAGGCGAGGAGCGCGTGGACGTTCGAGGTGGATTTGAGGCCGTGGGCGGAGAAATTCTAGAAACGGAATGAACGTCGCGCCAACCGGCGCGCGCGTCCGGGTTGAGCAGCAGATTAGCGGCGTGCAGCGTCAAGAGCAATGCCGACGAAGAGCAGCACCACGGCAAGCATGATAATACCGACAAGAATGTCCATGGCTATAACCTCCCGATCTGCTCGTTAGAAGGCGCTATTTGGCTCGGCGGGCGGCGTCAAGGGCGATGCCGACGAATACGAGCACGACAGCAAGCATGACGATACCGATGAGAGTTTCCATTGCTATCACCTCCCGATCTGATCAATGCGGCGCTCGATTTGGCGATGCAGAACCACGATCCCCGTCAAACGAGACGCGGTGCTTTTTCAGATTTCGCTCGGCCTTGCCCCGGTCCCATTCAAACTGCATGGGGCAATTCTAGACCAGTTCGACTTCTCGATGTTCAACGTTCCAGTTCGGCACTCTAAAACCGTGGTCTGTCCCCTGTTGTTCTGTTGTTGCTGTTGTTGCGCAAAACCGCTGATGAAAGCACGCGCCATCAATCGCTGTTGGTCCGCCGGCGTAATTCGGCTGCGGCACCGTCGAGACCGTCGGGCAAGGCCTTCCCTGGAGCATATTGCCGCCGCCATGCCTCAATCGTTTTCTTACTGAATATCCGCTCATCTCGTTTATGCAGCGCGCGCAACAACCATGCCCATACCGCCTCTATTAGCAAAAATACGAGCACTATCTGGGTTGCAAGAGTTGCGCCCGCGAAGACGAACGCCACGAGCCAGAGAATGATCCGATCTATCCAAAACATGAACATGCCGCGCTCCTTTCGCAAATAGCACATTTGCGACTTAGCGTTTCTTCTGGGTAGATTGCTACCACGTTACGCTCCTTGGCCAAAGCCAAGAATTTTATTTGATGTGCTTGTCAGGATACCAACGACAGAATGATGCGGTATCAAAAACTCTCCGCGGAGCTTTAAATCTCCCGTGCCTGCGACTTCAACATGAACATAGGGACCATCAACGCCGATCAAGCGACAGGGTAAAAACCGCCCACCCTCCAAGCCAAGCGATTCCAGAAGCGATAACAACTCTGTTTCTCCAGTACGAATGACGACACGAGTAGAAAACTTTTTCATGGAATCTCTTAAACTGAATTGGTTGACTTTCTTATTTGATATCGGCAACTAAACTGATTTTTCTGACACTTTCTTAGCTCCCGTTGCGGTAACACGGGGCTGAAAACATCACTCTATGTGAAGGAAGGGTCGGCAGCAAATTTGGGCAGGAGCGCTTTTATTTCCGCGCGCGCGGCAAGCTGCCGCCGTGCCTACTTCGCCCCCAGCACGCGCGAAGCACGCCCAACATCCTTCGGCCTAACCCAGAAAATCGCGCCAAACCGGCCGCTGCCCGCGGTCACGGCGTCCATCGCCACCATGTTGATCTTCGCCTTGGCGAGCTTGCCGAGGACGCGCACGAGCGCGCCGACGCGGTCCTCGCCCTGCACCAGGAACGCGGTTTTGCGTTTGCTCAGCTTCGCACCGTGCTTTTTGGCCCCGCGGGCGAATTCGCCCGGCTTGGCGGGAACGAAGTCCACCTGCGCCCCGCTGCCGTTGGGAAATCCGGTAAACGCCAGCAGCTTTTGCTTGCCCTTGGCGATGGCCTTGAGCATTTCGGCGCCCACTCCGGGACGGTTCGGCACTTGCATGGAAAAATAAACAACTTTGCGGATCATGGCGGCTCCTTTCGGGAAATTGCCGCCCTACGGATAGCACTGCCGCGGCAAATTGGCAAGTGTGTCCGGCAAGGACGCAGCGCTTCAAAGCCGCTGCAGGTCTTCCGGCCGGTCCACGTCCCAAAGCACGGGCAACTCGCCGATGCGCAGCGACAGTGCCGCGGCGCGCCGGCGCGTCTCTTCCAGCACGCTCGCGGTGCCCCAGGGAATGTCGCGAAAAAGCTCCGCAAAACAGCGCGTAAGACCGATGAGGACATAGCCTCCGTCCTCCGCCGGTCCGATCACCATGTCGTTGCCCGCGACCAGCGCGCGATCCGCCGCGCGGAGATAGTGCGGATCCATCGCCGGAACGTCGCTGCCGATCAGAATCGCGCGCTGAGAGCGCTCGAGCGCGGCACGCATTGCGCGCTCCATGCGCTCGCCGAGATCGCCCGCGCCCTGGGCGTGGATGCTGACGCCGAAGCGTTGCCCACATTCGGCAAAAAAAGGATGCGCCGCGTCGGGCGCGCACCAGAGTTCGACGGGGCCCAGCCCTGCCTCCGTTGCGGCGCCGAGAGCATGGAGCACGAAACCCCGCTGCAGATCGGCGGCACCCGCCTCTCCCAGCGCGGGGATCAAACGGGTCTTGACCTTGCCCGGCTCGGGCGCCCTGGCAAGGACGAGCACGCGGCAGTCAGCCGCGCTCGCCATGGTAGCTGCGCGCGAGCCGCGCGGGCGCCGCGCCGAAAAAGAACTGCAGCCTCAGCCACCCCATCAGCAGCACGGTGCGCAGCACGCCGCGCTCCTCCCAGCGCCGGCCCGAGGTCAGGACCGTATCGACCAGGCAGACCGGCGCCGAACCGCGCTTGAGCGCCGTGCACAGCGCGATGTCCTCCATGAGCTCGATCGGCGGGTAGCCGCCCGCCCGCTCGAAGGCATCGCGGCGCACGAAAATCGCCTGGTCGCCGGTGGCAATGCCGGTGAGACGGGAACGCAGGTTCATGCAGTACGCGACCACGCGAAGCAAGGGGCTGCGGCCCTCGATGCGCACATCGAACCGCCCCCAATCCCTGCCGCTCGCCGCAAGGCCGCCCAGCACCAGCGCGTCGGCGTTCCCGGGCAGGCGCGTGTCGGCGTGGAGAAACAGCAGGATTCCTCCCCGCGCCGCGGCGGCGCCGGCGTTCATCTGGCCGGCGCGGCCGCGCGCGGCCGAAATGAGGCGATCGGACCCGTCGCGGGCAAGAGCGGGAGTATCGTCGCTGGAACCGCCGTCCACGACGATCACTTCATGGCCGCGGCTGCGCATCTCCCGGAGCGACTGCAGCATCGCGGCCAAGCCCGCCGCTTCGTTCAGCACCGGCACGATGACCGAGATGCATTGCTTCATCCACGCATCCAGGCGTGGAGCTTTTCGAGCGCCGCGAGCGCGCCCCGCGGGACATGGGCTTTTTTCCAGTTTCCCGCCGCGTATTTGTTGGCCTCCGCGAGCGTCGGGTAGATGTGGATGGTGCCGAGGATCTTGTTCAAGCCGATGCCGTGCTTCATCGCGGTGATGAATTCGATGATGAGATCGGCTGCGTGCTCCCCGACGATGGTCGCGCCCAGGATCCTGTCCCTGCCCGGCGCGGTCAATACCTTTACGAGGCCGTGCGCCTCCTCATCGGCGATCGCGCGGTCGAGATCCCCGATGTCGTAGCTTGTGACTTCGAAGGGAATGTTCTTTTCCGTTGCTTCGGTCTCGTTCAGGCCCACGCGCGCGACCTCCGGATCGGTGAATGTCGCCCAGGGAATGACCGAATAATCGGCGCGGAATTTCCTGAAACCGCCGAACAGCGCGTTCACCGCCGCGTACCAGGCCTGGTGCGCGGCCGTGTGCGTAAACTGGTACGGCCCCGCCACGTCGCCGCAGGCGTAGATATTGGGGTAGAGGGTCTGCAGATACTCGTTGGTCTCGATGGTGCGCGTTCCGGCCGTCGGTATCCCGAGCTCTTCCAGGCCGTAGCCCGCGGTGTTGGCCACGCGGCCGACGGCGCACAGAATCTCGTCGAACGGGATGCGGACGTCTTTCCCCTGATGCGCGCACACAAGAATCTTTTCGCCGCCCTCGCGCAGGAACCGCTTCGCCTTGTGATCCACGAGGACATCGACGCCCTCTTGCCGGAATTGCCTTGCCACCCTTTCGGAAATCTCCGCATCCTCGCGGATCATGATGCGAGGCAGCATCTCGACCTGCGTCACCCGCGATCCGAAGCGTGCGAAGCACTGCGCCAGCTCGCAGCCGATCGGACCGCCGCCCAGCACCACCAGGCGCCCGGGCAGCGCGCGAAGGTTCCATACGGAGTCCGAGGTGAGGCAGCCGGCTTCTTCGATACCGGGAATCGGCGGCACGAACGGCCGGGCGCCTGCGGCGATGACGATCGCCCGGGTGGTGAGCGTCCGCGCGCCGCCGCCGGCCAATTTCACCTCGACGGTCCATGGCGAGGTGATTTTCGCCTCTCCCCGGATGCATTCGACGCCGAGCGCGGCATAGCGCTCGATCGAATCGTGCGGCTCGACCGCCTTGATCACGCGTTGAACCCGTTCCATGATGTCGGCGAATTCGAATTCGACGGACATCGGCTTCAGGCCGAATTCGCGTGCCCGCCTCGCCTGCGCAATCAGCTTCGCCGAGCGGATGAGCGCTTTGGAAGGCACGCAGCCGGTGTTGAGGCAATCGCCGCCCATCCGGTGCTTTTCGATCAAGGTCACTTTCGCCCTGACCGCCGCAGCGACGTAGGCCGAAACCAGGCCCGCGGATCCGGCACCGATGACGACGAGATTGCGCTCGAACCTGCGCGGGCGGACCCATTTCGCCAGCACCTTCTGCCGATTGATCAGATCCACAGCGCGCTTCGCCATCAGCGGAAACACGCCGAGCAGGACGAGCGAACCCAGCAGCGTCGGTGACAGCAGCCCGGAGAGCGCGGTAATGCTTGCGATCTGGGTGCCCGCATTGACGTACACGAGAGTACCGGCAAGCATGCCGGCCTGGCTCACCCAGTAAAACGTCCAGGGCCTCATGGACGTGAGACCCATGAGGAGATTGATCGCGAAGAACGGGAACGCCGGCACCAGCCGCAGGGCGAACAGATAAAACGCGCCTTCTCTTTCAACCCCCGCGTTGATGGCGCGCAGCCTCTCGCCGAACCTGCGCTGGAGGGCATCGCGGAAGAGGAAGCGGCTGGAGAGAAAGGCGAGCGTGGCGCCGATGCTCGCGGCAAACGAAACGATCAGCGTGCCCCAGAACAGCCCGAAGATCGCGCCTGCCGCGATCGTCATGATGGCCGCGCCGGGCAGGGAAAGCCCGGCGACGGCCACGTACAGTCCGAAGAAGAGTCCCCCGGTCAGCAGCGGATTGGCGCGGTAAAGCCCGTCGATCGCCGCCTGTCTCGACTTGAAGTATTCGAGGCTGAAATACTGCCCCAGGTCGAAGGCAAAGAACGCCCCGATCAGCGCGAGAATCATCAGCGCGACCAGCAATCTGCTTTTTGTCATGGCTCCCCGCCCGCAGCGGCGGTGCACTCGATCACGCGGCCTCGCTCAGGCCCTGCCCGCGTCCTTCCGATCCGGGAAGCCTCGCGCCCGAACGGGCTGCCTGCCGCAGGTGATAGGCCGGCCCGCAGACGATGCGGTTGCGATAGGAAAGACTCGCCGGCGACCCCGCGGGCCAATTGCGGTCGAAATGCTCGACCCATGCGTCGTGGTCGTAGCGTAGCGGCACCGCTTCCACCCATGCGGCCCCGATCCGGTCGCCGTACAGCGCATCCGCGGAGGGACGGGTCGCGATGCGCGTGATCAGCCCGAACTTTTCGCCGGAGAAGTTCGACATGCCCGCTGCGCCGTTGTTCGCGAGCAGCACGCGTGCGCGCCCCCTGTCGAATGCCTGCATCACGGGAAGGCAGGTGTGAGAAGAGGCAAAGACGTCGACCGTGGCGGAGTCGAGCAGCCTCAGCAAGCGCTCGGGCGGGTCGCGCAGGAACTCCTGCGAGAACTGCCATCCCGAGAGCGACTCGGCATCGCCGTGAACGACGCCGATGCGCGCCCCGCCGACCTCGGCGACAAGGTGCATGGGCAGAGCGCCCAGGCGCGCACGCAGCAACGGAAATCCGCGCGCCGTCTCGCGCAGCCGCTGCAGGATTTCATTCGAGCGCTCGACCTCGGCGTCGCCGACCCATTCGGGATAGCCGCAGCCGCAGCCCGCGCTCGCGTCTTCGCCGGCGATTTCCGTCTCGACATTGCCGCGCAACGCCACGTGCCTCAGCACTTTCTCGTTCATGGCCGAAAATCCGCCCGCGTCCACATTGAACCAGTTGAAGTCGCCGTTGAACACCAGCGTCGCGTTTTCCTCACTCGAGCGGGAGAGAAGCGCTTCGAGCGCGTGCGGATTGCCGTACAGTCCGCCGACGACGTACAGCGATTCCGCCTTCAGATCCGGCGCGCGGGCAAATACTTCCGGCGAGTAGCGGTAGTGGCGCGGGCAGGAGCGGCCCGGCCTTTCCGCGGAACTAACCATTCAGGGCCCCGCCGCAGCTTGATCCCTGGCCGGCGGTGCAACCGAAGCAATGGTCCTTGACCACGATAGCGTTGCCCTCGAGATCGCGCCCCATCAGTTCTTCGAGCCTGACCCTCGCCTTTCCCGCGATTTTCAGCGGCAGCCCCAGCATCTGGTTGAAATCGCAGTCGTAGACGAATCCCTGCCAGTCCACCGAGATCAGGCTGCGGCACATGACGGCATCGAGGTTTTCCTCGCGGAACGACTGGTGCAGCAGCTTCATGTAGGCATTGAACTGACCCTTCGAGATCAGCATCGAGCCGAAACGGGCGATCGGCATGTTGGCAAGCGTGTAGAGGCTATTGAAGCGGATGCCGAAGCGCTCGCCGAGCTCGCGCCTGTAATCGGCTTCCAGCTCCTTCTGGGGAGGCGGCAGCGACGACCCCTGCGGGTTGTACACGAGATTGAGCACCAGCCCCGACCCGTCGGCGCCGTAGCCGAGCGCGTTGAGGCGATTGAGCGCGCGGATGCTCGTCTCAAAAACTCCCTTTCCGCGCTGGCGATCGACCAGCTCCTGCGTATAGCAGGGCAGCGAGGCGATGATCTCGATCCGATTGCCGGCGAGGAAAGCGGCCAAATCTCCCTGGCCAGGCTCCTCAAGAACGGTCAGATTGCAGCGGTCGATCACGTGGACGTCGAGCAAGCGGGCGCGAACGAGCAGTTCGCGGAAATGCGCATTGAGCTCGGGCGCACCGCCGGTGACGTCGAGCGTTCCGATTCCGGAGACCTGCAGGAACCTGAGCACGGTTTCGACCGTCTCATGGTCCATCTGCTCGGTCCGGTCCGGTCCGGCATTGACGTGGCAGTGCACGCAGGACTGGTTGCACTTGTAGCCGAGGTTGACCTGAAGGGTCTCGATGCGCCGCCGGCGTAGCGCCGGAAAACGGGAAACTTCTAGGAGAGGGAGCGTTGCGTGCACTTCGTCTGCCTCCTTTCCAAGCGGTGTCCGTACGGGCGCTCTTGCCCCGGAGCATCGCCGCGAGGCAATGAGCATCATAGCAAACGCCCGCGCAGCGCCGGGGGTGAGCGCGTGCCGGGGCGGGCGCGAGCGCGTGCTATATTATCTTTCCCTGTTGATTCTGCGCCCGCCCATGGGTCACCGCCTGTCGAAGATCTACACGCGCACCGGCGACGGTGGCGAGACCGGCCTGGGCGACGGTTCGCGCACGGCAAAGGACAGCCCGCGAATCGCCGCTCTGGGCGATATCGACGAGCTCAATTCCGCGATCGGCGTGCTCCTCGCAGAGCCGCTCGCAAATGCGGTCCGCGAAGCGCTCGAGAGCATCCAGCACGACCTGTTCGACCTGGGGGGCGACGTCTCGATCCCGGGCCGTGTGAGCATGTCCGATGGACAGGTGACGCGTCTCGAGTCGATTCTGGACGAACTCAACGCGAATCTGCCGCCGCTCAAGGAATTCCTGCTCCCGGGCGGCTCGCGCGCCGCGGGCCTCGCGCATCTTGCGCGCACCGTGTGCCGGCGCGCGGAGCGCTCGCTCGTGGCCCTAGCCCGCTCGGAGAAAACAGGCGCGGTCGCGCGGATCTACCTGAACCGGCTGTCCGACCTGCTGTTCGTGATCGGCCGCGTCCTGAACCGCGAAAGCGGCCGCGTCGACGTGCTGTGGCAGCCGGGCAGGAACCGGTAACTAGGCCTCGACGAAAACTTCCTCGCGCTTCTTGCGCACCGCCGGCGCCACGACGATCAGCAGCAGGAAGCCCGCGATGAGAAGCATGGCGAGGCTGATCGGGCGCTGGAAGAACACCAGCGCGTCGCCGCGCGACAGCAGCATCGCCCGGCGCAGGTTCTCCTCCATCAGCGGCCCGAGGATGAACCCCAGGATCAGCGGCGCCGGCTCGCATTCCAGCTTCACGAAAATGTAGCCGACCACGCCGAATACTGCGGTCTGCATCACGTCGAACGGGCTGTTCGAGAGGCTGTACACGCCGATGCAGCAGAACAACAGGATCGCCGGATAGAGTATCCGGTAGGGCACGGTGAGCAGCTTGATCCACATGCCGATCAAGGGCAGGTTGAGAATCACGAGCATCAGGTTCCCCACCCACATCGAGGCGATCATTCCCCAGAAGAGCTGCGGCCGCTCGGTCATCACCTGCGGGCCGGGCGCGATCCCCTGGATCATCATCGCGCCGATCATGAGCGCCATGACCGGGTTCGACGGAAT
>JBGPYQ010000235.1:0-5028 GCA_041493345.1 Gammaproteobacteria bacterium | reverse complement strand
GTGGAGAAGGTGTGGCAGCCGATGTCGGCCGAGATGTGGAACGCGCCCGACTCGCGCTCGATCAGCTTCATCGCCGAGAACACAGGGCGCTCGGGGCAGCCGACGCAGAAACCCGGCGGGCGCGCCGGGACGGGAACGCCGAGCAGCTCGGCGGCGCGCTGCTTCGGCGCGGTGAGCGTCTGGAATACCCGATGTATATGGCCGGTGTCGATGCCCGTTTTTTCGATATGGGGCGCCATGGCCTCGATCCATTTCGCCATCCCCGCAAGCACGACCTCGCCGGTGTATTCGCCGGCCATCGGGAGAAAGTCCTTGCCGTGGACCTTGGTCTGCAGATCGGCGCGGCGCAGGATGACGTGCAGCGCGTCCTCGAGGTACGCCGGCTGGCCTTCCTCGACCATGAGCACCGCGTGCTTGCCGGCGCAGAACGCGGTCACTTCCTCCGGTATGAGCGGGTAGGTGACGTTCAGCACGTAGATCGGGATCTTCGAGCCGCCAAAGGCATCCGCGAGCCCGAGCTGCTGCAGCGCGCGTACCGTCACGTTGTACATGCCGCCCTGGGTGACAATGCCGACTTCTTCGCTCATTTGCGTATCGGCACCGTTGAACACCTCGTTCAGCTTGTGCTCGCGGATGAATTTCGCCGCCGCCGGCCAGCGCACTTCAACTTTGTGCTTTTCCTGTGCATAGGTCGAAGGCGGCATCGGAATCCGGCCGACATCGAAATCCGGGTTCTCCAGCGTGTTCTTGCGCGAGAACTGCGGCGCGACGTTGTCCTTTGTCTCGAACGATCCGTGCACGTGGCAGGCGCGAATGCGAAGCTCGAGCATCACCGGGGTGTTGGACACTTCCGACAACTGGAAGCCCTTTTCCACCATGTTGACTATGGTGGAAAGGTTCGGGCGCGGATCGAGCAGCCAGATCTGCGATTTCATCGCGAACGCGTGGCTGCGCTCCTGGATGATGGAGGCGCCCTCGCCGTAGTCCTCGCCGATCACGATCAGGGCCCCGCCGCGCACTCCGGCCGAGGCGAGATTGGACAACGCGTCGGAGGCGACGTTGGTGCCGACCGTAGATTTCCATCCCACCGCTCCGCGCAGCGGGTAATTGATCGACGCGCCCAGCATCGCCGCCGCGCCGGCCTCCGACGCATTGGTCTCGATGTGGATGCCCAGGCCCTCCATGATGTCCTTGGCGTCGTTCAGCACGTCCATCATGTGCGAGATCGGCGCGCCCTGGTAGCCGCCGACGTAGGAAATGCCCGACTGCAGCAGCGCCTTGGTCACGGCGAGAATGCCCTCGCCGTGGAAAGTCTGCCCCTGCCCGAGCTTCAGCAGCTCGACTTCTTTCTTGAACGAGCGTTCCATTTAATCTCCCGCCGCTAGATCAGCACCTTCGGCAGCCACACTGCCACCGCGGGCACGAAGAACACCAACGCTAGCACGAGCAGGCTCATGACGATATAGGGGATCACCGCGCGGAAGATATGTCCCATCGTTACCTGGGGCGGCGACACGCCCTTCATGGTCATGAGCAGAAGGCCATGGGGCGGCAGCAGAAGTCCAAGCTGCATGCAGATGAGAAACATCACGCCGAACCACACCAGGTCCACGCCGAGCTTCTGCACCAGCGGCATGAAGATGGGCAGCGTGATCATCATCATGCTGACCTGTTCGACGAAAAGTCCCAGGAAAACGAGCACCAGCATCATCGCCGCAATCAAGGCGAGCGGCGGCAAGCCGAGTGTGGCGATGATCTCGACCAGGCCGTTGCTCGCTCCGGAGAAAGAGAGGATTTGCGAGAAGGTCATCGCGCCGACGATGATGAACAGGATCATCCCGGAGATGCCCGCCGTGCCGCGTAGCGCCTGCAACAGGTTCTCCAGGGTGAGCGCGCGGTAGGCGGCGGCGAGCACCAGGGTGAAGAGCGCGCCGATCGCGGCCGACTCGGTGGGCGTCGCCCAGCCCGCCGACATCGACGCAACCACCACGACGAAGATCGACACGAGCGGCACCACGTACTGGATGAACGGCCGCAGTTTTTCCCAGCCGTGGTATTCGGTGAACGCCGTCTCCGGCGCGAGCGACGGATTGAGCTTGACGCGAGCGATGATGTAGACGATGAAGGCAAGGCTCAACACGAGCCCCGGCACGATCCCGCCGATCAGGAGCTTCGAGATGGAGATCCCGGAAAGACTGCCGAGCAGCACGGTGAGCGCCGAAGGCGGGATCAGCATGTCCACCGCGCCGATCGCCATGAGGGGCCCCGTGGCCATCGTCGGGTGATAGCCGCGGGAGAGCATCACCGGGAGCATCAAGCTGCCGAGCATCGCGGTGGTCGCAATCGTCGATCCGGAGATCGCCGAGAACACCGTGCCCGCGACTACCGCGACCACGGCAAGCCGCCCCGGTACCTGCCGGATCAGCCGCTCGACGCCGTCGATCACCTTGACCGCGAGCCCCGTGTGGAACAGCACTTCGCCCATGAGGATGAAGAGCGGGATCGGCGTGAGCGAAAAACTCGCCACCGAGCCGACGCTGTTCCGGGTGAGCTGCACCAGGCCTGGTTCGCCGCCGAGAAAAATCACGGCCCCGATCAGGTTGATGACAATGAACGAAAATGCGACCGGCAACCCGAGAAAAAGCAGGATTGTCGATCCCCCGAGCATGAGCCACGCGGCTGCCTCCCATGACATGTCGTCTGAGCGTCCTCAGCCGGCCGACACGGCGTCCTCGCGCGGCGCGCGCTCGCCGAGGGACAACCGACGCATGCGAAACACCATTTCGATCGCGAGCAGCAGGAAAGCGACGGGAAGAGGCGCAAGCAGCCACCATTCGGGCGTCACCAGGGTCTTGATCGACATCGATCCCGCGCCGTAGCTCGCCGCCGCGGCGCGAGCGCCGTAGGCCGCCAGGGCGAGGCAGGACGCGAACGCGAAGAGATCGGAAGCCCACTCGCAGTACCATCCCAGCTTTTTCGGAATGATTCGCAGCACTACGTCCACGCGGATGTGCCGACCCTGCCGCAAGAGCCAGGGCGCGGTGAGCATGGTGATGAGGTAGAGCGTCGCCTCGGAGACCTCGTTGCTCCAGGCGAGCCCGTGCACTCCCGGGACGATAGCCACGTTGCGCAGCAGCACGTCGGCGCAGATCATCAGCGTCATGAAAAACAGCAAGGCGCAAGCGATGAGCGCGAGTGCGCTCAATAGCTTCCCGTACCACTGCGAAAGCGCGTCCATGTCCATCTGTGCGCGGCTGCTCACTTGTCATCCTGAGCGTAGCGAAGGATCTCTTCCGGTACAGAGCTTGCCACTGGAGATCCTTCGGCCTGCGGCCTCAGGATGACTGCGCGCTCTCCAGCGCGCAGTCACTTCGAAAACAGCGCTTTCAGCTTGGGTCCGTGCTCGGGGCTTGCCTTGATGGCGCTCGCCCAGCCCACTTCGTACGCCTTTTCGACATAGGCCCGGCTGGTGGCGGCATCGAAACTGATCGTCTGAATGCCGGCTTTCGCCTGGCGCTGCGTTTCCTCGACGTTGTATCTCTTCCACTCTTCGTTCTGTGCCTCGAACGCAAGTGCCTGCCTGGTGAGGTATGCGCGCTGCGCCTGGGTGAGCGACTTCCACTTGTCGAGGTTGACGATCAGCGATACCTCGGCGTTGTAGAAGCCGGGATCGACGCGGTATTTCGTGTGCTCCTGCCAGTTGAGGTCGAACAGGGCGTGGATCGGCCAGCCGTAGCCGTCGACGACTCCGCGCTCGAGCGCGGTGTAGACCTCGCCGGGAGCGGTGGTGACCACGGTGGCGCCCAGCACCTGGAAAAAATCGCGGTACACCGGGGTGATGCGGATCTTCAGGCCCGTAAGGTCCGGCTTGTCAATCTTCTTGTTGACGTAGAGATGGAACGGCGTGAATTCGACGATCCGGGCGAGGTAGACCATGTTCGCCTTCTCGTTCCAGATCTTGTTGATGTAGTCGAAGCCGCCGTTCTTGCGCAATTCGGCAGCGGAAAGCTGCGTGAGTTTCAGCGCGTCGGCTTCCGGCATCACGTTGGTGTAGAAAGCGCCGGTGCTCATCGCCATGTCGACCACGCCGGTCTTCACCGCGTTGCCGACTTCGAACGTGGGAATCGCCTTGGGCCCGCCGATGAAGTTGAGTTGCAGCGTGCCTTTGCCCGCGGCGTTCACCTTCTGGATCCAGTCGGTGAGGCGCTTGACGTAGTACTGGTTCTCGGGAAAGGCGCTCACCACGCGCAGCGTGACTTCCTGGGCGCAGGCGATTCCCGGCAGGGCGGCAAGCGCCGCGCCCAGCGCGGCCGCCGCGAGATTCGATATCAAACGGGTCATTATTGTCTCCTGTGATATGGTCTGCAGAGTGTTGTAATTTTCGAGCGAGGTTAGGCGCGGGACCGGCATTTGTCAATTGTGCATGCCCTGCATGGATCGATGGCGCGTTTCCGTGGCGATTCGATGCGATAATAGAGTCACCCTTACCGCCATCGCACGAATCATGTCCACCCCGAAACGGCTCTCCGGCGTTCTCGCCCCCGTGGTCACGCCCTTCAAGCGCGATCTCTCTCCAGACGCGGCGCGCTATCTGCGCCACTGCAAGTGGCTGCTCGAGCACGGCTGCGGCGGGCTGGCCGTCTTCGGTACCAACAGCGAGGCGAATTCGCTCTCCGCGGACGAGCGCATGCTGCTGCTGGAGCAGCTTATCCACGGCGGCGTGCCGGCGGAAAGACTCATGCCCGGCACGGGCTGCTGCTCGCTGACCGACTCGGTGCGGCTCACGGCGCACGCGGTGAAGCTCGGCTGCTCAGGCGTCTTGAT
Source organism: Gammaproteobacteria bacterium (assembly GCA_041493345.1). Lineage (GTDB taxonomy): Bacteria > Pseudomonadota > Gammaproteobacteria > Burkholderiales > SG8-39 > VBDM01. The sequence continues at coordinate 204 of JBGPYQ010000235.1, read as the reverse complement.
GCTGCCGCCGTTCTACTACAAGGGCGTGTCTGACGAGGGCCTGTACCGCAATTTCGCCGAGGTGATCGAGCGCGTCGGCGACTCGCGGCTGCAGCTCTACCTGTATCACATCCCGCCGGTGTCGCAGATGCCAATTTCGCTTGCGCTCATCGAGCGGCTGCTCAAACACTATCCGGGCACCGTCGCCGGGGTGAAGGATTCCTC
>JBGPYQ010000112.1:0-10205 GCA_041493345.1 Gammaproteobacteria bacterium | reverse complement strand
TGTTGCGCGCCCTCAATCGGACTATCGAGGGTTTGCGGCCATTTCCGGTCTTCGCCGGCGCAAAGATTGAAATCCCTTCGACGCCGGCCGCTCTGTGGTGCTGGTTGCGGGGAGAGGATCGCGGAGAAATCGTCCTTCGCGCGCGGGCGATGGAAGCGATGCTTGCGCCCGCGTTCGGGACGGCCGGCGTGATCGATGCTTTCCGCTACGATCGCGGACTCGATCTCACCGGCTACGAAGACGGCACCGAAAATCCGCACGGAAAGAAAGCCGTGCAGGCCGCGGTTTCAAGCGACAAGGGATCCGGCATGACCGGGTCTTCATTCGTGGCAGTGCAGCAGTGGGTCAGCGACCTCGAGCGGTTCGCGGCCATGCCCGCGAAGCAGCAGGACAACGTCATCGGGCGCCGCAAGCGCGATAACCGGGAACTCGGCAGCGCGCCGCCGTCGGCGCACGTGAAAAGAACGGCGCAGGAGAGCTTCGCTCCGGAAGCCTTCGTCGTGCGGCGCTCGATGCCCTGGGCGGACGCAGCGCGGGCCGGGTTGGTATTCACGGCGTTCGGAAAGTCGCTCGATGCTTTCGAGGCGCAGCTCAAGCGCATGACAGGCGCCGAGGACGGGGCGGTGGATGCGTTGTTCACGTTCACGCGACCGGTCACCGGCGCCTGCTTCTGGTGTCCGCCCGTGAAACGCAAAGGCCTGGATTTGCGGGCGATCGGGTTGTAGTCAGACTTTAAAGCGGTATGGGGATCCATGTGCAGGTGGATGTTTGCATCTACCTGTATATGGTTTAGCATGCCCGAAATGTCACCTATTGCACGTTAAGCGAATGTTCAAAGGAGTCTGCCAGTGAAAATGACAAGAAACATCGGTATGCTGTTGTTGGCTGTCTGGCTCATCTTGACCGGACTCATACCGCTGCTCAATCTCAGTTTCTCGGGACTGGGCACTGTAATGGCCGTCCTCGCCGTTGCAGCAGGTATTTTGATCGTTGTAGGCCGATAGACCGAGGCTTCGGGGGAGACCTGTGCATCACTTGCTGTTCAAACCGGGCCGCCTGCGAGCGGGCGGCCGGTGAAAGCCAGCTTTAATCCCGAACTTCCGCCACTTTGGAAGCCGCGGTGATTCCGCTGCGCACCGCAGCTTCGATCGTTCCGGGATAGTCGCTGGCGACATAGTCGCCCGCGAGCATCAATCCGGGAATCGGCGTGACGCTCTGGGGGCGCGTGAGGCCCGGCGTGCAGGAAAACGTGGCGCGCCGCTCGGTGATGACCTGCGACCAGCGCGGCTCGGGCAGGGGGCCGAGCGCCCGGGTGAGCTCCGCTTCGATGCGCGGCACCAGCTGCTCTTTCGGCAATTCTTCGTGTTCACCCGAGGCACTGATCACCGCGGCGAGCAGGCCTGCATTTTCGCCGCTGCGCCCGCCAAGGCGGCCGCGGTCGAATACCCACTGAACGATTCCGCCGGAAAATCCGAGCATCGCCGCTGGCAGCGAAACGGATTCCGGATACTGCAGATAGCAGGTGACGATGGGCTCGTACCCGAGTCCATCGATTGCCGCGTGCGTGGCTGCGAGCTCCGGAAATGCCGAGAGCAGCAAAGCGGCGTGCTGCGGCGCGCAGGCGACGATCACCGCCGAATACCGCCCCGGGCGATCGTCGAGCCGGAAGTTATTGCCGTCCCTCAGGATCGCGTGCACCGGCGCGCCAAGCTCGATCGCGCCGCCGTGCGCTTTTAAATACTCCGCCGCCGGTTCGGGAAACAGGCGGCTGAGGTCGGCGCGCGCGAGCAGAAGATCGCTGTTCTCTCGAACGCCGGTCAGGCCGTCGCGCAGCACGTGGGCAAAGACCTGCGCCGAAGCGCGATTCGCCGGCGTGTTGAGCGCCGAGACGCATAACGGTCCCCAGACATGGGTGCGCAGAGCGCCGGTCTGTGCGTGTTCATCGAGAAATTGCCTGACCGTGCGGTCGGGCTCGACGCGGAACGTTTGCGCGCGCAGCGCCGCCATGAATCGAGTGGCCTGGAGACCTTGCGCGAGCGAGAGACCGTCCGCGCCGAGCAGCGCGGCGAGGAGATTGAACGGGTAGGGGAGTCGCGGCGCGCGCAGGTGAAAGCCGTCGGCGTAGCGCAACTCGAGCGGAATCCTGAGAAGAAGCACCTCCGGATCGGCTCCTACGAGCCGCATCATCCGCAGCGTCTCGCGGTAGGCGCCGATCAGGATGTGCTGGCCGTTGTCGAGGTCCGTGCCTTCGATGCTGACGCGGCGGGCCCGGCCGCCGAGGCTGCGCGAGGCTTCGAACACGGTGACGGGCGCGCCGCGACCGGCCAGGGTCACGGCGGCGGCGAGGCCGGCCCAGCCGGCGCCGATCACGGCGATGCGACGGTTCGTACCGACCCCTCGGTCCGATCTTCCCTCAGCCCACGACCGGAATATCGCCGCCCTCTCTCTGCGTGACCTTCGAAGGAGTCGGGGACACCCACATCTGATACATGGACACCACCCACATGAAGGCGAAACACATGCCCATTACAGCACCAGCGAACATCACTACCCAGGCGAACGGATGATACAGCTTGGTGAAATACCAGGAGCTGACATCGACCGCGACGGCCACAAAGGGCAGTCCGACGACGACGCATTTGAACCACACCGGCCGCACGTAGGCATGGCTGAAGATGGTGCCCATGATGAAGAAAATGAAGCTGAGCCCGAACAGATGTATGTGCGACACGCGAACGAGCGTGAAGATATCGGTGCCGGTGTCCTGCTCGGTCACTTTCTTCAGGTTATCGTATCCGCCGAGATTCGGAAGGTGCGGGTTGCTGCCGTCGTGACAGCTCATGCAGCGCTTGTCCAGCGTCGGCTTGATCTCCTTCTCATACGTGGCGCGATTGGCGCCTTCCTGTACCCAGGTGATGAGGGGAGTGAGCTCGTCGGACGGCAGCATGTTTGACATCGGTCCGCGCAGGGCCGATTCGAGGCGCGACCCCTTGCCGCTGCCTGTGTAGGCGATGACCAGATCCTCGTACGACAGCGTCATGGGGTTCCCATCCCGTCCGGAGTAGGTGTGAAACAGGTAGATCAAGGCGAACAGGTAGCCCAGGCCGAGTATCATGAGCGCCGCCGTATACAGCACGCGCAGGCTGTAAGGCAGTTCCGAATAGTGGTGATAAAGCCGGTGCAGTGGGGCGTCAATCATGGTCCGTTCCTTTGGTCTTGCTGGCCGAATCACTCGAGGACGCTTCAAGCGGCGTCCCGAATGCTTCGACCCCGATGTTGGCGCCGCTATAGTGCGCTATGGCCAATGCGCGACGGGACATCACTTTTTCTTGAGCGACGCGTAGTATGCGGCCAAATTGGCCATGTCCTGGTCGTTAAGCGGGCCGGCGAATGTCTTCATCAGCGGATTGGCGCGCTTGCCCGATTTGTAGTCCTTCAGCGCCTGGATGAACTGATCTTCGTTCTTGCCTGCCAAGGCAGGGTTGGGCGCGACCCCCTCGCCGTTTGCCCCGTGGCACCCGGCGCAGGTACCGGCTTTGGTCTTCCCCGCCCCGGCGTCTCCACCCGCCTGGGCGGCGCCAAACACTCCGAGCAATGCGACGATCCCTATGATCAACAGCGTACGCTTCATGGTCTTGCTCCTTTTATTGAGGGGGGAAATTATTTGCCGGGGCGCGAGAGCCTGCGCGGCGCATCAAGCTTCGCCGCACTCTCGTTGCGTCGGCCACAAAACTCGGATCTGCATCGACCGGGTGATGCGCGCAGCGCCTCATTGCAAACCCTATCTTGCCATACGACGTGTTGGCGATTTCAGGCATCGGCGGCATATTTTGGCTCATTTCACTTGGCCGGCAGAGTCACGTAGACGACGGCCCGCGCTTTCTGGCGCGCATAGTGAGCCGCGAGGTTTTCGACATCCGCCTCGGTCAGCACGTTCGACATGGCAGCCATCTCCGGGCTCTTGCGCGCGCCCGTCCGATAGTCATGCAACACCTTCAGCAGATAGTCGACGCGCTGTGCCGCCAGCGCCGGAGAGCGCGGGTCGGTGCTGTTGCCGTTGATGCCGTGGCAGCGGTCGCACCTTTGCGTCCACTCGGCGACAGTCAAGGGTTTGCTCACCTTCGGTGGCTGGGGTTCCTGAGTTGCGTAATAGGCCGCCAAGTCCCTGATGGCACGGTCATCGAGCGACGCCGCCAGGCCTTTCATCGTTTGCTCATTACGTGAACCGCCCTTGTAGCCCCGAAGCGCGGCCGCGAGGTACTGCGCGTCCTGACCGGCGAGGCTGGGATTAGCAGGGTTCCCGCTGACGCCCTGGTCGCCATGGCACCCGGCACAGGCTGCGGCAGCAGCCTTGCCGGCCGCCGGGTCACCGGGGGCCGGGGTTTGCGCCCGGGCGGGCTTCTGCAGTGCATAGTAAAGCGCGATGTTATTCAGGTCCGCGTCGCTCACACTCGCGAGCATCGACTTCATAACGTCGCTCTTGCGCTGACCGCTCTTGTAGGCTTTCATGGCCGCGACCAGGTATTTGGGCTCCAGCCCGACAAGGCTCGGCATGCCGGGCATCTTGCTGATGCCAAGCTCGCCATGGCATCCCGCGCAGCCGGCCGCCGCCGCCTTGCCCGCTTGGACCGGATCGGGCTTGGCGGGGGCCGCCTTGGCGCCGCTCATTGCGCTCGTTTGCGCGGGATCGAGACTGGCATAGTAGGCAGCCACTTTGAACAGCGCGTCGTCGCTCAGGTACTTGACGGCGCCGTCCATCATGTCGTTGCCGCGAGCCCCCGACTTGTAAGCCCGCAGCTCGAGGTGAAGGTAGGCCGGGCGCTGGCCGGCCAGGTGGGGCACGCCCTTGGCCGTGCTGATACCGTTCGCGCCGTGACAGCGGGCGCACGCGGTTTCCGCGACGCGCCTGCCTTCTGCAACGTCCAAGGCCGTGGCAAATGCGGCTCGGAGATCGTCGCCTTTGCCAGGCGTGACCGTGGCAGCTTGTGCTGCCGCTTCTGGGGAATAACCCACGCTCGTTGCGCCCGCAACGAACATGAATACCAAGAGGGTAAGAGTCTGGATGCTTCGTTTCATCGACATTCGCTCGAACGGTTATCGGAACCTTCAAACCCCACTGACTGCGAGAACATTCTGCCTGCGACTTGTCCGCCGGGCGGAGGAGCTTACAATCCGGGCGCAGCGAGATTGCCGCGCTCGATCACCATATTGCGATTGCTGCGGATCGAACGTCCCGGATCAGCGCTCATCTGGCCGGCTGGCTCGCATAAAGGGAGGAGACACTTTCTATGATGGCGTCACTATAAGGCAGGCTCATGTTGTGCATCATGGAACTCTCGCGCCGATCATCGCGATACGCCCTCAGGGCCATAATAAGGTAGTCTTTGTCCTGCCCGCTGATTTTTGGAACCGCCATCGCGGGGTTGTCCATATCGGTGGCATGGCAACGATTGCATTTTTCGGTCAGTTCCTGAACAAACGTTTGCCCCTTTTCAGCGGCTCTGGACTTCTGTACCGCGTAGAACGCGGCGATACTCTCAATGTCTTTTTGACCAAGATCGCCCACGTAACTTTGCATGCTTTCATGCCGGCGGGTTTTTCGATAGGCCTTGATTGCATTCACCAGATACCGGGCATCCTGACCCGCAAGATTCGGCGTCGCCGCGTCGGTGCTCACGCCGTGAGAGCCATGACAACCGCCACACACTGCGCTTAGCGGTTCGCCCGCCGCCGGATCACCGAAAGACGGCGCGACACGTTGCGCGGGGGTCTGAGACGCGAAATACAGCGCCAGGCTTTCCATATCCAGCTTGCTCAAACGACGCAACAAGGAATGCATCGGATCTGTCTTACGCAGCCCATTCAGATACTCCTGGATGGCAACAACAAAATAGCGGAGCTGCTGGCCGGCTACACTGGGTATGCCGGGGGTCTTGGTGTTGCCGTCTTCGCCATGACACTTTGTGCAGGCGGAGGCCAGCGCCTTGCCGTTCTCATAGGGAAGGAAGATTTGAGCATTCTTTCCCGAGGCGGTCGCGATGGGCGGCAGGCTGGTGTAGTACGCGGCCACATTACGCACGTCTGCTTCGCTCATGTGTTCCGCCATCTCCCTGAGGGCGGCATGGGTGCGCTTTCCCTCCTTATAAGCTTTTATTGACGCGAGCAGATAGCGCTCTCGTTGCGCCGCCAGATTCGGAATGGCCGGCGCAGCGCCCCGGCCATCCAGTCCATGGCACCCCTTGCATTCCCGCTCCGCGAAGGCCTTGCCCGCACCCACGTCGGCTGCAGCTTGCTTCTCAGTCGTGGATTTGGCGGACGATCCCTCCTTATCCGTGCAGCTGATCAGCGCCGCCGACAATGCAATACCCAACATAAGATGTTTCATTTGAAACCTCGAGGATTAGAGGGTTGGCCAATATGTGCTGACTTCCTGTCAAATATTACACGATCACGCACCTGCCACCACGCTGCCTGCGAAGCCGACGAGCACCAGGATCAGCAGTGTCAACCCGAAAACGAGCAGAACGGTGCCCAAGATCCTGGAACCCAGGGTCATGGGCGGCGACGGAGCGTCCACCAGATACTTTTCGAGTTGCCCTGTCGCGACCAATTCGTTGTATTCCAGGGTGTGCTCCCTCCTGAACTCTTCCAGGGACACGGCGCCCGTGAACATCACGATATCGGGAGGCGGAAACTTGTCCGGCCTGAAGTGATTGTTGAAGAAATGCACCGTGAAGAGGAAAACGATGGCGAGAAAGGCCTCTTCCCCGTGAGCCAGGGTGGCGATGTTGAAAATCCACCCGGGCCAGACTGCGGCGGTCAATTCCTTGAACCACAACAGGAGACCGCTCCCGCCGACGATCGTGAGGCCCCAGAACGGGGCCCAGTAGTCGAATCTCTCCCAGTAGGTCCAGCGGCCAAAGACCGGCCGCGGTGCCTTGCCGAGGAACCACTTGAACATGGCGATGATGTCCTTGATGTCCTGCAATCCGGGCACGAGCGAGGTATGCCCGAACCACTTGAATTTTCTCCATTCCGGGGCGAGGCGGACGATGAAATAGATCAATTGCGCGAGGAATATTCCCAGTATGAAGACCGCAGACACTCTGTGTATGACCGCCGCCACTTTCGGGCCGCCGAGTGCCTTCATGACGGCCGCCGCCCAGGCCGTCTCGGCGTAAAACGCCGCCATGCCGGTCAACGAAAGTATCATCAACGCCAGCGCGAAAAACAGGTGGGCAAGCCGCCAGACGGGTCCGAAACGCCGGTAGTACTTGCCTTGTACCTGTGGCAGCTCATTCGTCAGTACGTGCGGCCTGGTCTTGCGCTCCTGGCGGTCCCTGTATTCGCGGTAAAACCACAGCGCCGAGTGCGTCCAGAAGAAGAGAAACACACCCGCTATCAGCGCAATCATGAATTTCGACGCGATCCACATATAGGGATAACGATCGTAGTCGTGGGTATTGGCGTGCGGCTGGAACGTAATGAACCCCGCGGTCGCATCCTTGTGGCATTTCTGGCATGTTTGCAGCCGGTTGTTCGGATGCACGGCGGACCTCGGATGACTTACCCGCTGGATGCCGTGGCTGCCATGGCAGTCGAAGCACGTCGCCGTATAGGCATAGCCCAGAGTGGTTACCTGGCCATGATAGGTGTTCGCGTAGGACTTCAGATTTTCCGAATGGCAGTTTCCGCAATTCTGGGTGATGATCAGCTTGATCGAATCCAGCGTAGGCTTGTCCACGTCATGGGTCGTGTGGCAATCCGAGCAGATGGGCGCCGCGGGATTGGCGTTTCCCATGACCTGCCTGCCGTGCACCGAGTCCAGATACTCGACGCGTTGCTCGCTGTGGCACTTACCGCAGACGTTCGGAATGCCCAGGCGCCACTCCGCGCGAACGGGACTGTCTTTCGGATAAACGTAGTGGGCGTCGTGGCAGTTATAGCAGCTTGCGTTGGTGCGCGACTGGTCCTCTCGGTTGGGCCGGGCATGGACGGATTTCATGTACCGGTCGATCTGCTTGACCACCACCCCCAATCTCGCGAATTCCCGGGTCTTATTCTCTTTCTGAGCGGTTTCCCACAAATCCTGGTGGCACTGCACGCAACTGACTTTTATGCGTCCGTTTTTCTGGTGAGGAATCTTGGTAATGTCCTTGTGACACTCGACACAAAGCCGCTTTCCATGCACGCTTTTTTCAAATTTGTCCTTAATCACGTGCAACGGGCGCATTTGCCCGTTTGCACCCGGCATCGCAAATCCCTCATTTCCGTGACAGGCCAGGCATATTGAGTTGTCAGGCCTCTCGGCGGCTTGTTCGGCTCCCTTGACATTGGTAGCTTCCGCCGCCCAAATATCCGGTGAGCCTGCGAAACAAATAACGCCCGCCGCGATCCACGCGGAAAGTCTTGCAACACGCATGGTCTTCGATTTTCTTGTTGAGTAAACCGAATCCCCGTCCAGTCTTGAATAGGATGAACTCAGAATTTCAAGGTGATACCTAAGATTGCCGGAATCGCGGGGTGGGATGCATCCCTCGGCGTTGAAAGTCGAGGCGCGTTCGATCCGAAACCACGGAAACCGCGAGCGAGGGACGGCAAGCCGTGGTTGCAACATCACCGCGCGCTGTTTTCAGTCGAGGGTGAGGGTGTCGGTCCCCACGGCGGAAACAGCTTGATCATCAGCCATAACAGAAAAAACGGCGTAACGACCACTGAGGCTGCGGCCAAGATGCCCTCCCTGCCGAAAATAGGCGGGTGATAGGCCAGCAGTCCTTTACCCGTCTTCGCGATCTCTTGTCCGCCGATGACCACGTTCCAGCGCATCATCAACACCGCGAGTAGCACCAAAATGGCGCTGGTCGCGACTCCCGCAACCAGCGCGCGTCCGGTGGTGCCCTGCCAGATCATGTACGAAAGCAGGACGAGCGGTACCAGGGATCCCACGCCGAATTGCAGAATGAAGAAAGGAATGATGAGCGGGCCCGCTACGTATTCCATGATCACCTCGATCCCCTCCCGGCCCCTGTAGATGAGACTGGCAAATTCCACTCCCTCCAGCACCAGGGTAAACATCATGAAGCCCCACAGCGTATAGGCCATGCCCTTCAGGCACTCCAGGTCAACCGGAATTCTGCGCAGCCTGCAGGACAGGACATAGAGCACGATCAATAACGCCGTGCCGGAGATGATGGCGGAAAACAGAAACACGGCGGGCATGAGATCGGAGGACCACCATTCGCGCGACTTGAGTGATCCGAACACAAACCCTACATAACCATGCAAGCCGTGAGCGGCGGGGATACCGATGACGGCCAGCGCGAATATCCATTTCCGGTCGTAACTCATCGCCTTCTCGGACAGATCGTACGACCCGAGCGACAGCAGTTGATAAAACCACCGCAGCAGCCCTTTTCTCTCTTGCGCCTGCTGCACGATGTGGGGCCGAAACACGAACCAGGTTTCCAGCATCAAAAGAATGACGTAAAAACCGGCCGCATAACCAAAGACGGCAAAGGCGGAGGTCCAATGCGGCGTGATCGTGGCGTTGAATGCACGCTCCGGATGACCGAGGTGCAACAGCAGCGGCATGGGTACGATGAGCATGCAACACAGTGAGGTGAGCAAAGCGAAATGCGCCACGGGCTTGAAACGCTGCATGCCGAACACCTGATACAGGCTCGAAACGGTAAACGCGCCGGCCACCAGCCCCGTGAGATAAGGGTAGACCACAATGAGCGCCGACCAAGGGATAACCGTCTCGTTGGGGTAAACGTAGCCGGCGAACGGGGCGGCGTGAAAGAGCGTTTCCACTAGCTCACCTCCTTGTCGATGCCGACGTAATAAACGTTCGGAGCGTTGCCGGATTCGGGTCTGAGCACCTGCACGCGGTTGTTGCGAATGAACAGGCTGATCGGACTCTGTTTATCCTTCAGATCGCCGAAGATGCGCGCGCCGACCGGACAAACCTCGACGCATGCGGGCTGCAATCCCCTGGTAATGCGGTGATAGCACCAGGTGCACTTGTCCGAAACCTGTTTGGAGTCGTTGAAAAAGCGCGCGCCGTACGGGCACGCCTGGACGCAGTATTGACAACCGATGCAGTAGTTGTGATCGATGAGCACCACGCCATCCGGAGTACGGAAGGTGGCCCCGACCGGGCAGACCTGGACGCACGGCGGGTGCTCGCACTGGTTGCAGAGCTT
>JBGPYQ010000227.1:0-5365 GCA_041493345.1 Gammaproteobacteria bacterium | reverse complement strand
TCACGCCCTTGAGCGCCTTCTGTGCTTTCTCGTCGGGGATCTCGAGCATTTGCAGGATCACCGGCTGGTTCTTTCCGAGCATTTCCCCGCTCGCGATCCTGAACAGCAGGCTGTAGCCGATCTGCCCGGCGGCGCCGGTGACTGCGACACGTACTGGCGCTTTGGCCATAAGAAAGCTCCCCGAAGAAAATGGATCGAATCTTATCCGGCTTGGCGCTTTTGCGCAGCACCGGTTGGAAGCCTGTTATAATCTTGATTCCCGTCAAGATTTCAAATAAGCCTACGAGTCTCGGAAGGATGCCGTTACATGCCTGATCTGGCGGGGAAAAAGAAACGTCCACTCTGGTACAACCTCAGTCTTCTCAATCTTCCGGTTCCGGGTCTCGTTTCGATATTCCACCGCATCAGCGGCGCGCTGCTGTTCCTCGGACTCGTCTGGTTTCTGTTCCTGCTCGACATGAGTCTTGCCTCGGAGGCCGGTTTTGCTCGTTTCCAGAGGTACGTCGCACACCCGCTGGTCAAGCTGTCGCTGCTGGTATTCCTGTGGGCGTATCTGCACCACTTGTGCGCCGGCGTGCGCCATCTGTTTCTGGATATCGACAAAGGAGTAGAGCTCGCGACGGCGCGCAGGACGGCTTTCGCGGTGATCGCGGTGAGTCTCGCGCTCACCGCTTTCTTCGGAGCCAGGCTATGGTGAAGCGCGTCATCGTCGGCGCGCATTACGGGCTCAAGGACTGGCTGGCTCAACGCGTCACCGCCGTGGTGATGCTGGTCTATACGCTGATGCTCGTTCTGGCGCTCGGCCGCGGTCCGGTAACTTATGCCTCCTGGAAGGCGCTGTTCGCCCATGAGTGGATGCGCTTCACCACCTTTCTTTTCGTCGCCGGCGTGCTGATCCATGCCTGGATCGGCGTGCGCAACATTTTCATGGACTACGTCAAGCCGACCGGCTGGCGCCTGTCGCTGCAAGTGATCGTGATCCTCGCTCTCACCGGCTACGCGGGATGGGCGATGCGGATCCTCTGGAGGATTTGAAGTGGCACTCGCGAAACGCAGCTTTGATGCCGTCGTCGTCGGTGCCGGCGGCGCCGGGTTGCGCGCCGCTCTCCAGTTGTCCGAAGCCGGCTTGAAGGTGGCGGTGCTGTCGAAAGTGTTTCCGACGCGCTCGCACACGGTCGCGGCGCAGGGCGGCATTGGCGCCGCGCTCGGCAACATGGGACAGGACTCGTGGCTGTGGCACATGTACGACACGGTCAAGGGTTCGGACTGGCTCGGCGACCAGGATACGATCGAGTTCCTCTGCCGCGAGGCCCCGAAAGCCGTGTATGAGCTCGAGCATTTCGGCATGCCCTTCGACCGCAACGAGAACGGCACCGTGTATCAGCGGCCGTTCGGCGGCCACTCGCAGAACTTCGGCGAGCGTCCGGTGCAGCGTTCCTGTTGCGCCGCCGACCGCACCGGGCACGCCATGCTGCACACGCTGTACCAGAGGAACGTGCGCGCCAACACCCAATTCTTCGTCGAATGGATGGCGCTCGACCTGATCCGCGACGCGAGCGGCCAGGTGCTCGGCGTCACCGCGCTCGAGATGGAAACCGGGGAAGTGATGGTTCTGCATTCACGGGCGACCCTGTTCGCCACCGGAGGAGCGGGGCGCATTTTCTGGTCGAGCACCAACGCGTTCACGTGCACCGGCGACGGTCTGGGCATGGCGGCGCGCGCCGGCATCCCGCTTGAGGACATGGAATTCTGGCAGTTCCATCCGACCGGCGTGGCCGGGGCCGGAGTGCTGATCACCGAAGCGGTGCGCGGCGAAGGCGGATATCTGCTCAACAAGAACGGCGAGCGCTTCATGGAGCGCTACGCTCCGTCCAGCAAGGACCTTGCATCGCGCGACGTGGTTTCGCGGGCGATGGCGACCGAGATCAAGGAAGGGCGCGGGGCCGGCGAGCACGGCGATTATTTGCTGCTGAAGCTCGATCACCTGGGGCGCGAGGAAATCGACAAGAAGCTCCCTGGAATCCGCGAGATCGCCAGGAAGTTCGCCAACGTCGATCCGGTCAAGGATCCGATTCCGGTGGTGCCGACGGCGCACTACATGATGGGCGGGATTCCCACCAACTACCGGGGCGAGGTGGTCACGCCTGAATTTTCGAACGGGCGGGGCAATCCCGAGGCGGCGGTGCCGGGCTTCTACGCCGCCGGCGAATGCGCTTGCGCCTCGGTGCACGGTGCCAATCGCCTCGGCACCAATTCGCTCACCGACCTGCTGGTATTCGGCAAATCCGCCGCGGCATCGGCGATCAAATTCCTCAAAGAGAACGCCGGTCTCAAGGATCTGCCAGGCGACGCGGCTGACCGCACGCTGGCACGCCTGGCAAGGCTCGATAACCAGAAAAACGGCGAAAGCGTCGCGGAGGTGGCCCGGGAAATGCGCCGGTCCATGCAGGCGCATTGCGGAGTGTTCCGTTTTCCGGACCTGCTCGGCGAGGGAGTCAAGAAAATCCACAGTATCGCCGACCGCGCGACCCGCACCGGGATCAAGGACAAGAGCAAGGTGTTCAACACCGCGCGGGTCGAGGCCCTCGAGCTCGACAATCTGATCGAAGTCGCGCGTGCTTCCATGGTTTCGGCCGAAGCGAGAAACGAGTCTCGCGGCGCGCACGACCGTGCCGACCACCATAGCCGCGACGACGTCAACTGGCTCAAGCACACGCTCTGGTACAAGGAGGGTGACCGGCTCGACTACAAGCCGGTGCACATGAAGCCGCTGACTGCGCGTACCATCGAACCCAAGGCTCGCACGTATTGAAAGGTCATTGGATAGCCAAACCATGCGCTTTCGCATATTTCGTTACGACCCGGACAGGGACGAAAAGCCCTACATGCAGGATTACGACGTGCGGCTCGACCCGCACGACCGCATGCTGCTCGATGCGCTGGTGCGTATCAAGGAGCAGGACGACACGCTCAGCTTGCGCCGCTCCTGCCGCGAGGGCGTGTGCGGCTCCGACGGGATGAACATCAACGGCAAGAACGGTCTCGCCTGCATCACCAAACTCAGCGACCTCAAGGAGCCGGTGGAGTTGCGGCCGCTGCCCGGACTTCCCGTGATCCGCGACCTGATCGTGGACATGACCCAGTTCTTCAATCAATATCATTCGATCAAACCGTACCTGGTCAACAACGACCCCGAGCCGGAGAAGGAACGACTGCAGTCGCCTGCGGAGAGGGAGGAACTCGACGGCCTGTACGAGTGCATCCTATGCGCCTGTTGCTCCACATCCTGCCCGTCATTCTGGTGGAACCCCGACAAGTTCGTGGGACCGGCGGGCCTGCTGCAGGCCTATCGGTTCATCGCGGACAGCCGCGACCAGGCCACGAACGAACGACTGGATAATCTCGAGGATCCTTATCGCTTGTTTCGCTGTCACAGCATCATGAACTGCGTGGACGCCTGCCCCAAGAATCTCAACCCGACCCAAGCCATCGGCAAGATCAAGGAGCTGATGGTCAAGCGCGCGGTGTAAACCGGGGACAGACCACGTTTTTCCGCGCGACCTGGTTAGAATATGAGCGGCTCATGAAAAACGTGGTCTGTCCCCGATGACCACCGCTGAGATGAACCGCCTGCGCTGGCACTGCCGCCGCGGATTGCTGGAAAACGACCTGGTGCTGGAGCGCTTTCTCGACAGGCACGGCGCCGAGCTCGATGGCGAGCGCCTGCAAACTTTCAGGAATCTGCTCGAGCTCGGCGATCACGATCTCTGGGCCTTGCTCAGCGGGTGCGAGGACTGCGGCGACCCGGCGCTCGGCGAGTTAGTCCAGTTGTTGCGGCGCTGCTGACGCCGAATTGCGATCTATTGGAGAAACACGATGAGCGCCACGAAAAAGGCCTTGCTTTCCTACGGCGACGGAAAGTCGATCGAGTTTCCGGTCCTGTCGGGCAGCATCGGCCCGGAGGTCATCGACATCCGCACCCTCTACGGCAAGACCGGGATGTTTACCTACGATCCCGGCTTTCTCTCGACGGCGAGCTGCAACTCGAAGATCACCTACATCGACGGCGACAAGGGGGTGCTGCTGTACCGCGGCTACCCGATCGAGCAGCTCGCGGTCCATTGCGATTTCCTGGAGGTCTGCTACCTGTTGCTGAACGGCGAGCTGCCGGACAGGAAGCAGAAGGAGGATTTTGTGAGCACCGTGACGCACCACACCATGGTGCACGAACAGCTCGCGCGCCTCTACACCGGTTTCCGGCGGGATTCGCATCCGATGGCGGTCATGGTCGGAGTGGTGGGCGCGCTCTCGGCGTTCTACCACGACTCGCTCGACATCAACAATCCCCAGCACCGCGAGATCTCGGCGTTCCGTTTGATCGCCAAGCTGCCGACCATCGTCGCAATGGCCTTCAAGTATTCCGTCGGCCAGCCTTTCATGTATCCGAAAAACGACCTGTCGTACACCGCCAATTTCATGCGCATGATGTTCGCGGTGCCGACCGAGGAGTACAAGACCAGCCCGGTGCTGGTGCGGGCGCTCGACCGCATCTTCATCCTGCACGCCGATCACGAGCAGAACGCTTCCACTTCGACCGTGCGGCTGGCCGGCTCCTCCGGCTCCAACCCGTTCGCGTGCATCGCCGCGGGCATCGCCTGCCTGTGGGGCCCGGCGCACGGCGGCGCCAACGAAGCCTGCCTCAACATGCTCGAGGAGATCGGCGACGTCTCCAAGGTCGGCGAATTCATCAGGAAAGCGAAGGACAAGAATTCAGGAGTCCGTTTGATGGGTTTCGGCCACCGTGTCTACAAGAACTACGATCCGCGCGCCAAGCTGATGCGCCAGACTTGCTACGAGGTGCTGGAGGAGCTCGGTCTGCACGACGACCGCCTGTTCAAGCTGGCGATCGCGTTAGAGAAGATCGCGCTGGAGGACGATTATTTCGTGCAGCGGAAACTCTATCCCAATGTCGATTTCTACTCCGGCATCGTCCAGCGCGCGCTCGGCATTCCGGTGTCGATGTTCACCTGCATCTTCTCGCTCGCGCGTACCGTGGGCTGGATCGCGCAGTGGCAGGAAATGATTTCCGATCCCGAATACAAAATCGGCCGGCCGAGGCAGCTGTACAACGGCGCGGTGCAGCGGGATGTCGTTCCGATCGACAAAAGGTGAGGCGTAGAGGCAGGAAGACGCAGTCATGATGAAGCAGATGCTCTCCAACTCCTATTTGTTCGGCGCCAACGCGCCCTTCATCGAGGAGCTGTACGAGGCCTACCTCGATAATCCGCAGTCCATTGCGGAGCAGTGGCGCGATTATTTCGACACTATTCAGCTTCTTCCCCCGGGCCTGAACGAAAGTGCGGGC
>JBGPYQ010000012.1:0-29549 GCA_041493345.1 Gammaproteobacteria bacterium | reverse complement strand
CGTCAGCAGGAACAGGGGCTTGAGCACCGCCTGCTCTTCCTTCGACAGCGGCACGCTGCGCGCCGGGCGCGCCTCGTCGAGCGCCGGACGCACCTTGTCGAGCACGGCGACGATGCGCTGTGCTTCCTTATCGCCGCCGGTCTTGGCGACTTTCCCATAGCGCGTGTAGGTCTTGGCCACCGTCGCAAGATCGGCGAGCGCGAGTTCGGTGTGGATGGTCTCGATGTCGGAAACAGGATCGATCTTGCCGGCGACATGGACGACGTTCGGGTCCTCGAAGCAGCGCACCACGTGCGCGATGGCGTCGCACTCGCGGATGTTGGCGAGAAACTGGTTGCCCAGGCCCTCGCCTTTCGATGCACCGGCCACCAGCCCGGCAATGTCGACGAATTCGACCACCGCGGCGATGATTTTCTGCGGCTTGGCGATTGCCGCGAGCTTTCCCAGCCGCGGGTCGGGCACCTCGACGATGCCGATGTTGGGCTCGATGGTGCAGAACGGATAATTCTCCGCCGCGATCCCCGCCTTCGTGAGCGCGTTGAACAGGGTCGACTTGCCCACATTGGGCAGTCCAACGATGCCGCATTTCAAGGACATCAGGTTTTCGTGTGCAGCTTGAGCATCGCCGCCTCCATGTCGCCCTCGAGCAGCAGCCCGGAGACTTCCATGCAGCGCTCGAGCGCCGTTTCCATCAGCTCGCGCTCGGCCGCGCGCGGCGAGGCCAGCACGTAATCCGCGACGAGGTCCTTGTCGCCGGGATGGCCAATGCCGATCCGCAATCGCCAGAATTCCTGCGTGCCCAGTTGCGATGCGATGTCCTTCAGGCCGTTGTGGCCGGCAACCCCGCCCCCGAGCTTCAGCTTCGCCGTGCCCGGAGGGAAATCGAGCTCGTCGTGCACGGCCAGCACTTCCTCGGGGAGAATCTTGTAGAAGCGCGCGAGCGCCCCGACCGACCTGCCGGAGAGGTTCATGTAGGTTTGCGGCATGAGCAGCCACAGGTCGCCTTGGGTACGCATGAGCTTGCCGACCAGTCCGTGGTACTTCGCCACCGGCTTGAGATCCACACGCCGCTCGGCCGCAAGGCGCGACAGGAACCAGAAGCCGACGTTGTGCCGGTCCTTCTCGTGTTTCCTGCCCGGATTGCCGAGTCCCGCGATGAGTTTGATCATTAGCCGATACGAAAAAGGGCGCGGTGTTCGCCGCGCCCTTTCCCGAGGAGATGAAAGGCGCTACTTCTTATCGCCCTTGTCCTTCTTGTCTCCCTTGTCGCCCTTGTCCCCCTTGCCGCCCTTTCCACCTTTGTCCTCCGCAGCGGGCGCCGCGGCTTCCGGCGCCTTCTGCTTGATGGACGGCACATCGGCGGCGGCGGGCGCGGCCTCCGCCAGCGCGGCTGCTCCTTCGACACCGGCGGCGGCGGCTGCGGCGGCGGCCTCTTCTTCCTCGACGATGGCCGCCTTCGGGATCTGTGCGGTCGCGACAGGCGGATTTTCCTCCGCGCGCAACACCACTTCGACGCCCTTGGGCAAATTAAGCTCGCGCAGGTGGATCGAATGGCCGATCACGAGCTGCGACAGGTCAACCTCGATGTACCCGGGCAAATCAGCCGGCAGGCAGCGGATGTCCACCTCGTTCATGACGTGGCTGATGATGCCGCCGGAGTCTTTGATCGCCGGCGACGCTTCGGCGTTGACAAAGTGCAGCGGCACTTTCATGTGGATCTTCTGGTCCGCCGACACGCGCTGAAAATCGATGTGCTGCACCTGCATCTTGAACGGATGCATGTTGACCGAGCGCAACAGCACCTGCTCCTTTGCTCCGTCAAGGGCAAGCGTCAGGATCGAGGCATGAAATTTCTCGTTGCGCAGATGATGGTACAGCGCGTTGTGATCGAGTTCGATGTTGACCGCAGGGTCTCCGCCCCCGTAGAGAATGCCGGGGACCTTGCCGCTGATGCGCAGGCGGCGGCTCGCACCCGTTCCCTGCAGTTTGCGCGATTGCGCGACGATTTCGATTGCCATGTTGCCTTCTCCTAAAGATTGCGCCGCCCGCGACCAGGCGACGCCTAAAAAATCATTCTATGAACAGCGAGCTGACCGAGTCCTCGTTGCTGATGCGAAGTATCGTCTCCGCCAGCAGCCCCGCGACCGACAGCACGCGGATCTTCTTGCACGCCTGCGCGCCCTTCGACAAGGGGATCGAGTCGGTGACCACCAACTCGTCTATTTCCGAATCGGCTATCCGCTCGACCGCCCCGCCCGAGAGCACCGGGTGCGTGCAGTACGCGACCACGCGGGTTGCGCCCTCTTCCTTCAAGGCCTGCGCCGCTTTGCACAGGGTATTGGCCGTATCCACCATATCGTCCATGATGACGCAGTTGCGCCCCTTGACGTCGCCGATGACGTTCATCACTTCCGATACGTTCGGCTGCGGCCGGCGCTTGTCGATGATCGCCAGGTCCGATTCCAGGCGCTTCGCCATCGCGCGCGCCCGCACCACGCCGCCGACGTCGGGCGACACCACCAGCAGGTTCTCGTACTGGTGCTTCCACACGTCGCCGAGCAGCACCGGCGTGGCGTAGACGTTGTCCACCGGCACGTCGAAAAATCCCTGGATCTGGTCCGCGTGCAGATCCATGGTGAGCACGCGATCCACTCCCGCCGCCTGCAGCATGTTCGCCGCGACCTTGGCGCTGATCGCCACGCGCGCCGAGCGCGGACGGCGGTCCTGGCGCGCGTAGCCGAAGTACGGGATCGCCGCCGTTACCCTGGCGGCGGACGCGCGCTTGAGCGCGTCCACGATCAGCAGCACTTCCATCAGGCTGTCGTTTGCCGGCGCGCACGTGGACTGCAGCACGAAGCAGTCCTTTCCGCGCACATTTTCCAGCAGCTCGACCATGATCTCGCCGTCGGAAAACTTTCCCACGGTAGCGTGGCCCAGCGGGATGTTCAGCCGCCGCACCACCGCGTGCGCGAGCAGCGGGTTGGCATTCCCGGTGAAGACCATCAGGCTTTCGTAAGCCATGCTCTCCTCATTACCGCTGCCGTCATCCCTCCGCCCGCGCCACCCCGAAAAACAAACAGCCGCGAATACCGCGGCTGCGGGGCGGCTCCCAAATTCTGGCTGGGGAGGAAGGATTCGAACCTTCGCATGTCGGAATCAAAATCCGATGCCTTAACCAGCTTGGCGACTCCCCAAGCGAACTAACCGCCTTCCAGGAGCGCCGCGAGCGGATGGCGATCCAGCCCGCGCACCGCGAAACCGCTCATATCGGCGGGCATCCTGGATACGACCGAACGCGCCTCGCGCTCGGTCGTGAATTCGGCAAAAACACAGGCGCCCGACCCGGTTACGCGCGCATCGCCGTACCGCTTCAGCCAAGCGAGATGCATCGCGACCTCCGCATGGCGCCGGCACACGACCGGCTCGAGATCGTTCTTACCGAAACCGGCCGAAAAGCTTGATATTTTGACGGTTTTTGAATTTCGTGTCAATTCAGGCGCAGCAAAAATCGCGATGGTGGAGACCGCCACCGGCGGCACCAACACGACGTACCAGGCCGGCGACAGATCGAGCGGCGCAAGCCGCTCGCCGATGCCTTCGGCAAACGCATTGCTCCCGAACAGGAAGAACGGGACGTCGGCGCCGAGCCGCAGCGCGAGCTCCGCAAGCCGCTCCTGCGCCAGATCCAGTCCCCACAGGCGATTGAGCACGGCGAGCGTCGTCGCGCAATCGGAGCTGCCCCCGCCCAGGCCCCCGCCCATCGGAATTCGTTTTTCGATTTCGATATCCACGCCCTGCTTGGTACCGGTCTCGGCCTGCAGCAGGCGCGCGGCGCGCACCGCCAGTTCCTCGCTCTCGGCAACGCCCGGAAGGTCCTGCGCCAGCCTCACGCCGGCATCGGCTCTCGGCACAAAGCGCAGCCAGTCGCAGCAATCGATCAGCCGGTACGCGGTCTGCAGCAGGTGATAGCCGTCGGCGCGCCGCCCGACGATGTGCAGGAACAGATTGAGCTTCGCCGGAGCCGGATAGCGGCGGTCCCAGGGATTCATCTCACCCACTGATCGATGGTCAGCCGGATTTCGAGATCGTCCCGCGACAGACGCAGCCGCGAGGGCCGCTCGCCCTGGAATTCCTGGTATTCGACGCGCCAGCCGTCCTGCACCAGTTCGAGTACGCGCAGGGTCGCATCGCGGCGCAGCTCCGCGGGCCTCCCGGGATTCGCGCCTCCCTGCACCCAGTCGGGCAGCCCTTCGAGCGGCAGGCGCCAGCCCAGCACGCTTTCGGTCAGGCTCTGCGCATCGGCGGCGCGATATTCCTTGCCGCCGGGAGTAACCAGCCGGAATTCCTCGCCCTGACGGCCGATGCGCGCAATTCCCTGTCCCAGGGGCGAGGTGATGAGCAGGTCGTCGGCTAACCGGGAATGCCGCCAGAAAATCCGGCCGGATGCGCCTTCCTTGCCGTAGCGGACGGCAACGCGGCCGGTAATCTCGAATCCGCCCTCGGGCACGGGCGGGCCTTCGGGCAGCGTTGCGCAGGCGCCGAGCCATACCGCCGCGGCGAGAACGATCGCAATCCGCTGCACGAAGCTAGCGCTTCAAACGCTTGACGGTGTTGACGAGCGTCTCGTTGTCGGGGCTCTTCTGGGCCGCGTCGCGCCATACGCGCTCGGCCTCGTCGCGCTCGCCCAGCGCCCAAAGCACCTCGCCCAGGTGGGCAGCGATCTCCGCGTCGGGCCGGCCGGCAAAGGCGCGCCGCAGGTAACCCAGCGCATCCTTCAGCGCGCCCATTCGGTACAGCACCCATCCCATGCTGTCGATGATGAACGAATCGTCGGGGGCGAGTTTCAGCGCCTTGCCGATCAGATCATGTGCTTCGGGCAGTCGCAGTTTGCGGTCCGCCAGCGAGTAGCCGAGCGCGTTGTACGCGTGCGCATGCTCGGGCCGCATCTCGATCAGCTTGCGCAAGGACGCTTCGAGTATGTCCACGCGCTCGATCTTCTCGGCGAGCATGGCGTAATCGTAGAGAAGGTCGGCATCGTTCGGCAGACGGTCGAGGGCGTGCTCGACCAGATCGAAGGCCGCCTTGGGCTGATTCGCGTCGCGCAACAGCTGCGCCTCGGCAAGTACGAGCTGCACGCGCTCCCGGCTGCTCGAGGCGTTCGCCTGCTGCAGATGGGCGCGCGCGGCTTCCAGCTTGCCCTGCTTGGACAGCACCTGGGCATAGCGGATCTGCGCCGGCAGGTACTGCTCGCCCTCGCCCACCTCGCGGTACCGGCGCAGCGCTTCGGAAAAATTTTTCTGCTCTTCGGCAACCTGGCCGAGATACAGCAAAACGCTGTTCTTGTCCCGGTAATTGCTCGCTAGCAGCCGCTTGAGACTGGTCTCCGCAGTCGCATAGTCGTTGAGCTGCAGCGAAAGCATGGCTACCGCGAATATCACGTCGGCGTTTTCAGGGAAGTTCGCAAGCAGCCTCTGGAACTCGCTGCGCGCGTCGGCGAAGCGCTTTTGCGCGATCAGCATGCGGGCGTAGCTGAGGCGGACTTCGCGGGAATCCGGAAACCTTTTCAGAAAGCGCTCGAGCAGCGTCAAAGCGTCGTTCCCGGACGTCTTCTGCAGCAGCTGTGCCTCCAGGATCGCCGGCGCGTCCCAATCCGGCCTCAGCTTTGCCGCCATGCGGACCTGTTCCAGCGCCAGCGCATCGTTGCCCGCGTTCCCGGCAGCCTGCGCCACGGCAAAGTGCGCCTGCGGCAGATCGGGATAGTCGGCGGCGAGATCCTGCACGAGTTTGAGCGCCGCCTTCTTGTCCTGGGCGTTTGCCAGCGTGCGTGTAAGCTGGACGAAGCCGGTTTCAGGGCCGCTGCTCGCACTCTCCAGAAGCTTTTTCAGGTAGGGAAGCGCCTCGCTGTAACGGTCACCGGCGACGAGCAACCCCGCAAGCGCCTGCAGCGGGCGTTGCGAATTCGGCTGCGCTTCATACCAGATCGTTGCCGCTTCGATCGCGACGTTGTTCATACGCGCATACAGGGCGATCTCGGTTGCCCGGCTGGCAATCCGGGGATCGCGCGTGCGCTTGGCGAGCTCGAGATAGGCCTGGGCCGACAGCCCGGCGTTTCCGCGCTGGCCCGCGATTTCGGCGAGCAGCAATTCGTACAGGACGGCCTCGGTGAGGTCCTGCCTGGGCAGATTCGACCGATCGTCGGCTTCCGCGACGAGGGCCTGCGGATCCGCCGTCGCGTCGGCATCCGATTCGCTTTGAGACTCGTCGTCCGAACCGTCCGGTCCTGGCTGGCTCGAGACGCAGCCCGCCACCAGGGCGAGCGACAAGGTCAGGGCGGCGAGAGTGCGCAGGCGGTGAATGGGCTCGGGTACGGAAATCATTTGGAAGGGCATGGCACGCGCATGCTGTCGGGAAAGGTTAGTTTAGGTATATTTCCAGACCCCGACAAGAACAATAATTTACCTCCCCACGGCCGCCGCCCATGCCCGAACTTCCCGAAGTAGAAATCACCCGCCGCGGCATCGAGCCCTTGGTGCTCGGCGGGACGATTACCGCGGTCAAAGTGCGCAATTCGCACCTGCGCTGGCGAGTTCCCAGGAACATCGCGCGCCGCATTGTCGGCCAGACGGTGAGCCGTCTGCTGCGGCGGGGAAAATACCTGCTGTTCGAATTCGCCGGGGGTTGGCTCATCGTGCATCTGGGCATGTCGGGAAGCCTGCGCGTGGTCGATCCGCAGCTGCCGCCGGGCAAACACGATCACCTCGATCTTGTTTTCGGCGGCAAGGCACTGCGCTTGCGCGACCCGCGCCGCTTCGGCGCGGTGCTCTGGAATGACGGCGACATCGCCGGACACCCGCTGCTTGCCGCGCTCGGGGTCGAGCCGCTCGGCGAGCAGTTTTCCGCCGGGTTCCTGTACCGCGCCACGCGCGGTCGGACGGCCGGCATCAAGGCGCTGCTGATGAACGCGCACGTCGTTGCCGGAATCGGCAACATCTACGCCAACGAGAGCCTGTTCCGCGCGGGCATCCATCCGCGCACGCGCGCCGGACGGCTGAGCCGCGCCCGGTGCGCCCGCCTTGTCGAGGCGGTGCGCGACACGCTCCAGGCGGCGCTCGCCGCGGGCGGCTCGAGCCTGCGCGATTTCGTTCACTCGGACGGCGCGTCGGGCTATTTTCAGCAGCAGTACGGCGTCTACGGCCGCGCCGGGCAGTCCTGTCGCGTCTGCGGCGCGATAATCAAGCTGGCGCGCCTCGGCCAGAGATCCAGCTTCTACTGCCCGAAATGCCAGAACTGAACGGGCAGCGCGTCCGTGGAAATTCCGCCCCGCGGCCCGGCGCCATTTCAAGGCCCTACTTCCCGCGCCTTCGCACCTTGGCGGCGAGCGAACGGGCGACCCGGGGATGCACGAACTTTGCGACATCGCCGCCCAGGGTGGCGATTTCCCTGACGATGGTGGCCGAGACGAACATGTACTGGTCGCCCGGAGTCAGAAACAGGGTTTCGACGTCAGGATGCAGATTGCGGTTCATGCCCGCCATTTGAAATTCGTACTCGAAGTCCGATACCGCCCGAAGTCCGCGCAGGATCACCCTGGACTTCTGCTCCCGGATGAAGTCCATGAGCAGGCCCTGGAAGCCCTCGACCCGGACGTTTCGATAGGGCTTGAGCACTTCGCGCGCCAGACGCACGCGCTCCTGGAGCGTGAAGAAAGGAAGCTTTGCCGGGCTGTCGGCAATGCCCACGACGATTTCCTCGAACAGCATGGCGGCGCGCCGCACCAGATCCTCGTGGCCGCGAGTGATCGGATCAAACGTTCCCGGATACACCGCCCTGTTCATGGGACTCCCTTCCCAGCAAATGAAAATGCACGTTGCCCGCGCGTGCGCGTTTCAGGATAACCCAGCCGGCCTGGGGATCCATCGCCGCATCGGTCTCCAGATACACCCGCCCCCCTTCGGCCAGAGGCCCGGGCAGGAGCGAAAGCGCAGCCGCCTGCAGACCAAGACCATACGGCGGATCGACAAAAACGACATCGAAGCGGGAACGCGTGTTGCGGGCGAATTCTAGCGCATCGCCGCGCACGACAGTCAGGTTCTGCGCGCCGAGCTTGCGCGCGTTCTCCCCGAGCATGCGCAGGACAGCCGGGTTCTTTTCCACCATCACCACCGAGCCTGCGCCGCGCGACAGCGCCTCGAAGCCGAGGGCGCCGCTGCCCGCGAACAAATCGAGGCAGGCCATGCCGTTCAGATCCTGGCCGAGCCAGTTGAACAGGGTTTCGCGCACGCGATCCGGTGTCGGCCGTAATCCGACGGCACTCGGAAATTCAAGCAGACGGCTGCGCCAGCCTCCGCCGATGATCCGCACGGTGTTGGTTTTACTGCGCCGCACCGGCCGTGACGATGGCGAACACTGCGGGATCGACGCGCCGCGAGAACTCCCCGGCGGATTTGCGATGGTCTTCCTTGACGATGAGCCGCAGGCCGTTGGAGAAACGGGTTTCGTGCGGAATCGCGTGCGCCGCGGAAAAAAGCGCGAGCGCGGCATAAAGACAAGCGGTGCGTGCTGAACCCATGGCGGCGAGTGTTAGAATGCGGCGCTATTCTATAGCGGATTTTCCTGCAATCGTTCCACCACCCATGCTCGGACTGTTCTCCAGAAACGACCGGGTGCAAACTCCCTGGCTTGTGCGCCTCAGGGAGGGAATGGTCAAGACGCGCTTGCTGCTCTCGGGGCTGTTCGGCAGCGGGAAGATCGATCCGGCATTTTTCGAGAATCTTGAAAACGCCTTGCTTGCGAGCGACGTGGGGGTTGATGCCACGCAGTTTCTGCTCGAGCGCCTTCGGACGCGAGTTACCCGTGTCGAATCTGCGGAGCAACTGAGAGCCGAACTGCGGGAAATCCTTGTCGAGCTGCTGGCGCCGCTCGAGCAACCGCTTCAGATTGCCGGGGCCAAACCTTACGTCATCATGATCGTAGGGGTGAACGGCGCCGGGAAAACGACTTCGATCGGCAAGCTTGCAAGATACTTTCAGGCCCAGGGATTCACGGTGATTCTTGCCGCGGGCGATACATTTCGCGCGGCCGCGCGCGAGCAGCTCTCGGCCTGGGGGGAGAGGAACGGCGTGCCCGTTGTCGCGCAGTCCGGCGGCGACCCGGGCGCGGTCGTGTTCGACGCCGTGGCTGCGGCGCGCGCGCGCGGAATAGGCGTGGTGCTCGCCGACACGGCCGGTCGCCTGCCGACGCAGCGGCATCTCATGGAGGAAGCGAAGAAGATCAGGCGCGTCCTCGCCAAGGCCGAGCCCGGCGCCCCGCACCAGACATGGCTGGTGCTCGACGCGAACACCGGCCAGAACGCCCTCAGCCAGCTGGAAGCGTTCGACGACGCGCTCGGTCTCACCGGGATCGTTCTCACCAAGCTCGACGGCACGGCGAAGGGCGGCGTGGTGTGCGCCATTGCGCTGGCGCAATCCAGGAAGGCGCTGGCGCAATCCAGGAAGGCGCTGGCGCAATCCAGGGAGGCGCTGGCGCAATCCAAAGGGACGCCGGGGCAATCCAGGGATCCGCGACGGCGCCCGGTTCCTCTCCGATTCGTGGGCGTGGGCGAAGGAATCGACGATCTCCGCCCGTTCGTCGCGCGCGAGTTCGTCTCGGCGCTGCTCGACTAGCCCTGCGACGTGGCAATTCTTTCGTTCAGTCACGTTCGCAAGCGCTACCCGGGCGGCTTCGAGGCACTGAAGGAAATCAGCTTCGCGGTCGAGCCCGGCGAGATGGTGTTCCTTACCGGCCACTCGGGCGCCGGCAAAACGACGCTGCTGAAATTGATCGCCGCAATCGAGCGCGCAAACGGCGGCACGGTGCTCGTCAACGGCCAGAATGTTTCCGCCATGCGGCCCGCCGCGATCCCTTTCCTGCGGCGCAATCTGGGACTGGTTTTCCAGGGCCAGAAGCTGCTATACGACAGGAGCGTGTTCGACAACGTCATGCTGCCGCTCGTTGTCACGGGATATCCGTACAGGGAAGCGGCGCGGCGCGCCCGTGCCGCGCTCGACAAGGTGGGATTGCTCGAGCGCGAGAAAGCCAATCCGGTCACGCTCTCCGGCGGCGAGCAGCAGCGCTTGTGCATTGCGCGTGCAGTCGTGAACCGGCCCGGCATTCTGCTTGCCGACGAGCCGACCGCGAGCCTCGATGCGGCCTACGCCGACGAAATCATGGAAATGTTCAGTGCCTTCAACCAGGTCGGGGTTACCGTGCTCGTCGCCACGCATGATCAACAGCTGATCGGAAAGCGGCACAAGCGCGTTCTTACTCTCGATCACGGGAGACTTTTATGAGGGCCTGGCTGCAGCATCACCGCTTGAGTCTGGCGCAAACGATATCGCGCTTTGCGCGATCGCCTTTTGCGACGTTTCTCAATGTATTGGTGATCGGAGTTGCCGTTTCCCTGCCGCTTGGGGGCTACGCGGTGCTCGGTAATCTCGAGTCTTTCTCGCGTAAGGTCTCGACCGAGCCGCAACTTTCCGTCTTTCTTGTCGGCAATGCAGTAAAAAATGACGTCGCCGCAATCGAAGCGCGCCTCAAGGGAGCAGACGGTGTGCGGGCGCTGCGATTCGTCGGCCGCGACGCTGCGCTCGCCGAACTGAAACGCACGCCGGGAATGGCCGCGGTAATCGACACCTTGCAATCCAATCCCTTACCCGATGCATTCGTGGTGACGCTTGCTGCCGGCGACCCGGAGCTTGCAGACCGGCTCGAACGCCAGTTCAAATCGCTGCCCAAGGTCGCGCACGTGCAGGCGGATTCCGCGTGGGCGCGGCGCCTGGATTCTTTGCTGCACCTGGGCCGGACGACGGTGGCACTGCTCGGGACACTTCTCGGTGTTGCCCTCGTGGCGGTGACGTTCAACACCATACGCCTGCAGATCCTCACCCAGCATGATGAGATTGAAATCTGCCGCCTGATCGGGGCGACCCGGGCTTACGTTCGCCGGCCTTTTTTCTATCTCGGGTCGCTGCTCGGCCTCTTCGGCGGGTGCGCTGCCTTGGCGATCGTGATTGTCGCGCTCGCGGTGCTCAACCGGGATCTCGAACCCCTTGCCGCGTTGTACGGCTCGGACTTTCGCCTGCGCTTTCTTGACCCTGCCGAATCGGCGGCAATTCTCGCTTGTTCCGCGATATTGGGCTGGATTGGGGCGTATTTATCAGTAAGCAAGCACTTACGGGAAATCGAGCTGGGTTAGGACGACCTGAGGCCCCCGTTCAAGGAGTCTCACGGAGAATGCCCTATCTGCGAGGGAACCGCGGCTCCCGTTAGCACTCTAAGATCGAGAGTGCTAAAATCAACCCAACACGTGAGCGGCAGGAGCGGACGCGGAATTTCGCGCCGCTTAACGCCGCCGCCGGAAGAGTGAAACCAACCCGATTCCGGCGGACTTTCGGAGGACACTGCAAATGCGTAATGCAATGGCATTGCCGGCGCCGGTAGGAAGCCTGGAAACCTACGTCCAGACAGTGAACCGCTTTCGGCTCCTGTCGGCTGAAGAGGAGGTGCGGCTCGCGCGCAAGTTCAGGGACGAGGATGATCTCGAAGCGGCGCGCGAACTGGTGCTCTCGCACCTGCGCGTAGTGGTCGTGATCGCCCGCGGTTACATGGGCTACGGCCTGCCGCAGGGAGACCTCATCCAGGAAGGCAACATCGGACTGATGAAAGCGGTCAAGCGCTTCGATCCGGAACGCGGAGTGCGGCTGGTGTCTTTCGCGATCCACTGGATCAAGGCCGAAATTTATGAATTCGTTCTGCGCAACTGGAGGCAGGTGAAGATCGCCACCACCAAGGCGCAGAGGAAGCTGTTTTTCAATCTGCGCAGCATGAAGCCGTCGCTCAATACGCTGACTCGCGCCGAACTTCACGCGATTGCGACGCTGCTCCGCGTCAAACCCGAGGAGGTTTCCGAGATGGAAACGCGGCTCGCGGGCCAGGAGTTGGCGCTGGAGCCCGGTGATGATGACGAGGACGGCTACGCGCCGATCGCCTATCTTGCCGACCACTCCGCAGAGCCGGCTGCAGTCATTGAAGCCAAGCAGGACGAAACCCTGCGGGCTCGCGGTCTGAACACCGCGTTGGCAAGCCTGGACGAGCGCAGCCGCCGAATCATCGAGGCACGCTGGCTGTGCGAAAAGGACCCGGTGACTCTGCACGAACTCGCCGCCGAGTTCAAGGTCTCGGCCGAACGCATCCGGCAGATCGAGGCGAAGGCGCTCGCGAAAATGAAAGGCATCGCCGCCGCGGCATAGCGCTTTTCACCCCGATCGAAGAGCCGCAGCAAGCCTGCGGCTTTCTATTTCACCCCGGATACCACATAGCGGTTCCGGCCCTGCTGCTTGGCCTGATAGAGCGCCTGATCGGCAAGCTTTACCAGTTCTTCGGGCGAAGTTTCCTTGCGCGGGACCAGCGACGCGACGCCTTGGCTGAGCGTGACATTCGCGCTGATTCCCGAGCGTGCATGTTCTATGGCCAGCCCGGAAATGGCGCTGGACACCAATTTCGCAACGTCAACGGCTCCTTCCAGCGTCGTTCCAGGCAGCACCATGGCGAACTCCTCTCCGCCGTAGCGGGCAAGCAGATCGGCGGGACGCCGGTTGGCCGAGCTCAGCGCCGTGGCCACCTGCCGCAGACAATCGTCGCCCGCCTGGTGGCCGTAGTAGTCGTTGAAAGCCTTGAAGTAATCAACGTCCGCGAGAATCATCGACACCGGCTGGGGCTCGCGCACGGCGCGACGGACTTCCGTCAGCAAATAGCTGTCCAGATAGCGCCGGTTGGCGATTCCGGTCAAGCCATCCTGGCGAGTCAGCTTCTCCAGCTCGCGGTTTGCTACCGAGAGCTCGCGCGACATCTCCAGCAATCTGCCGCGCATGGTTTCAATGCGGTGCATGGCGCGGATCTTCGCATTCAGGACCACGAAGCTCACCGGTTTGACGAGGTAATCGTCGCCGCCTGCCTCGATCGCGCGGTCCAGATCCTGATCCGCTTCCTTCGAGCTCAGGAAAATGATCGGTGTCCACTCGTCGGGGCTTGATCCACGCATGTGCCGGGCGGCTTCGTATCCGTCCATTACAGGCATGACGACGTCGATGAGCACCAGGCCCGGCCGCTCACTCTTGTATAGCTGCAGCCCTTTTTCCCCGTCTTCGGCCTCGATCACCGTGTGGCCCATGCGTTCCAACAGGCTGGTGAGCGCCGCCCGGATCGTGGGGGAATCGTCGACGATCAGGATTTTCACGGCACACATGCTCCAAAGCTGTATCCGGACGCCCGATGTTGGACGGGGCTGAGCTAGCTTAGGGGATTTGGCCCGCCCACACAACCATTGATCAGCCGGGAGCGCTCATCAGAATCCGGATGTCGGCGACGAGGTTCGCGGGGTTGCCCTGGCGCGCGAACAGCCGCAACCGGCCTTGCGGATCGAAAACATAGCTGCCGGCGGTATGGTCCAGGGTGTAGCTGTCCGGTGTTTTGCCGGGCACCTTCTGGTAGAACACGCGAAAGTCTTTCGCGACCGTGGCGATTGCGGCGGAATTCCCGTACAGTCCAATAAAGCTTGGATCGAATGCCGGCACGTAATTCGCGAGCAATTGAGCGGTGTCGCGCTCCGGATCGACGGTGACAAAAAGCACCTGCACGCGCTTGCCATCCTCACCGAGCTGTTCCCTGACCGATTTCAGTTCAGCAAGCGTCGTCGGGCAGAAGTCGGGACAGCGCGTATAGCCGAAGAACATCACCACCACCTTGCCGCGGAAATCGGCGAGCGAGCGTGCCCTTCCGGTATGGTCGGTCAAGCTGAAGTCCTTGCCGTAATCGGCCCCGGTGATGTCGACATTCCTGAACGACGGACCGGAGAAACCACAGCCGGAAAACAGGACCGCGGCGACGAAGAGCGCCGCCAGCGCCCGGTTGGTCATTCGCTCAGAAAGAAAAATAGTGATCAACCAGCAGTGCGGCAAATAGCGCGGCGAGGTAGACGATGGAGTAGCGGAAGGTGCGCCGCGCCAGCGCGTCGCTGTACGCTATGTACAGCCGCACCGCATAGCCCACGAACGCGCTGTTGAGCGCCACAGCCGCGGCGAGATAGATCCATCCGCTCATACCGTACGCGAAGGGAAAAAGCGCCGCGGCGAACAGGATCATGGTGTAGAGCAACACGTAGAGACAGGTGAATCGGTGGCCATGTGTGACCGGCAGCATCGGCAGACCTGCCCTGGCGTAATCCTCGGATCGGTAAAGCGCCAGCGCCCAGAAATGCGGCGGAGTCCAGGCAAAAATGATGAGGAACAGAAGCAGCGACTCGGGCGCGACGCCCCCGGTGACCGCGGCCCAGCCCAGCACCGGCGGCATGGCGCCGGAAGCCCCGCCAATGACAATGTTCTGCGGCGTGATCGGTTTCAGGAGAACCGTATAAATAATTGCGTAACCGACAAATGTGCCGAAGGTAAGCCACATCGTGAGCGGATTGACGAAGTGGTACAGGGTCCACAGCCCTCCGCCGCCTGCAACCCCCGCAAATGCCAGCGTCTGCGGAACAGTCAGCTCGCCGCGTGGAAGCGGCCGGCCGCGAGTTCGGCTCATCACGGCATCGATCTTGTGCTCGACCAGGCAGTTCACCGCGGCCGCAGCGCCCGCGACCAACCAGATGCCGACGGTGGCCGCGAGGAGCAGCCTTGGCGGCACCATGCCGGGCGTGGCGAGGAACATGCCGATTACCGCGCAGAATACGATCAGGCACACCACGCGCGGCTTGGTCAACTGCAGAAACTGGCGCAGTCGGAGGTTGGCGGCGACGGAGGTGAGCTGCATGCGTGGGAACGCGGGCGGAATAAACAGAGCGTCTCTATTGGTAGGGAGCGGATTCCTGTCGCAGGCTCGCCTCAGCTCAACCCAAGCAAGCCGGAATTATCCGGGCCCGAAGAACAGGCCCCGTGTAAAGAAGGTGTAGTTCGCTTCAAGCGCCCCAATCCCCAAAAGTACCAGCAACAGCAGCGGCGGGACCAAAATGGCATACATCAAGGCGAGCCGTTCCCAGAGCATGTGCATGAAGACGGCGACGATCAGCCCTGCCTTCAACAACATGAACAGGATAATCAGAAACCACCTGAGGTAACCGTGAAAATGGAAGTAGTCAACAAGATAAGACGCGGTGCTGAGAACAAACAGCAATCCCCAGATCTTGAGATAAGTGCCAATCGGATGTTGTTGTCCCTCTACGTGTTCCATGATTTCTCTTACCAAAGATAAAAAACTGCGAAGATGAATACCCACACCAGATCGACGAAGTGCCAATACAGGCCCATGATTTCGACCATCTCGTAGTTCCCCTTCCTGCCGGTCAGGAAGCCCGGCCTCTGGTGATCCAGGTCTCCCCGCAAGACCTTTATCGCCACGATGATCAGGAATATCACGCCGATCGACACGTGCGTGCCGTGGAAACCCGTGATCATGAAAAAGGTCGAGCCAAACTGGGCCGCGCCCAATGGATTGCCCCAGGGACGTATCCCCTCATCCATGATCAGCTTGGTCCACTCGAAGGCCTGCATCCCGACGAATGTGGCGCCTAATGCCGCGGTGATCAGCAACAAGATGAAGGTGATCTTTTTATTTTTTTCATAACCGAACTTGACTGCCATGGCCATCGTCCCGCTGCTGCTGATCAAGACGAACGTCATGATGGCGATCAGGATGAGGGGGATTTTCTTGCCCCAGAGCGTCAACGCGAAAACCTCGCTGGGGTTGGGCCAAGCGACCGTGGTGGACATCCGCACCGTCATGTACGAGATCAAAAAACAGCTGAAGATGAAGGTATCGCTGAGGAGGAAGATCCACATCATTGCCTTGCCCCAGGGGACCTTCTTGAACGCGCGCTGGTCGGAGGACCAGTCGGCGACGATGCCTTGCAAGCCTTCAGCCAGCAGGAGAGGCACTCCCGTACCCGTCAGCACAGGTTGCGTCATGTACTTTGATCCTCTTTATGTAGACAACAATAGAGCGAACAAGACCAGCCAAACCAGGAGCAGGTAGTGCCAGTACACCGTGCACAGCTCCACGCTCAGGCGTACCTCGCCGACCTCAACCCCGCGCCACGCCTTGGCGGTGGTCTTGCTCCAGACCCACAGGCCGCCCAACAGGTGCAGGCCGTGCAGCGCGGTGAGCAGGTAAAAAAAAGCGTTGGCTGGATTGGCCGCCACAAAATAACCCGAGGCGTTCAGCTGTTGCCAGACCACGAGCTGCCCGGCAAGGAAGGCAAAGGTAAGAACGCCCCCGGCCATCAGGCCGATTCGCACAGCGTCGATCTGTCCCCGCTGTGTCGCGGCCCGCGTCCATTGCATGGCGACACCGCTCAGGATCAGCAGGCCTGTGTTCAGCCACAGCAGTCTCGGAATGACCAAGGTTGTCCAGTCCGCCCCCACCATTCGCATGAAGTAGGCGCTGACAAGAAGCGCAAACAGAGACGTGGCGACCGCAAGAAACACAGCAAGACCGACTTTCACCGGGGGCACGGAAAACGCATCTTCGCCGCCCACGTTTTCGATCGGGCTCTGCTCCATCCAGGGCCTGACGTTTAGCGTCTGTCGCAACAGCCACCATACAACAACAGCCATGATTGAGACCAAAACCAATAATGAGATCGTCACGGCTACGTTTCAGCGGTGGTTCTGGCATTCTTAGCCGGTGGCTGGTTTTGCGGTATGAAGTCCTCGGCGGCGCCCGGCACGCTGTAATCGTAAGCCCAGCGATAGACCAACGGTAGCGTCGGACCAAAGTTGCCATGCTTCGGCGGGGTATCGGGAGTTTGCCACTCCAGCGTGGTGGCGTTCCAGGGATTTCCACCCGAGGGTTTGCCTTTGAAATAACTCCAGACCAGGTTGTACAAAAACACCAGCTGGACGGCGCCCACGATCAACGCCGCGATGGTGATAGCCTCGTTCAAGGAGTGCGCCGATTCGGGGATAAAGTCCGTGCCTCCAATTGCATAGTACCGGCGCGGCACGCCCAAAAAGCCCAGGTAATGCATGGGATAGTAGATGGCATAAGTCCCGAGAAAGGTGACCCAGAAGTGAAATTTGCCCAACGTGTCATTCAGCATTCGCCCGGTGACTTTAGGGTACCAGTGGTAGATAGCCCCGAATACAACCAGGATGGGCGACACCGCCATCACCATGTGGAAGTGGGCTACCACAAACATCGTGTCGGAAAGCGGCAGGTCCACCGGAACGTTACCCAGGAACAGGCCCGTTAACCCGCCATTGATAAATGTAAAGACGAAGCCGATGGCAAACAGCATAGGCACGGTGAGGTGGATGTTGCCCCGCCACAACGTCAGCACCCAGTTGTAGACCTTGAGTGCGGTGGGGATGGCGATGATCAGCGTGGTGGTGGCGAAAAAGAAACCGAAATAGGGGTTCATCCCGCTGACATACATGTGGTGCGCCCACACTATGAAACTGAGGCCGCCGATGACCACAATCGCCCAGACCATCATCCGATAGCCGAAGATGTTTCTTCTCGCATTGACACTGATCAGATCGGAGACGATGCCGAAGGCCGGCAAGGCGACGATGTAGACCTCGGGATGGCCGAAAAACCAGAACAGATGCTGAAACAACACCGGGCTCCCGCCGTTATAGGCGAGCTGCTGTCCCTTCGAGATGAGGGCGGGCATAAAGAAACTCGTGCCCAGCGTGTGGTCCAAGGTCATCATGATGGCGCTGACGAACAAGGCGGGAAAGGCCAACAGCGCCAGGACGGTGGCCATGAAAATGCCCCATACCGTCAAGGGCAAACGCATCATCGTCATCCCGCGCGTACGCGCCTGCAATACGGTCACCACATAGTTCAAACCGCCCATGGTGAATCCAATAATGAAGAAGGCCAGCGAAACGAGCATCAAAATAATTCCCCAGTCCGCCCCCGGAGTGCCCGCGAGGATGGCCTGGGGCGGGTACAGGGTCCAG
This sequence comes from Gammaproteobacteria bacterium, assembly GCA_041493345.1. Classification (GTDB taxonomy): domain Bacteria; phylum Pseudomonadota; class Gammaproteobacteria; order Burkholderiales; family SG8-39; genus VBDM01. The sequence goes on along the minus strand of JBGPYQ010000012.1, from coordinate 11,553 downwards.
CCGGCGCCCGTCGGCCCGCCGGGCACGAAAAAGCTCGCCATCAGCAACAGCACGGCGAACAGATAGACCCAATAACTCACCATGTTCACATAGGGGAAAACCATATCGCGCGCACCGACCATCAGCGGGATGAGGTAGTTTCCGAAGCCCCCCAGGAACAGCGCGGTGAGCAGGTAGATGACCATGATCATGCCGTGCATGGTGACAAACTGAAGGTAGTTGCTTGGGGTGATAAAGGAAAAAGTGTGCGGGAACCCCAGTTGCAGCCGCATTATTCCCGACAACACCAGAGCCACCAGCCCCACCGCGATCGCGGTGATCGAGTACTGGACGGCGATGACTTTGGCATCCTGGCTCCAGATGTATTTCCCGACGAAAGTTTTCGGATGGTAGAGTTCCATCTCCTCGACTTCGGCGGGTGCAACAAAATCGTTTTCGTCATGCGCGACGTAAGCCATCAAAAGTTCCTCTCCGCTAATTCTTCATTCATGCGCTATTCGCTTGAGACTCATCATCGTAATAATGATATGAATCGCAGAGCGCTCGAGCGGGCCGCTCATCGCAAGGTATTGATGTAGGCAACAAGGTCAATGGTTGCCGCATCATCGGCCAGAATTTCGGCCATTAATGCCATCTGCGGACCGTACATGTCTTTTGGATGAGCGCCGCGAATTCCCTGTTTGAAATTTTTCAATTGGGTGAGCAAATACCAATCGCTCATGCCCGACAGCCGAGGGGCATTCGTTCCCCGTGCGCCCCGTCCATCAGCACCGTGACAGGCTCCGCAAGTGACATACAGGTTTTGACCATGGGTCGTGCTCTTCGTCACCGTGGGCGGGGCAGGATTATCCGGCAGCGTCTTGATATAAGCCACGACGTTATTTATGGCGGCGTCATCGGCCAGCGTCGCCGCCATCGGTGCCATCATTTTACCAAAAACATCTTTGTCGTGCGTGCCCCGGGCCCCGTTCTTGAAATATTTCAATTGCCGCTTCAGATACCAGTCACCCTGCCCGCTCAGTTTCGGCGCATTCAGCGCAAGGTTACCCTCCGCTTGCAAGCCATGACAGGCAGCACACACTCCATAGAGTGTCTTGCCTGCGACAGCATCGCCGGGCGCTTGCGCTGAAGTTTGCGCGAACGTCGGATAGTCGCTTAACCAGGCCTGAAATGCGCGCTCTTCTTCCACTACGACTTTGCCGCGCATGGTGAAATGCGCTATGCCACACAGTTCTTCGCAGAGGAGGTCGAATTTCCCGGTCCGGGTGGGGATAAACCATACGTAGGAGACCAGGCCCGGCACCAGATCCATCTTGACCCGGAACTGGGGCACAGTGAAATCGTGCAGGACGTCCATGGAGCGGAGCAGCGCCTTGACCGGCTTGCCGATGGGGAGATGCAGCTCCGGGCTTGTTATCAGGACGTCGTCCTGTCCGTTGGGATCGTCCGGATTCATGCCAAACGGGTTTTTGTCGCTGACGTGCCGGGCATCGACGGTACCCAGCTTGCCGTCCGCCCCAGGGAAGCGAAAGCCCCAGTACCACTGCTGGCCCACGACCTCAACCACCGCCGCGTCTTTCGGAACGTCGACGAATTTCGCCCATACAAATAGGCCGGGGGCCAACATGGCAACGACCCCCACCGTGGTCAATCCGACAAGCCACGCCTCGAGCTTCTTGTTTTCGGGTTCGTAATGCGCCCGTGTTCCTTTCCGGTGACGGTAGCGCATCACGCAATAGGCCATGAACAAATTGACGCCGACGAAGACAAACCCCGTGACCCAGAACGTGATCGAAATCGTGTCATCGATCGCGCCCCAGTTGGAGGCGATCGGTGTGAAATACCACGGGCTCAGGAAGTGAAATAGGACAGAGCCGACGATCAACAATATCAATACAATTGCCATAGGCGGATTCGACTCCCAAGTGTAACTTTACTGGCGGAATAAGAGAAAAGCTGCGTTAGCATCAATGCTTCTCGGACCGCCAAGTCAAAGGAGCACGATTGAAACACTATACGCAGCTTACCCAGGGGCAATGATATCAAATTCATGCCCTCATGAACCGAGTTTTACCGGAGACGGATTGCCCGACGGGCGAGATTTCACTTCTTGTCCGGGTCGTCCGCTGCGGCGGTCATTTTCTTTTTTTGCTCGCCCACCCAGGCCGAGTACCTGTCCGCAGACAAAACCTCGACCACGATGGGCATGATTGCGTTGTCCTTGCCGCAGAGTTCCGCGCACCGGCCTCGGAAAATCCCTTCCTTTTCCGCCTTGAACCATGTATCGCGCACGAAGCCGGGATCCGTGTCCTGCCTGACCCCGAATGCCGGCACCGTCCAGGCATGAATGACGTCGGCGGCGGTGGCGAGAACTCGGATCTTTCTGTTGACCGGGACTACAAGATGGTTATCCATCTCGAGAATGTCATTCTCGCCCTTCGCGGCATTGCCGGCAATCCGGTCCCGTGGAGTGGAAAGACCGGACGGGAAGGCGATGCCTTCGCCTTCGCCTTTGAGGTAGTCATATCTCCAATTCCACGGGCGGCCGGTCACCTTGATGGTGATGTCCTGGCTCGATGTGTCCTTGATGCTCAGAAACGTCTTCGTCGCCGGCCACGCCATTCCGATCAGTATGAAAAACGGAATGATCGTCCAGATGATTTCTACGGCCGTATTCTCGTGAAAGTGCCCGGCCTTGTGTCCGACTGATTTGCGGTGCGCGTAGATGGAGTAAAACATCACGCCGAACACGCCGACGAAAATGACGAGGATGATCCCCATCATGACGAGGTGCAGGTCGTAAATCCCGGTCGCAACCCGCGTCGCCGGCTCCGGCAGAGTCAGCTGATATTCGGCTTGAGCCACCCCCGAAAGCGCCGCCAGAGCGACGCAAGCCGCTTTGACAAATCCGTTTCTCGTCATGTCCTGGTCGGATCCAGTAATTCAGTCAGGCTGTGCCGGGGTTGTGCGGCGAGCAACTTGCGGTGCTCGCCAAGCATACGAAACAGGCCGCGGGGCGAGATAGAGCAGTTGCGTTTGACCGAAAGCTTGAATTCCGATTCCGATGCCGCCGTATGCACGCCGGTATCCGCGAAAAACGCGTCCCGCTTTCACCGCCCGCAGGACGCTGTCTGGAAGAAGGCCGAAAGTCCGTTTAAAAGCCTTGGCAAATTAGCACACTATGTCAACCCGGGCAAGGGGCAGCGAGAGCGGAAATGCCGGTTTCAGCGCTTCGCGCTTAAATCGACATGGATGATCTGCCTTCCGTCAGCCGTGACGCGCGGCTCGCCTTTCCACGCATGTCCGTACACGACCTCGACCGTCGCCGGCAGTCTCCCGTCCCTGCGTTCGCGCTCATAGGCGGCGATCATCCTGCGCCACGCGCCGCGACCCGTGAGACCTCGCCGGCGGTCGCTTGCTGCGCAGGTCTCGCCGGAGTTTTTCAGGTCGCGAGCGAGCGCGGCCACGTCGGCGTAGGTCAGCGTGATGATTTCCATGTCCATCACGGGCGCGGCAAAACCCACTGCCACAAGCATATCGCCGAGGTCATGCATGTCGAGGAAGGAATGTACGTGGCGCGCTCCGGGGTCGGCGCCGAAGGAAGCTTTGAGCTCTTTCAGAGTATCGGGCCCGTAACTCGAGAACATGAGCAGTCCGCCGGCGACGAGCACACGGTGAAATTCGCGCAGCGCCGCGCGCGGATCGCCGGACCAAGCGAGAGCAAGATTCGACCAGACCATATCCATGCACGCGGAGCGAAGCGGCAGCCGCGCAAAATCGGCGCACAAGTGGAACGTCCGGAACCCGGACAAAAGGCGCCGGATACGCTCGAACGGCGTTTTCGCCCGTTGCGCCGCGCGGACCACGCCCGGCGCAAAATCCGCGCCCAGCAATTCCGCCTTCGGATAGCGCCGGCGCAGAAGCCCCAGGCCGTGTCCCGCGCCGCAGCCGGCATCGAGCAGGCGCTGCGGCCGGCAACGTATGTAATCGAGCCTCTCGAACATTCGCCGCTCGACCTCGCGCTGCAGTACCGCGGCGTTGGCGCCCGCGGCGGCGGCTCGTTCGAAAGCGCGCCGCACCTGCGTCGCGTCCAGGCCAGGAGTCCAATTCATGATTTGCAATGCGTGCGCTGCGGCCCAAACGGCAAGGATGGCGGGCGCGCGGCGCGTTCCCGCGCCCCGCTAGGCGGGAAACATGCCGAGCTTTTCCAAGAGGGCGCGATCGCGCGCGGCCTCCGGATTTCCGGTAGTGAGAAGCTTGTCCCCGTAGAAAATAGAATTCGCGCCGGAGAGAAAACAGAGCGCCTGGACCGCTTCGGGCATTTCGGCGCGCCCGGCGGAAAGACGCACGAAACTCCCCGGCATGGTGACGCGGGCGCAGGCGATGGTGCGTACGAATTCGCTCCAGTCGAGTTCCGGCGCGCCTTGCAACGGCGTACCCTTCACCCGCACCAGATTGTTGATGGGGACCGACTCAGGCTGCGGATCGAGGCTTGAGAGCTGCGCGATCAGGCCGGCGCGCTGCGCCCGCGACTCGCCCATGCCGATGATTCCGCCGCAGCACACCTTGATTCCTGCATTCCGTACTTGCTTCAGCGTGTCGAGCCGGTCACCATAGGTGCGCGTAGTGATGACTTCGCCGTAAAATTCCGGGGCCGTGTCGAGGTTATGGTTATAGTAATCGAGGCCGGCTGCCTTCAATTGTTCGGCCTGCCCTTCACGCAGTAGCCCCAGCGTTGCGCAAGTTTCCAGGCCCAGCGCCTTGACCTCGCGCACCATCAGCGCCACCTGCTCCAGGTCCTTTTGCTTCGGTCCGCGCCAGGCAGCGCCCATGCAAAAGCGGGTCGCGCCGTTTTCCTTGGCCGCACGTGCGCCGGCAAGCACATCTTCGAGCGGGATCAGGGTTTCGTTTTCGATCCCGGTCTGGTAACGGGCCGATTGCGGGCAATAGGCGCAATCCTCGGGGCAGCCGCCGGTCTTGATGGAAAGCAGCGTGGATAACTGGACCGCGTTGGCGTCGAAGCGCCGCCGATGGACGGTCTGGGCACGGTGGACAAGGTCGTTGAAGGGCAGCTCGAACAGCGATTCAACCGCGGCCCGGGTCCAGCGGCGCTCTCCATCGTCCCGCTGCGCGGCTGCGCCGTTCATGGACAAGGACTTAGGCATCGGCAACGATTTGGAAACCGGCGGTTGCAGCGGATGAACTTTCCGCATCCGTCGGGTCGGGCAGCGCCAAGCCGTGCACGGTCTCCCCGCGCCATTCGTTAACGGAGCAGGCGGCGGTAAAGTCTCGCATCAGGCTGGGGCCTTTGAGAATCGAAGGGGTTCTTTGGTGAGCGCAGTGTGATCATCCGGGCCGGCCGCAGAGATGTCAATTCGTGCCATCCATGAATTTGAATAGCTTCACCCAAAGCGCGCGCGGCTGGCTCAGCCAGGACTGCCAGCTCTGTTGCGCGGAAAGCGACCGGGAGCCCGTGTGCGCGGGCTGCGCCGCCGAACTGCCTGCGCTGCCGGAGCACTGCCCGCAATGCGCACTGCCGAGTCACGGCGGGACCGTCTGCGGGGACTGCCTCATGCGCCCCCGCAATTTCGATCGAACGCTAGCCTTGTGGCGGTACGAATTTCCCTGCAACGAGCTGGTGCTATCGCTCAAGTATCGCGCCCGCCTCGCGCTTGCCGGATTCTTCGCCCGCAGGCTCGCGTCCCGGTCCTTGCCGCGCGTCGATCTCATCGTTCCAATGCCGCTGCACCCGGAACGCCTGGCGCAGCGCGGCTTCAATCAGGCGCTCGAGATTGCGAGGGAACTTTCCCGGTACGCCGGCGCGCGGATCGAATCCCGGGGCTCCCGGCGCGTAAGGGACACGGCGCCACAAACCGATCTGCCCTACAACAAGCGCGCGAAAAACGTGCGGGGCGCGTTCGCCTGCAGCCTGAATCTTTCGGGCCGGACGGTCGCCGTGGTGGACGATGTCATGACCACCGGGGCAACGCTGGACGAATTTGCCCGGGTGCTCAAGCGCGCCGGCGCGACCCGTGTCGAGAATTGGGTCGTGGCGAGAACGATGCTCGACTTATAGTGCGCGCTCAGCCGTCAGATTTCGCCTCTGGGATCGCGGGCGAGCAGCCGCTGAACGGCGTCGCGGGGACTGGTGCCGCGGAACAGTACCGCGCAGACCGCCTGGGTGATCGGCATATCGACGTGCATTTCCCCGGCAAGCGCCTCGACCGCGCGCGCCGAATACACGCCTTCAGCGACGTGGCCGAGCTGCCTGAGAATCCCCTCCAGCCGCTGTCCCTCCGCGAGGAGCAGCCCCACGCGCCGGTTGCGCGAAAGCTCTCCGGTGCAGGTGAGTATGAGATCGCCGGCGCCGGTAAGCCCCATGAAAGTCTCGGCGCGCCCGCCGAGCGCCACGCCCAGCCGCGACAGTTCGGCCAGGCCGCGCGTGATCAGCGCCGCCCGCGCGTTCATGCCCAGCCCGAGTCCATCGCAGATTCCGGCAGCGACCGCCATGATGTTCTTCACTGCCCCGCCGATCTCGACGCCGACAAGATCGGTGCTGAAATATACGCGCACCATCGGCTGGTGCAGCTCGCGAGCCATGCGCTTCGCGAACTGCGCATCGAGCGAGGCCAGTGTGAGCGCGGTGGGCCGGCCTTGCGCAACTTCCAGAGCAAAACTCGGGCCGGACAGGGCCGCGCAGGTCGCGCGCTCTCCGAGCGTCTCGGCGACCACCTGGTGCGGCAGCTTGCCGCTCGCCTGTTCAAAGCCCTTGCAGGCCCAGATCACGGGCCGATCCGATCGCGACGCCTTGATTGCCTCGAGGGTGCCGCGCAGAGCGGAGGTGGGGGTGGCGATCAGTATCGCGTCGCTTTCCGCAAGCGCGACGCCGAGATCGCTCGTCACTGCGACAGCGCCGGGAAGCGGAACTTCGGGAAGATAGCGGGAATTGCGCCGGTCAGACTCCATGGCCGCGGCCTGGGCCGCATCGCGCGCCCACAGCACAATGCGGTGATTTGCGCCGAGCGCGATCGAAAGCCCCGTGCCCCAGGCGCCGGCACCGAGGATGGCAATGTTCATCGGTAGTGACTACATACCCCACACTTGATTGATACTGACGTAGCCAATCAAGCCGTCGATATGGCGCACCTTGACCCAGCCGCCCGAGGACGGCTCGGCAACTTCAAGCGCAACGCCCTGCTGCGCCTGAAACACCAGCGGCGACTGATCGATCGCCGCTCGCCTAATATCGGCAACGGGAGCGGTCACAATGACGGTGCGCTGGTCCGAAAGCGCTTTTTTCTCGACCCAGGCGAGATCGCCGGCCCGGTCGCGTACCTTGACCCAGTTGTCGATGTTGATCACGATCTCGACGGGATAGTAGCGGCTGGCGACGAAAATCTTTTTCGCTCGAGTCGAGGGGGCGTCGTACATCGGCGTGCCGCTCTCCCCGATCGAGCGAAATTCCCCCGCGACCGCCGGCAGCGCCAGGGCAAGAAGCACAAACGCGGCGGATTGCAGTCGCATCAGTGGACGATCTCGATGCGCGGGCCGCCGCTCTGGGCGGTGTTCTGTGCCACGCGCTGCTGATAAATTGCGTCGAAATTCACGGGCGCGAGAAGCACCGGCGGAAAACCGGCGCGATTGACAATATCCGAGACCGTCTCGCGCGCATAGGGAAAAAGCACGTTCGGGCAAACCGTCCCCAGGATCAGCGCAAGATCGGCGTCAGCCACGTTGCGGATTTGGAACACTCCCGCCTGCGAAACTTCAACGAGGAACAGCGTCTTCTCGCCGTGCTTTGCCGCCACCGTAGCGACCAGGGTGACCTCGAACAGCGCGTCGCCGACGCGCTGCGAGCGTTGTTCGAGCTGAATTTCCAGCTGCGGCTCCTCGGCCTGCATGAACACCTGCGGCGCGCCCGGCACCTCCAGAGAAAGGTCCTTCACATAGATTTTCTCGATACTGAATATCGGCTGCTGCACATCGCTCATCGGGACTCCAGGTGGGAAGGTGTAAGGCGCGCGGAGACTAGGCCGCGAGCAGCGAGTCGAGTTGGCCGGCGTGATCGAGCGCGGCGAGTTCTTCGAAACCGCCGATATATTTGTCGCCGATGTAGATTTGCGGAACGGTCCGGCGGCCGGTGATTTGCATCATTTCCTCGCGCTGCCGGGAATCCAGATCGACGCGGATCTTCTCGATCTGGGTAACGCCTTTCGATTTGAGCAACATCTCCGCTCTGGTGCAAAACGGACACACTTGCGTTGCGTACATTCTGATTTTCGCCACCTATTTCTCCAAAGGCAGCCCGGCCTGCCGCCAGGCTCCGATACCGCCGTTCAGGGTGAAGACCTGCTGGAACCCCTGCCGGCGCAGGATCGCGGCGGCCTTGCCAGAGCGATCGCCGGTGCCGCACACGACAATCACCGGCTTCGCCCTGTGCTTGTCGAAATCACCCGCGCGCGCATCGAGATGGGCAAGCGGAAGGTTGCGGGCGCCGAGGATATGGCCCTTTTCATACTCGGCCGATTCGCGCACGTCCAGCACCATTGCGTTCTGCTGATTGATCAGAAGCGTCGCTTCGAGCGTCGAGACCGAAGTGCCTCCCGCCCCGCTGCGCAACATCGGCCAGATCAGCATCGCGCCGCTCGCACACGCCACGGTAATATAGAGATAGTTTGGCCAGGCGGTGATGAACCTCAGGAGATCAACTTCCTGCATCTCAGGCCCCGGGCAGAAAGCCGAGGAAATCCTCGCGCAGATGCAGCCGACGCTTGATCGTTTTCATTATCCGTGTCTCCTGCCCGGCCCGTTCATTGCGGCCGATCACCTGAAAATGTCTCGGGGCTTCCCGTTCACGCTTTTCCATCGTTCCCGCAAATCGCCTATTATAAAATGCTTTCTTGCCCCGCGACACGCGCACATTCAGGAACGCCCATGCACAAGATAGTCCTACTGCGTCACGGCGAGTCGGTCTGGAACAAGGAAAACCGATTCACGGGCTGGACCGACGTGGGCCTTTCCGCGCGCGGCGCCGAGGAAGCAAGGCGTGCCGGAGAGGTCTTGAAGGAGAATGGTTTTGTATTCGATATTGCCTACACCTCGGTACTCAAGCGGGCCATCAAAACGCTGTGGATCGTGCTGGAGGGCATGGATCTGATGTGGATACCCGTGCACCGTTCCTGGCGCCTGAACGAGCGCCATTATGGCTCGCTGCAGGGGCTGAACAAGGCCGAGACAGCGGCAAAATTTGGCGAGGAACAGGTGCTACTCTGGCGACGCAGCTACGATACGCCGCCGCCCGGGCTCGCGCCCGGCGATCCGCGCCACCCGCGCGGTGATCCGCGCTATGCAGCGCTCGCCGATGCAGAGTTGCCGCTCACCGAATGCCTGAAGGACACGGTGGCGCGTTTCCTTCCCTACTGGAAAGAAGTCATTGCCCCTGCGGCGCGTCAGGGGAAAAAGGTTCTCATCGTGGCGCATGGCAACAGCCTGCGTGCCCTTGTCAAGTACCTGGATAACGTCAGTGACCGGGCCATAGTGGATCTCAACATCCCCACCGGAATTCCGCTTGTGTACGAGCTGGACGCGGCATTGAAACCCGTTAGCCACCGCTATCTCGGCGACCCGGCGGAGGCGGAAGCCGGGGCGCGGGCCGTTGCCAACCAAGGCAAGGCGAAGACTTGATCTCGCCGCAGAGGGCACGGTGGGCCCGGAGAAAGGCTTCTTCCTCTGCGTTCCTCTGTGAGCTCTGCGGCCTGTCCTTTCGGGCCGGGGCGGTGCTGCTACTCGCCCCCGTGCTTGCGCTGGCACAGGGAAAGGACGGAAAAGAGGGTCTGGATGCGCTGCGCTCGCGCATCGAGCGGCTGCGCGCCGAGATCACCGCGGCTGAAGAATCCCGGACGGAAGCGCGCGACCAGTTGCAAGAATCAGAGCGCGCCATTTCCGAAGCCAACCGGTCGCTCCGCAGCCTGTCCGGCAAGCGCAGCGCGGCTCAAAACGAGCTGAAGATGCTCGCCGGCCAGACCCGGGCCGCCGGAGCGGAGATCGCTTTGCGCCAGGAAAGCCTTGGGCGCTTGTTGACTTTGCGCTATCTCAACGGCGAGCAGAATTACCTGAAGCTCGTGCTCTCGGGGGAAGACCCGGGCCGCATGGCACGCGAGTTGCACTATTACACCTACATCTCACGTGCCCAGTCGGAGATCATAAACGTCCTGCGCTCGGGTCTTGCCCGGATGCGCGAACTCGAGACCCGCACGCTCGAGAAATCCGCCGAGCTTGCCGGCATCGAGGCGGCGCAACGCAAAGAACGCAGCGCCCTCCTGCGGCAGCAGGCAGAGCGCCGCGGGGTGCTGGCCCATGTATCGACCCAGCTGCGCGAGCAGCGCCGGCAGGTAAAACGATTCGAGCGCGATGAGTCCCGGCTGTCGCGTCTGGTCGAAGAACTGGGCAAGGTGATTGCCGCAACTCCGTCCGGACGCGGCCGCTTGAACGAAAAGGTTCCCGAGCCCGGCGGCGCGGAGGGCCTGTTTGCGGGGTTGAAGGGGGGGCTGCGGTTGCCTATCAGGGGCGAAGTCACAAACAATTTCGGCGCTCTGCGATTCAGCGGGGGCCCGCCGTGGAAGGGTCTGTTCATCCGGTCGCCTTCGGGGCAGAACGTCCGGGCGGTGGCTTCCGGACGCGTGGTATTCGCCGACTGGCTTCGCGGCTTCGGCAACTTGCTGATCGTCGATCACGGCCAGGCCTACCTCACCATCTACGGCAACAACGAATCGGTGTTGAAGCAGATAGGCGACACGGTGCGCACCGGCGACGTGGTCGCGACCGTAGGTGCGAGCGGCGGCAACACGGAATCCGGCTTATACTTCGAGATCAGGCATGAAGGAAAGGCTTTTGATCCAATGCGTTGGGTGAAGCTGCAGTAGCGAAGCCTAGCGCAGAGCGGTCAACTCCTCGTCCTTCTTGCGGCGAACGCCGGAGCAAGCGAAGGAGCAAGCGATGGGAACAAAAATCAAGCAGGCGGGTTTAGTGGTGGCAGGAGTGCTGGCGGGAGTGCTGCTCAGCCTCAATTTTTCCGCAGTGGCCCAGCGCGAGGCCGCGCGCTTCCCCCTGCCGGTGGACGAGCTGCGCGCCTTCGCCGAGGTATTCGGCGCGATCAAGAGCAGCTACGTCGAGCCGGTCGAAGACAAGAAGCTCATCACCGAAGCCATCAGCGGCATGCTCACCGGACTCGATCCCCACTCGGCCTACCTGGACCAGGAAGCGTTCAGGGAGCTTCAGGTCGGCACCCAGGGCGAGTTCGGCGGCCTTGGCATCGAGGTCGGCATGGAAGACGGATTCGTGAAAGTCGTCTCGCCGATAGAGGACACGCCGGCGTTCCGCGCGGGCCTCAAACCCGGCGATCTCATCATCAAGCTCGATGACACGTCGATCAAGGGCATGAGCCTGAATGACGCGGTCAAGCGCATGCGCGGCAAGCCGAAGACGAGCATCCGCCTTACCATCATGCGAAAGGGCGAGGCGAATCCGTTCGAGGTGACGCTTACGCGCGAAGTG